>NZ_CP043661.1:6630985-6936149 GCF_014217565.1 Kribbella qitaiheensis
TCGACGAAGGCGCCGTCCGGGCCGAACTCCACCCCCCGCCGGCCACGGGCCGGCGGGAAGGCGAAGTCGTCGCGGCGGTAGACGGTCAGCCCGTCGTGGTCCTCCTCGAAGGAGTTCGTCCACCGCCCGATCAGGTCGGCGGTGTTCAGCTCATCACCACCTGCCGGCCGGTCTCCGCCGGTGCCCCGACGGGCAGCGCCAGCTTGAAGTCGGCGATCACGCCGCCCAGTGGTTCGTAGCCGGTCAGCGACGGTCCCCAGTTCGAGCCGTCCCACCACTTGTGGTAGAGCCCGCCGTCGGTTCCCTCGACGAACACGTCCAGCCGGTCGGAGCCCCAGGCGGTGACCCGCGGCTCACCGACGCAGACACCGCCCATGTACTCCCAGTCGGTGACCGACGGTCCCCAGCCACCGGCGTACCACTTGTGGTACAGGGCCGAATCGGTGCCGATGACGAAGACGTCGAGCCTGCCGTCACCCCACGAGACCACGGTCGGCGCGCTCGCGCAGACGCCACCCATGTACTCCCAGCCGGCCGACCACGACGACCCGTCGAACCACTTGTGGTACAGCGCGGAGTCGGTGCCGATGACGAACAGATCCAGCCGGTTCGGTCCCCAGGCGACCGCGGTCGGGGGAGAGACACAGACCCCGCCGAGCGACTCGAAGCCGCTCCAGGCCGAGCCGTCCCACCACTTGTGCCAGATCGCGTTGTCCGTGCCGAGGACGAACACGTCCAGCCGATCGGGGCCCCAGGCAACCACTTCCGGTGGGCTCATGCAGACGCCGCCGAGGGACTCGAAGCCGCTCCAGCCCGATCCGTCGTACCACTGGTGCCACAGCGCGCGATCCGTGCCGAGGACGAAGGCGTCGAGCCGGTTCGGTCCCCAGCTCGCCAGCCGTGGCGGACTCATGCAGACGCCGCCGAGGGACTCGAAACCGCTCCAGCCCGATCCGTCGTACCACTTGTGCCACAGCGCGTGATCCGTGCCGAGGACGAAGGCGTCGAGCCGGTTCGGTCCCCAGGACGCCACTTCCGGTGCACTCATACAGACACCACCCAAGGATTCGTAACCGCCGATCGACGGTCCCCAGTTCGAGCCGTCCCACCACTTGTGCCACATCGCGCGATCGGTTCCGATGACGAACGTGTCGAGCCGGTCCGCGCCCCACGACAGCACCGACCCGGCCGGCTCCGGCGTACCGGCGGCGGCGTTCGAACCCTGGTTCAGGTTCGGGCGGGCGGTGTCCAGACAGGCCTCCATCCGCGCCACCTGGTCGTTGGTGAACATCACCATGCCGCGGTCGTCGGTGTAGTCCATGTAGTTGACGAACAGGTCGCCGTTCGGTCCGTTGCCGCAGGACAGCTTCGGGAACGTCGGTACGCCGAAGTTCGGGCCGCCCTGGTTCGGGGTGTCGGCGACCTCGTCGCTACCACTGCAGCCGGTGCCGTCGTCGCCCCAGATGTGGAACAGGTTCAGGTAGTGCCCGATCTCGTGGGTCGCGGTCCGGCCCAGGTCGAACGGCGCCGCCGCCGTACCGTTGCTGCCGAAACCGCTGTGCAGGACCACCACGCCGTCGGTGCTCGCCGGACCGCCCGGGAACTGCGCGTACCCGAGCAGGCCGCCGCCGAGCTGGCAGACCCAGAGATTCAGGAACTTGTCCGGGTTCCAGGCATCGATGCCACCCGTGGCCGTCTTCTTCACCTTGTCGTCCGTGCCGAACGAGGCCTGGCTGGTCTGGGTCCTGGTGACACCCGTGGTCGGGTTGCCGTTCGCATCCTCGGTGGCCAGGTAGAACTCGATCCGGGAGTCGGCGACCAACCCGGCGTACGGCGCGGGGACGAAGCCGATGTCGGTGTTGGTGGCGCGGAAGTCGCGGTTCAGAACGGCGATCTGGCTGTCGATCTGCGCCTGCGAGATGTTCTGCGCGGCGGTGTTCCAGACCACGTGCACGACGACGGGGATCTTCGCGATACCGGCAAAACGTTGCTGGCGGCCCACGTACTGCGTTGTCGCGTTCTCCAGTGCGGACCTGGCAGCGGCGTACTCCGCCGAACTGCTCAGCAACCTGCGGTGCACGTCCATCACGCCGCAGACGCGCCTGGTCGGCGGAGAGTTCTCGCGGCCCGGATCGCCACCGCCGCCGGTCATGCCGCCGCCGGACATCGCGTCGCCGCCACCGCCGCCGGTGGTCATGGCGTCACCGCTGCCACTGCCGCCGGACATCGCGCCGCCGCTGTGGCCATTGCTGTTCATGCCGTCGCTTGCCGTGCCGTTGGCGGCCGGCGCTGACATTCGCCCGTCCCCGCCTGGCATCTGGTCGTCGGCCGGGTGGGTCATCTCTGCTCGCCCGTTGGCCTTCCTAGGCATTTTGTCCCCCTTGCTGATGCAGGGGCGAACAGCAGTGCGGAACCGGCCGCGCGATCTGAATCGCACGTACCCACGGTCCCGGACCGAAACGCTTTCCCGTTCCCCCAGACCCACGCATCAGCCGAAGCCGGCGGTTGCCGGCTTCCCCCACCGAACAGGCTGCCCCCAAGGCGCTGCTCGCTTCCACCTTCCTCCCGTCACCGCTGGTACACAACCCCGCGGGGCTCGGTAGTCAGTCCCACCAAAACCTTGGCCGGCGTAGGAGAATTGCTTGAATGCGCAAGGGGAGGATGACTGGATGCGACGAGAACTCACGGTGCCGTTCGAGGTCCGGGGTGAACGCGGGCTGATCAACGTCCGGGTGCAGCCCAACGACGATCCCTGGGCATCGGGGCACAAGCTCCTCGTCCCCGATCTCGACCCGGAGGCTTTTCGTGGCTTCCCGATCTGCCTCGCGACGCTGCGGTACCACGGCCAGGGCATCAACGCGATGATGGGCTGGGTCCAGGTGATCACCCGTCAGTTCGACCACGACGTCTCGGTCGACGTACTCCCGTTCCTCGCCGAAGCCGGCCCGCTCTATGCCTACGGCCACCTGCCGACCTTCTTCGACGCCCCGGCCAATCCAGGCCACCCGGACGGCGAGTGGCGGGCCGACACCTTCCTGGTGATCGCGCCGGACGTCATGCACACCCGTGCCCTCGAACCGGTCGCCGCGTTCGGCTGGGGCTACCGGATCGTCGGCGGCTACCCGGACACTCTCGACCCTGTACGCCGGGACGCCACCGGCTGGGGCGGCCACCATGCCGCACTGGCCCTCGCCTACCCGACCTGGAGCTTTCTCTGACCGCTTGCGTCCGAAGAGGTGAGGGTCCTGCCCCTCGCTGTTTCGGACGCTAGTGCCGTTCCCAGGCGCTGCGCCGATCGGCCGGCCGGAAGCCGAGCTGGTCGTTCACCCGGATCATCGGAGCGTTCTCGGGCGCGTTCCAGGTGTGCAGTACGGCGGTCCGGCTCAGATCGGCCTGCAGCGAACGCAGGTTGGGAATCTTCACCGCCATCCCGAGCCCCTTCCCGCGATGCTCCGGAAAGACGAACGTGTCCCACTGATAGAGCCGCTCGGGATTCGCGGTCGCTCCACCCATCTGCGTGTACGCCGCCAGCCGGCCGTTCGCGTTCACGGCCACAGTCGCGTGGCAGAACCGTCCCTGCTTGATGCGCCGAGCCTCGACCTCGACGATCCGGTCGGGCGTCCACCGGCTCACCTCTTGGTCGCGTTCGCCGCGCGGAGTGTCCTGGGTCGCGCCGGTCAGGGCCACCGCGAACTGCTCGATCCACTCGTCCGGCGTGTGCTCCCGCCACCGCATGAACTCGTAGCCGTCGACCGGCCGCTCCAATGCGGCGATCCGATCGGCCGCCAATGGCAACTCGATGACCTGATGAAGCTCCTCGTGCTTGCGCGCGAACCCACGAGCCGCGGCGAACGCAGTACCGGCACTTTCTCCTGTCGCCGCGTCGCCGACCACTGACGTGGTGAGCAGTCGCCGGCCAGCCCGTCGACCCGTACGTCGCGGTGCTCGTCCGCGAACAATACCCGAGCCTCCGCCAGCCCCAGACCGGCCGGAAACTCCTGCTCCGCGACGCGAACCCGGTCCCGCAGCTCGAAGAACCGCCCGAACACCTCGGCATCACGCCCGTCCACCACCACAAGATCCATCCCGCGACCCTATGCAGCTCACGTCGGCATCGCGCGGCAATTTGTCAGTCCGACGAGCTTTCGATCAGCTCCCGCAGGGTCTCCGAGGTGGCATCGGAGATGTTCAGTTCGAGCCGGTTCACGTTCTTGATGACGATCGTGGGGGGCGGCGTGGCCGGCTTCTCGAGCCGCTTCTTCAGGTCGAGCAGCGCATTGACCAGGGCTACCGCGCCGGCCGCGATGGTGAGGATGGTGACCACTTCGCGGGTCTGGCCCCAGCGCTGCGGCCCGACCTCGGCCAGCGCCTCCTCGATCGCCCGGACGGTCGCTTCGTCCGTGCTGTCGATCTCGATCTCCAGCATCACGTCGTCGGCCATCGTCGGTCCGCCTTCCCGGTCGGTTGTCGCTGCCATCAGATCACGCCGTAGTAGCCGAAGGCAGCCCAGTCCTCGGCCCGATGTCCGTCCTCGCGAAGCTCCGCACAGGCCGTTCGAAGGCTGAGGTCAGGACTTTGCGTCGTCGTCCGCAGCTTGCGGTGGAATCGCGCCATCAGCGCGGCCGCGGCCCGGTCGTCGACCGGCCACCGGCTGCCGACGATCGCACGAGCACCGCACCGGAACAGACTGCCTGCCAATCCGTGGAAGGAGTTCGTCCGGCTGTCAGCGGTCACCACGGATGAACAGGCGGACAGGACGACCAACGGCCCGGTGCTGAAGTGCGTAGTCATCAACAGATCCCGCGCAGAGACCGAGCGCGCGGCGTTGTAGCGATCCGCGGTGAAGTGGAGGGCGGAATCCAGCGGACTCGCCTCGTCGAACGACCCGTGACAGACCGCGTGGATGATGTCGAACGGCTCGGCCAGCGCCCGCAGTACGGACTCTTTCGTGCAGTCGGAGCCTTCGATGACGGTCAGCTGGTCGCCCCAGATCTCCCGCAGGCTCGCCAGCTCTTCGCTCTGGGCGGGAATGTCGTCGCCGTCGTACCCAAGGGCGAGGACGCCGGCCGCGCGCAGATCCCGCTCGGCCGCTCCGACGCCGCCGACGAGATCGGCGCCGAACCGTACCGACGGCAGGTAGGTGAACCTGAGCCGGTCGGTCGCGAGCTGTTCGTCGGCAATTACGCCGAAGGCCTCGAGTGGCAATCTGGTCAGGACTCCGGGCAGGCTCACGATCACCCGTTCGACGCCTGCCTCCTCGAGTAGTTCGGCAAGCGGCTCGAGGAGAGCCCGGGAACCCGACGTCGAGGCCGTTCTCAGCAGCCGCTCGCGGAACGGCCCTGGATCGAAGTACCGCTGCGCTGACAGGTTGGCCAGTTCCGCGTCCGGCACGAGCCACAGGTGCCGCTTGTTCTGCCACTCGTCCGGCCCGGACAGGTAGCAGAGCAGGGCGGTGGCCACCGGGTCGGTGCAGCCGTAGTCGGAGATGAAGACCGACAGGAACGCGGTCGGTACGTCGGCATGTGCCCGCAGCAGGGCCTTCACCGGCGGCCCGATCGGGTCCTGCTCGAAGCTGGAATCCAGCTCTCCGGAGATCCACCCCTCCCGGTCGTCGGCAAGCCGGGAGTACAGCCGGATCGCCGAGCCGCGGGTGATCTCGACAGCCGACAAGGCCTCGTCGTTCCAGGAGACATCGGCGTAACAGGTGGCCAGCAACTCGAAGACGTGGACGAACTGTTCGGCCTGGTAGAGGAGTTGACGCTCGTCGGCGATGGCCGAGAACTGCTGCTTGGCCAGCGCTGCCGCCTGCTCCAGTTGATGCATCGTGCCGATCCTGTCATCGGCGTACCGGACCATCAGCTGACCCAGGTAATAGGCCGATCGCCAGCGCTCGGAGTCACCGCTACCGGTCCCGAGAATGGTCTGCAAGTCTGCTATCGCCTGCTGGAGCAACTCGTCGCTAGGGTGGGCAAGCTGCATGACTGTGTGGGCCCGGGACTCGCGGACGCCGCGGCCGAGGTTCTGCTCGACCCACGGATCCGTCAGCGCCGCGTCGAAGTAGGTCAGCGCGGAACGGCGTTGGTCGTCGTCGCTGGTGCCCACTCGCAACAGGTCGCCGATCACGAAGCGGACGCGAGCCAGTTGCGCACCGACCTGCTCCGGTGCTTCGGCGAGGTACCCGGCAAGGGTCTGTTCCGCCTCCAGAGCAAGCTCGATCGTCGCCTGGCGGAGTCCCGTCCGACCGGTCAACTGCTCCAGATAGTCCTCCGGCCAACGGGCGAGCAGGCTGTAGAGACCCATCGCATAGCTGTGCTGCGCGATGGCCCGGTTCGGCTCGTCGGGCGCGAGAGCGATCAGCTGCTCGAACAGGTTGAGAGCCAGCAGTCCGATCTCCAGTTCGCCGACTGCGCGCAGGTGCCCCTGGCAGAAGTTCGCGGCAACCTGCGTGATCAGGTACAGACCCTCGTCGTCGTAGTGATCGCCGGTCTGCAAACGCACGGCGAGCTGGATCAGCAAGTAGATGTAGCGATGCGCCTCGGGAAGGAGGCCGGCAGCGTGGCTCTCTGCCACCAGCCGCTGCGCGTCGGTGCTGCCCGACCGGCCCCAGACATAGGGTCCGTCGTCTCTCAGCATGTAGAGCGGCGTCTCGACCTCGCCGAACTCGACGGGAAATGGCGGCTCGACCGTCTCCTCACGGGCCACCAGGCGAACTGAGGAGCACACCGGGCAGGGGACCCGGACAAGGTCGTGCTCGACTTCCAGCCAGGACCACGACCCGCAGTCCAGACATTCGCCATGGACTCGCAGCCGATGCGGAGCAATGCCGAGCCCTCGGGTGTCGCCGCAGCTCAGACACGGCCGGCGGATGGTCTCGCCCACCTTCGCCGCCGTGTAGTTGCCGACGAGTTGCACGCGATGTTCCCAGCCGCAGGCCTCACACACCCCATAGATCTGGCCATCGGCCGACAACATCGCGAACAGGTCCGGCGCCAGCAACTGCGGTGGCAGCCGAGATTGATACACGCTGCGCATGGCGATCCCCCCAAAGCTGCGATCCGACTGCCCCAGCCACAAGTCTGCGCCGGTTGAACGCCTAGGTCAGGAGGTCAGGCACAGTGAGTTGCAGGACCCAGATGTGTTGGTGTTCGAGCGGGCGGAAGCCGAGGTGGTCGTTGACGGCGATCATCGGGGCGTTCGTCTCGGCGTTCGAGGTGTGGATCGTGGCCGGATTCGCGGTCCGGGACTGGAGGGCCTGCAGGTTGGCGATCTTGAGGGCGAGGCCGAGGCGGTGGCCGCGGTGTTCGGGGCGGACCAAGGTGTCGTGCTGGTCGAGCCGCTCGGGGTGCTGGGGTTTGCCGGTCAGTTCGGTGTAGCCGGCGAGTGAGCCGTCCGGCGCGATGGCGACCGTCGTACTGGTGAGGTGGCCTTGCGTACGCCGGCGCGCTTCGACCGACCGGAGGCGTTCGGGGGTCCAGCGCTTCGCCTCGAGCTCCAGGTCGTCGAGCGGGACTTCGTCGTCGATGAGGCTGAGCAATTCGCAGTACTGGTCGACGTGCTCGTCCGGGCAGCCGTCCGGCCAGGTCGCGAGCGTGTAGGGCTGGTGGTGCGGAGCGATTTCGGCGGCCTTCGCGTCGAGTCCGGCGACGGGGTAGTCGATCACTTGGTGCAGAGTGGCGTGCTGCTGGACGAACCCGCGGGATTCGGCAAACGCTGCGCCGGAACCCGGTCCCTCGCCGTACGGGCTGATCGTCGCGCCGAGCAAGGCGTTCCGCCCGTCCGCGACAGCCGCAGCCTTCGTCGCGTCCAACAGCGCGGACCCGACGCCCTGCCGCCGACGGCTCGCCTCGACCCCGAGCTCAGCCACCAGCAGTTGCCGGTTCTCCGCCAGCGACCACGTCAGCCACGCGGCCCCGACGACCTCGCTACCTTCGACGGCGGCCAGACAACTGAACCTGTACTCCGGCGGCGGCGACTCCAGCAGCGTCCACGCCTCGTCGAGCGGGATCGCCGTCGGGAACTCCTGCGCCGCTTGGATCACCCCGTACGCAACCCGGAACAGCTCCCGCCCACCGACCCGCACAATCTCCATCCGCCGACCCTACGCATTCCCACCCCTCTTTCACCCAAACCCACCCGTTACGTCCGAAGAGGTGAGGGGCAGGACCCTCGGTTGTTCGGACGTAGGCGATCGGCGGTGGTTGCGTCCGAAGGAGTGGGGGGCAGGACCCTCGGTTGTTCGGACGCAAGCGACCTGGCGGGCTCAGTGGTGGGGACGGAGGGCGCGGTTGGCGGCCGGTTCGGCGATCTGCTCGCGGAAGGGGTGGGCCGGGTAGACGCCGAGGAGGCGGACCTCGACCGAGAAGAAGGCGAGCTCCTCCAGGGCGAGCGCGAGGTTCGGGTCCTCGGGGTGTCCTTCGACGTCGGCGTAGAACTGGGTCGCGAAGAACGAGCCGCCGAGCTGGTAGCTCTCCAGCTTGGTCATGTTGACGCCGTTGGTCGCGAAGCCGCCCATCGCCTTGTAGAGCGCGGCCGGCACGTTGCGGACCCGGTAGACGAAGCTCGTGATGGTCGGTCCCGAACCCACCGGCGGGAGGTGCGGCTCGCGGGACAGCACCAGGAACCGGGTCGTGTTGTGGTGCTCGTCCTCGACGTCCCGGGCGAGGATGTCCAGCCCGTAGAGCCCGGCCGCGGCGATCGGCGAGAGCGCGGCGACGGTCGGGTCCTTCAACTCGGAGACCTCGCGGGCGGCGCCGGCGGTGTCGTCGGCGACCACCGTCGACCAGCCGTGTTCGCGGATGATCTTGCGGCACTGCCCGAGCGCGTGCACGTGGCTGCGGACGGTCGTGATCGACTCGATCGAGGTGCCCGGCGTGACCATCAGCTGGAAGTGGATCGGCAGGAAGAACTCGCCGATGAGGTGCAGCCCGGAGTCCGGCAGCAGGTGGTGGATGTCCGCGACCCGGCCCGCGATCGAGTTGTCGACCGGGATCATCGCCAGCCCGGCCCGGCCGGTACTGACCGCCTCGAGGGCGTCCTCGAACGTCGTACAGGGTAGCTGTTCACGGTCGGGAAACATCTCGGTGCACGCCATCGCCGAATTGGCTCCTGGCTCACCCTGGTACGCGATCGGTCCGTCCACGGTTTCCCAGCCTAGTGCCACCCTGTCTCACCCCTTGAATCAGGTGTCCGACTTGCGGACCTTCTTGGGTGCGCCGGTGGTCGCCCGGCCCTCCAGCGACTTGGCCTTGGTGGCGTACATGTCGACGTACTCCTGGCCGGACAGCTCCATGATCTTGTACATGATCTCGTCGGTGACGGCGCGCAGGATGAGGCGATCGCCCTCCATCCCGTCGTACCGCGAGAAGTCCAGCGGTTCGCCGAACTTGATCGTGGGGGAGGCGAGCGAGGCGACGATCTTGCCGGGCGGCGCGACCACGTCGGTCCCGATCACACCGCACGGGATCACCGGGACCTTCGTCTCCAGCGCCAGCCGGGCCACGCCGGTCCGGCCCTTGTAGAGCTTGCCGTCGTGCGACCGGGTGCCCTCGGGGTAGATGCCGAACAGGTCGCCGCGCTCCAGCACCTTCATCCCGGCCCGGATCGCGCCCTCGGACGCCGAGCCGCCGGAGCGGTCGATCGGGACCTGGCCGGTGCCCTTGAAGAAGCCGCGCTGGAAGGTGCCCTTGATGCCGGCGCCGGTGAAGTAGTCGGACTTGGCCACGAAGGTGATCCGGCGGCGCACTACCAGTGGCATGAAGATCCAGTCGGCGTACGACAGATGGTTGCTGGCGATGATCGCCGGACCCAGCTCCGGGATGTGCTCGGCGCCTTCCACCTTCGGCCGGAACAGCCGGCGGACCGGCGGGCCGACGACGACGTTCTTCAGCATCCAGTAGATGCCCTTGCCGTCGCCTTCGCCCGGGTCGTCGACTCCGGTGGTGCGGTCCGGTTCGGGCCGCGGCGACTGCGCCGGTTCCGTCATCGATGTCCTCTCCCTCACGTTCCCCGAGCCCTCATGATGCCGTATCGGCCGCCGGAGAGCGTCAGTCCAGCGGTGCGGGCGCGGAGCGCACCTCCAGTTCCCCGCGCAGCGCCGCCACAACCCCACGCTTCCGAATCGCGTGCCGGATCCCGTACCGCGGGCAGCTCGGCAGCCGCTTCGCCGGACACCCGCACCTGGAAGGCCGGGTACGTCGTGCCAGAGTTCCGGGTCGACGGCGACGGTCGGCACAACTACTAAGGCTCCAGGTCGAGTGCCGCGCGACTGATACCTCCGGCAACATCAGTACGCCGGAACGCTTCGCCGTCACGCTGTTGCGTCCAGCACCGACCTGCACCGAAATCATCACCGGAACGCTGAACGGCCCACTGTCATTGGGTTCTGGCGTCACGTGCCTGGTAGGTGCCTCGATCAACGGCCCAGGTCGGGCCGCCGATCAACTACGCACTGTCCTGACAGGCAGGTCCACCATCTAGGCCAGATCCGTCAGACGGCCAGATCCTTCACACGCGGACGACGTACTTGCCCTTGCCGCGCCCTTCGGCCAGAGCCTGCTGGGCTTCGGCCGCGCGCTCGAGACCATCGACAGGCGTCAGCTCGATCGACAGCTCACCCGCATTCGCTTTGCCAAGCACCTCCGCAAGCGCCTCGCCGACCAACTCCGGCGCGTTCGCGGCGTACCCGCGGATGCTGAAGCCGCCGATCGACACATTGCCGCCGAACAAGCGACCGGCCGCCGGCAGCGTCATCGGAGTACCGCCGGCATTGCCGAACAGCACGATCCGCCCGCCCGCGGCGACCAGCTCGAGGTCGGTATCGATCCATTCCGTCCCCTGTGGATCAAGAATCAGATCCACGCCCCGCCCGCCCGTCCGCTCGCGCACGGCTTCCACCAAACCCTCACCACGAACCAGCGCAGCGTCGTACCCCGCCTTCTCAGCCGAACCAGCGCGACTCGCGCTCCCCACGGTCCCCAGCAGCAGGCCGGCGCCATTCAGCCGAGCCAGCGACGCCAGCGCCTGCCCGACACCGCCGGCAGCCGAGTGGACGAGCACGCTGTCGCCCTTACGCAGCCGCCCGGCCGGGCCCAGCAACAAGGCTGCTGTGGTCAAAGTGCCGGGAGCAGCCGCTGCTTGCTCGAACGACAGCCCCTCCGGAATCGCAACGACCAACTGAGCCCGTACGACAGCGACTTCGGCGAGGCCGCCGGATCCGGTGAACGCGGCGACCGGCGTACCGACGGCTGGGCCGCTCACGCCCGCCCCGAGCGCGCGAACCGTGCCCGCGACCTCCAGCCCCGGAACGAACGGCCACCCGGTCGCATAGCCCGGGTCGCCTCGCCGGGCCATCACATCGATGAAGTTCACCCCGGCCGCGCGGACGTCGATCGAGACCTCGTTCGGCCCGGGCTCGGGGACGGGCACCTCCGCGACCCGGGTCGTGGCCGTGTCGGCAGCCGGTTCGTCGAAGAGCAGCGCGCGCATCGGTGATTCCTTTCGAGGACCGTCGGATGTCTAGGTTCCACTACCCCGGACCGCAGCCACTCATTTGCTCCCCGCGGAGCGGGGGTGTGAATGGACGGTCCGGCGGCTGCCAGAATAGGGGCGTGGCACCAGTTCAGGCTCCGCCGTCCCAGCAGCTCCCCGCCGTACAGAAGCTGCGGGTCCGCTTCGCCAAGCGCGGGCGGCTGCGATTCACCTCGCACCGCGACTTCCAGCGCGCGTTCGAGCGTGCCGTCCGGCGGGCGGACCTCCCAGTGGCGTTCTCGCACGGCTTCAGCCCGCACCCGAAGATCTCGTACGCCGGTGCGGCGCCGACCGGGGCCGCCTCGGAGGCGGAGTACTTGGAGATCTCGCTCACACAGGAGCGGGATCCCGAGCAGGTCCGGGCCGATCTGGACGAGGCGCTGCCAACCGGGCTCGACGTCGTCGAGGTGGTGGTCGCGGGCGCCGGATCGCTGGCCGAGCAGCTGGAGGCGAGCGAGTGGTTGATCGCGTTGCCAGGCGTGGATCCGGCCGACGCCGAGCGGGCAGTGGAGGCATTCCTCGCCCGGGAGGAAATTCTGGTCGAGCGCATGACCAAACGAGGACTTCGCTCGTTCGACTGTCGGGACGCCGTTCTCCGACTCGCGGTCGGTAGTGAACGGGGGTCGGTTGAGACGTGTGCGATACTGCAAGTGGTGTTACGGCACGGAACCCCGGCCGTGAGACCCGACGACGTTCTCGCCGGCGTGCTCGAAGTAGCGACGCTTCCGGTGACGGGCCCGGCTCTTCTGACCAGGCTCGCCCAGGGCCCGCTTATCGCGGCAACCGGCACTGTGGACGATCCGCTCGCTCGTGACCGCGACGCCACCCAGGCGACCGCGACCGGCCAGGCGGTCGACCACCAGACGCATTCAGCGGAGGGCGACGCCGCCGCTCCATCTGTGCCCTGACGAGCGCGGGGGAGCGGACCCAGAAGGCTTCCGCCGTACCGGCAGCAATTTGCCGGCAGCGGCGAGACCGAGACCGCCAGCTGGCAGCGCCGGACCGTGACAGGGTCGCAGGGTGCGCCGGAGGGCCAGAGGAGACCCGCACCACATGCTCGAGAACGAGCCGAACGACACCCAGGCCGCCGATACGGCTGCCTCCGCCCCCGAGCAGCCCGCCAAGAGGGCGGCTGCCAAGAAGACGGTCCGCAAGCGCCCGGTCAAGAAGACCGCCGCCAAGGCCGCCGAAGCTCCCGTGCCCGACGCTGCCGACCAGCCGGTCGAGACCGCGGTCAGCACCCAGTCCGACGCCGCGGCCGCCGATCCGGCGCCCGCTCCGGCCAAGCGTCAGCCGGCCAAGAAGGCCGTCGCAAAGCGGACCGTGAAGAAGGCCGCGGCCAAGCGCCCGGCGAAGAAGGCCGCCACGAGCCAGGACGCGTTCCCGGAACTGACCGATGAGTCAGCGCCCGAGGCAGCCGTACAGGTCCCGGCGGCTGAGGCGGAGACCCAGGCGCCGGCGAAGAAGACCACCCGCAAGCGCACCCCCCGCAAGAGCGCCGCCGCGCGCCAGGCGGATCTGCTCGCTGAGGAGGCCGCCGTCACCGACGGCCCGGTCGCCGACGCCGAAGAGGACGAGGAAGCCCTCGCCGAAGCAGCCGCCGCGCTCGAGGCCGCCGCTGCCGAGGCCGCAATGGCTCCCGCCGAGACCACCCGCCGTCGCCGGCGCGCGCCTGCCGCTGCTGCCGTGCTGTTCCAAGCGCCTACCGACGTACCGGCCCAGGCGGCCGCGACCAGCCCGGTCGAGGCCACCCCTGTCGAGGACGGTTCCGTCAAGGCCCCCTCCACGAAGCGCGTTTCCACTCGGACCCGTAACGCCAAGGTCGTGCCGGTCGAGGCTGACGCCGACGAGGTAGCGGCCGAGCCGGCCGAGGACGAGCAGCCGACCGGCAGCCGCCGTCGCCGGAGCCGTCGCAGCCGGGACGCCGAAGAGGTCGCCACCGACCGCGCCGAGCCGGTGTTCGAAGCGGCCCGCCAGATCGAGCCGGAAGACGCCGCCGACGACGCCGAGTCCGATGCCGATGACGTCGATGGTGAGGACGGTGCCGAGGGCACCCGTCGCCGCCGTCGCCGCCGCGGTGGCCGTCGTCGCCGCAAGCCAGGGGACGGCTCCGAGGACAGCGCCGACGAGAACGACGACGAGTCCGAGGACGACGCGGAGAACCAGTCCGACACCGACGAGCAGGACGACTCCGAGGACGACTCGGAAGCCGGGAGCTCCTCGCGCCGCCGTCGCCGTCGTCGCCGCCGCAAGGGCGAGGACAGCGGCAGCGCCGCCGACGACCCGGACGAGACCGTCGTACGGGTCCGTGAGCCGCGCAGCAAGACCATCTCGAACGAGATCACCGCGGTCGAGGGCTCGACCCGGCTGGAGGCGAAGAAGCAGCGCCGCCGCGAGGGTCGCGCCGCCGGTCGCCGCCGGGCGCCGATCGTGACCGAGGCCGAGTTCCTGGCCCGGCGCGAGTCGGTCGAGCGGACGATGGTGATCCGGGCCCGCGACGACCTGACCCAGATCGCGGTCTCCGAGGACAACGTGCTCGTGGAGCACTACGTCACCACCGCCGAGCAGAGTTCGCTGATCGGCAACGTGTACCTCGGCCGCGTCCAGAACGTGCTGCCGAGCATGGAGGCCGCGTTCATCGACATCGGCAAGGGCCGCAACGCGGTCCTGTACGCCGGTGAGGTCGACTGGTCCACGCTCGGCGCCGGCAACGGCCCGCGCAAGATCGAGTCGGTGCTCAAGTCCGGCCAGGCGGTCCTGGTCCAGGTGACCAAGGACCCGATCGGCCACAAGGGCGCCCGGCTGACCAACCAGATCAGCCTGCCCGGCCGGTACGTCGTGTACGTGCCGCGCGGCGGCAACGGCGGCATCAGCCGCAAGCTCCCCGACACCGAGCGGAACCGCCTGAAGGGCATCCTCAAGGACATCGTTCCGGACGAGGCGGGCGTGATCGTCCGGACCGCGGCCGAGGGCGCCACCGAGGAGGAGCTCACCGCCGACGTCACCCGCCTGCAGGCGTTCTGGGAGGACATCGACAAGAAGTCGAAGTCCGGCCAGGCGCCCGCGCTGCTGCACGGCGAGCCGGATCTGCTGATCCGGGTGGTCCGCGACCTGTTCACCGAGGACTTCACCAAGCTGGTCATCTCCGGCGACGACGCCTTCGACCAGGTCAGCGAGTACGTCTCGTCCGTGGCCCCGCACCTGGCCGACCGGGTCCAAAAGTGGAGCCCGTCGCCTAATGAGCAGAGCGACGTCTTCTCGAACTACCGGATCGACGAGCAGATCAAGAAGGCGCTCGACCGCAAGGTCTGGTTGCCGTCGGGTGGTTCGCTGGTCATCGACCGGACCGAGGCGATGACCGTCGTCGACGTCAACACCGGCAAGTTCACCGGCTCCGGGGGCAACCTCGAGGAGACGGTCACCAAGAACAACCTGGAAGCGGCCGAGGAGATCGTTCGCCAGCTCCGGCTGCGCGACATCGGCGGCATCATCGTGATCGACTTCATCGACATGGTGCTGGAGCTCAACCGCGACCTCGTACTGCGCCGGCTAGTGGAGTGCCTGGGCCGGGACCGGACCAAGCACCAGGTCGCCGAGGTCACCTCGCTGGGCCTGGTCCAGATGACCCGCAAGCGGATCGGTACCGGCCTGCTCGAGGCGTTCAGCGAGAACTGCGACCACTGTGGTGGCCGCGGGCTGGTCCTGCACGACGAGCCGAAGGAATCGCGCCGTCGCGCCGACGACGGCCGCAGCCGCGGCGGTCAGCAGAACCAGGGCGGCCAGAACCAGGGCGGCCAGAGCCAGGGCAGCCAGAGCCAGGGCAGCCAGAACCAAGGCCAGAACCAGGGCGGTCAGCAGAGCAACGGTGGCCAGAACGGTCACGACGGCGAGCAGAAGAGCGGCGACGGCGACGGCGACGGTGCGAAGAAGAGCTCGCGCAGCCGGAACCGCGGTCGTGGGCGCGGTCGCGGTGAGGGTTCCGACGAGCACACCGAGTCGACCGAGACCCCGTCGAACGGTGACGCCGCTCAGCGCGTCGCTCAGATCGCCGCAGCCACCCTCGCCAGTGGCGAGAAGGCCAACGGCACCGATCAGCACGGCACCGACGAGAAGGTCACCGGAGCCGAGCACCAAGGCAACGACCAGCAGGCCAGTGGCGACCAGCAGTCGTCGTCGGGTGCGGATTCTGCTGAGCGCAGGGACGGTGGCGAGGCCGCCCAGAGCGAGGAGCGGGCGCCGGGTAGCCAGCGCAGCAGGCGTCGCCGCGGCGGTTCCGGCCAGGCCGGCACCGCCGTAGCGGAGCAGGACGGCGCGCAGAGCTCGCAGGAGCCGGCTCGCGGCGACAGCAGCGGGCGTGGCGGCGAGCAGGTTGCCGCCGAGCAGGGCAACAGCGCTGCTGAGCAGGGCCAGGACGGCGCTGAGCAGGAGAAGGCAGAGCAGACCGGCTCCGGCCGGAACGGCAGCACCAGGAGGCGGCGTAGCAGCCGTGGCCGGGGTGCTGCGAGCAGTAACGAAGGTGACGCGGGCAACAGCGGGACCGACCAGCCGGTCAGTGCCCAGGAGCTGGCGTCCACCCCGGTTTGACCCACCCGCGACGCGCGCCGTAAACTCAAGCTTCGGCGCGCGTCTCGCGTGCCTCATTTGTGTGGGCCCACAGCTGTAGGTCTGTGCAGGCCCGGTAAGACTTCCGAACAATAGAGAGTGAGACCCACGGTGTACGCGATCGTGCGCAGTGGCGGCACCCAGCAGAAGGTCGCCGTCGGCGATGTCATCGAGATCGACAGCTTGACGGATCAGGTCGGCGACACAGTGTCGCTGTCCGCGGTCCTCGTCGTCGATGGCGACACCGTGACGACCGATGCAGCCGCTTTGTCCAAGGTGGCCGTGTCGGCCGAGGTCCTCGGCCGTACCAAGGGCCCGAAGATCCACATCCTCAAATACAAGAACAAGACCGGTTACCGCAAGCGCCAGGGGCACCGCCAGCACTACACCCAGGTCAAGGTCACCGCGATCGACGCCAAGAAGAAGTGAGCTGATTCAGACATGGCACACAAAAAGGGAGCAGCGTCGACCCGTAACGGTCGCGACTCCAACGCACAGCGCCTCGGCGTGAAGCGCTTCGGTGGCCAGCTGGTCAACGCCGGCGAGATCATCGTCCGCCAGCGTGGCACCCACTTCCACCCGGGCAACCTGGTCGGCCGTGGCGGCGACGACACCCTGTTCGCGCTGGCCGAGGGCCACGTGGAGTTCGGTGTCCGTCGTGGACGTCGCGTCGTCAACATCGTCCCGGCCCCGGCGGAGTAGTACCGCCACCCGGACGAGTCACAAAGGCCTTTTCGAAGGGCGGGTCGCGGAATAGCGCGACCCGCCCTTCGGCTATGTACAGAGGAAGTGCGCACCCGCGGTACGAGGGACCGCGCACCGCAGTACGGCAGTCAGAGCAACAATCGAGTCAGCAGGAAGTAGATACCGATGGCGATCCCCAGCTTTGTCGACCGTGTCACGGTGCACGTCACCGGTGGCAACGGCGGAAACGGCTGCGCCTCGGTGCACCGGGAGAAGTTCCGGCCGCTCGGCGGTCCCGACGGCGGCAACGGCGGTGACGGCGGCAGCATCATCCTGCGCGTCGACCCCGACCTGACCACGCTGGTCGACTACCACCGGTCCGCGCACCGCTCCGCGACGAACGGTGTCCAGGGCAAGGGTGACCACCAGATCGGCAGCAAGGGCGGCGACGTCGTCCTTCCCGTCCCGGACGGCACGGTCGTCAGTACGCCGGAAGGCGAGCTGCTGGCCGACCTGATCGGCGCCGGCTCGGAGTACGTGGCAGCCGCCGGCGGTAAGGGCGGCCTCGGCAACGCGGCGCTGGCCAGCTCCACCCGCAAGGCCCCCGGTTTCGCGCTGCTCGGTGAGAACGGCGAGGAACGCACGATCGTCCTCGAGCTCAAGGTCGTCGCCGACATCGGTCTGGTCGGCTTCCCGAGCGCGGGCAAGTCGTCGCTGGTCGCCTCGATCAGCCGGGCCCGGCCGAAGATCGCCGACTACCCGTTCACCACCCTGATCCCGAACCTGGGGGTCGTCGTTGCCGGTGACAACACCTTCACCGTCGCCGACGTACCGGGCCTGATCGAGGGTGCGAGCCAGGGACGCGGGCTCGGACACGACTTCCTGCGGCATGTGGAGCGCTGCGCCGCGCTGGTGCACGTGATCGACTGCGCGACGTACGAGCCCGGCCGGGACCCGCTGAGCGACCTCGACGTGATCGAGGCCGAGCTCGCGGCGCACGGCGGGCTGGAGGACCGGCCGCGGCTGGTCGCCCTGAACAAGGTGGACGTGCCGGACGCCAAGGAGATGGCCGAGATGGTGACGGCCGAGCTCGAGCAGCGCGGCCTGCAGGTGTTCTCGATCTCGACCGCCAGCCACGAAGGCCTCGACGCGCTCAAGTTCGCGATGGCCGACATCGTCGCCAAGCGGCGGGCGGAGACCGAGAAGCCGGAGACCACCCGGATCATCATCCGTCCGCACGCGACCGGTGGCTCCGAGTTCAAGCTGAAGAAGACCCCCGAAGGCACCTGGCTGATCCAGGGCGAGAAGCCGGAGCGCTGGGTCCGGCAGACCGACTTCGGCAACGCCGAGGCGACCGGGTACCTGGCCGACCGGCTGAACCGGCTCGGCGTCGAGAAGGAGTTGCTGGAGCGCGGCGCGATGGAGGGCGACGGGGTGATGATCGGCGACGGCCCGAACGCGGTCGTCTTCGACTTCCAGCCCGAGGTCCAGGCCGGTGCGGAGAACCTGGCCCGGCGTGGTGAGGACCACCGGCTCGACCAGCCGCGTCCGTCCATCGTGCGCCGCCGCGAGAAGGACGGGGAGTACCACGCGTTCCGCGAAGGGGAGCGCGCGGTCGACTACTCGGAGTACGGCCAGGGTTGGGTCGAGGACGAGGTCGACCTCACGCCGGCCGAGGCCAAGGCGGCGCAGAAGGCTGCCGAGAAGCTCGCCCGCAGGGAAGCCCGCGAGCTGGAGGCACGGCTGGAGCTCGAGGCCGAGCAGCGCTACATCGCGGGCGAGGACATCGACATCGAGGCCGAACTGGCCGCCGAGCGGGACGCTTCGTCTCAGGACGTGTGAATGCGATGACCGAGCGCGCGGAGGTCGTCAAGGCTTCGCGGATCGTGGTGAAGGTCGGTTCGTCATCGCTGACCCAGCGAGGACGGATCGACCTGGAGCGCCTGCGCCTGCTGGTGGACGCGCTCGCCGCCCGCCGGGTCGAGGGCACCGAGGTCGTGCTGGTTTCGTCCGGTGCGATAGCGGCAGGCCTTGCCCCGATGGGATTGCGCTCGCGTCCGAAGGACCTCGCCACCCAGCAGGCGGCGGCCTCGGTCGGCCAGGGGCTGCTGATGGCTCGCTACAGCGACGCGTTCGCGGCGCACGGACTGCAGGTCGGTCAGGTCTTGCTGACCATCGACGACGTCACCCGGCGGAGCCACTATCGCAACGCCTACCGGACTTTCGCGCGCCTGCTGGAGCTCGGCGTCGTCCCGATCGTGAATGAGAACGACACCGTCGCGACCACCGAGATCCGCTTTGGCGACAACGACCGCTTGGCCGCGTTGACCAGCCATCTCGTGCACACCGATCTGCTGGTACTGCTGTCGGATGTCGACGGCCTGTACGACGGGGATCCGCGCAAGCCCGGCACGACGATGATCAGCGAAGTCCGCGGATCGGCTGACCTCGCGAAGCTGAAGATCGGCCGCACGGGGTCGTCGGGCGTCGGTACGGGCGGTATGCAGACCAAGGTCGAAGCGGCCGCGATCGCTACCGAGGCAGGGATTCCGGTGGTGCTCACCTCCGCGGCCCGCGTCGGTGAGGCGCTTCGGGGCGACGCTGTCGGCACGCTTTTCCATCCGACCGGCCGGCGTCGCAAGACCCGGCTGCTGTGGCTCGCCCATGCCACATCGGGTCAGGGCCGGCTCCAGCTCGACGAGGGCGCGGTCCGCGCGGTGACAGAACGCCGTACTTCGTTGCTTCCGGCCGGCATCAGTTCGGTCGAAGGCAACTTCTCCGCAGGCGATCCGGTCGACCTCGTCTCGCCCGCCGGCGTGGTGATCGCGCGCGGCCCTGGTCAACTACGACGCAGCCGAACTCCCGGACCTGCTCGGCCGCTCCACCCGCGACCTGGCCCGCGAGCTCGGCGCGGCGTACGAGCGCGAGGTGGTCCACCGCGACGACCTCGTCCTGCTCTAACGCCACACCCCCGCTTACGTCCGAAGCGCAGAGGGTCCTGCCCCACAGCTCCTCGGACGCAAGGTGACCCCCGGCTAACGTCCGAAGAAGCGGAGGGACGTCAACTCCACTTCTTCGGACGTCAGCAAACACGGCTGGGGACGTCCGAAGCGGTGAGGGTTCTGCCCCACGGTTGTTCGGACGCAAGCAAGCCGCTCTAGGTGGACTTCACTGCCAGGACAGGGCATTCGGCTTCCAGCAGGATGGTCTGGGCCTGGCTGCCGAGGATGAGCTTGCCGACCGGACTGCGGCGGCGGAGGCCGATCACGATGAGTTCGGCGTTGAGGTCGTGCGCCAGGGCGAGGATCTGGTCGGCCGCATCCTTGCTCTCGACCAGTTGGGTGAGTTCGTGGTCGACACCCGAGGACGCCAGCCGGTCCTCGACCGAGTGCCATTGCGTCCCGGTCGCGAACCGGCTGTCCACCAGCGATTCACCGCGGCTGGAATTCACCACGACCAGCCGTTGGCCGCGGCGCTGCGCCTCGCCGATCGCGCTCTCCAGCGCGGCGACACCTTCCGGAGTCGGTACATAGCCGACGACGATCGCCATCTCAGCCTCCTACCTCGGTCAGTTCCCGGTCCGTACTGCGCTTGCGCAGCCGGGAGACGATCGGCGGTACGACCACCACCAGCAGCATCACGAGGTACACGATCTTCGAGAACCAGGTGTTGGTGAGCCCGCTGACATGCCCATCGCTGATCTGGAGCGCGCGGCGCAACTGCTCCTCCGCCGTCGGCCCGAGAATGATGCCGATGATCGCCGGTACGACGGGAAGCCCGAACCGGCGCATCCCGAAGCCGAGCGCGCCCAGCAGCAACAGCAGCCACAGGTCGAAGGTGGACAGGTTGGCGGCGTACGCGCCGATGCTCGCGAAGAACAGGATGCCGGCGTACAGGTAGGGCCTGGGGATCCGCAGCAGCTTGGCCCACATCGGCGCCAGCGGCAGGTTCAGCGCCAGCAGGATCACGTTCCCGATGAACAGGCTGGCCACGAGTCCCCAGACCAGTTCCGGCTGGGTCTGCAGCAACCGCGGCCCGGGCTGGATGCCGTAGCCCTGGAACGCGCCGAGCATCACCGCGGCGGTCGCGGTGGTCGGGATCCCCAACGTGAGCAGGGGAACCAGACCACCCGCGGCCGACGCGTTGTTCGTCGCCTCGGGACCGGCGACGCCCTCGATAGCACCGTGGCCGAACTCCTCCGGGTGCTTGCTCAGCTTCTTCTCGATGACGTAGGACAGGAAGGTCGGGATCTCCGCGCCACCGGCCGGGATCGCCCCGAACGGGAAGCCGATCACCGTGCCGCGCAGCCACGGCTTCCAGGACCGGCGCCAGTCCTCCCGCGACATCCGGGCCGCGCCGACGGTGATGATCTCGGCCGGCGTACGGCGCAGGTGGGCGGCGATCCACAAGGCCTCGCCGACCGCGAACAGCCCGACCGCGACCACGACGACATCGATGCCGTCGGCAAGTTCCGGCAGCCCGAGGGTGAGTCGTTGCTGGCCGGAGGTCGGGTCGATGCCGATCGTGCCGATCAGCAGGCCGATCGCCAGCGCGGCCAGGCCACGGATCTTGGACGATCCGAGCACGGTGGTGACAGCGATGAAGGCGAGCACCATCACGGCGAAGTAGTCGGGCGCACCCATTTTCACGGCCAGCTTGACGATCACGGGAGCGAGCAGGGCCAGGCAGAGGGTGCCGATCGTGCCTGCGATGAACGACCCGATCGCCGCGGTGGCCAGGGCGGCGGCCGCTCGACCCTTACGGGCCATCTTGTTGCCTTCGATCGCGGTGACCACCGACGCGCTCTCACCGGGGGTGTTGAGCAGGATCGAGGTGGTGGAGCCGCCGTACATGCCGCCGTAATAGATCCCGGCGAACATGATGAAGGCCTGGGTCGGTTCCAGCGTGTAGGTGAGCGGCAGGAGCAGGGCGATCGTCATCGCCGGGCCGATGCCCGGCAGGACGCCGATCGCGGTACCGAGCAGGACGCCGACGAAGGCGTACAGCAGGTTGGTGGGGTGCGCGGCGGTGGCGAACCCGTTCAGCAGTTCGGTGAAGGCGTCCATCAGAGGATTCCCTTGAGGATCCCGACCGGGAGCGCGATGCCGAGGCCGAGGTTGAACAGGTACCAGGTGCTGACCGACAGGGCGACCGAGATGATCGCGTTGCGGATCAGGTGCCGACTGCCGAGGGCGTACGTCGTACCGAAGAACAGCACGGCGCCGGAGACCGGCCAGCCGAGCCGCTCGATCAGCAGGATGTTGGCGACGAAGGCGACCACCAGCAGGCCGAGAGTCTTCCAGTCGCTGCCCTGACCGAGCTCGACGTCCTCACCGGCCTCCTGCTCGCCGCGGCCACCCCGCAGGATGTCGATCGCCAGCAGGACGGCGGTCACCACGAGCAGGATGCCGACCGCGATCGGCACCGTCGTCGGCCCGACCGGCCCGCGGGTCTCGACCTCCGGCAGCCGGAGCGCGTCGATGATCGCCCAGCCGCCGAGCAGCAGGAGGAGGAGGGCCACTCCGAGTTCGGAGCGGCCCTGCTTCACGGCGGCCATCAGACGACGAGACCCAGTTCCCGCAGGACACCGGCGACCCGGTCGTTCTCCGCGGTCAGGAAGGTCTTGAACTCGTCGCCCTTCTGGAAGGCGTCGGTCCAGCCCTGGTCGGCCAGGGTCTTCTTCCACTGCGGCGAGTCGTGCATCTTCTGGAGCAGGTCGACGTACTGCCGCTTCTTCTCGTCCGACAGCCCGGGCGGGCCGACGATGCCGCGCCAGTTGGTGAAGACCAGATCGACCTTCAGGCTCTTCAGGGTCGGTGCGTCGATCCCGTCCACCGGCTGCTCACTGGTGACTGCCAGGATCTTCACGTCACCGGTCTTGGCCTGCTCGGCCACCTCGCCGATCCCCGTGGCGGCGAAGGCCACCTTCTTGCCGAGGATCGCGGTCAGCAGCTCGCCACCACCGTCGTACGCGACGTAGTTGACGTCCTTCGGCTGGACACCGACCGCCTTGGCCACCAGCATCGGGGTCAGGTGGTCCGGCCCACCCGCGTTCGAGGCGCCGCCGACAGGCAGCTTGCCCGGATCCGCCTTCCAGGCGGCGACCAGCTGGTCGAGCGTCGTGTACGGCGAACCCTTCGGTACGACGATCGCCTCGGCCTCCTCGATCATCTTCGCGACCGGGACGGTGTCCTGCAGGGTGGCCTTGGACTTGTTGGTGAAGACGGCTCCGACGACGCCGAGACCCATCTGCATCAGCAGGTCTTCTTTGCCCTTCTCGTTGACGAGCCGCTGCAGGCCGACCGTGCCACCGGCGCCGGCGGTGTTGAACACCTCGACCGTGTCGGCCAGCTTCGCGTCCTGCATCGCCTTCGCCGCGGCCCGGGCGGTGGTGTCGTAGCCGCTGCCGGGGGAGTTGGGGACGAGAATGCGCAGGCCCTTGATCGGGCCGGAGCTGGCTCCGCCGGAGGCATTGTCGTCGGCGCTCACGCCGCAACCGGTGGCCGCGACGGCGACGGCCAGGACGGCGGTGATGCTGGTGAACCATGTCCGTGCTTTCACGGCGGTCTCCTTGGTGTTCGGTACTGCGGTCGCCGTCAGCGTTGCGGGTACCGGATCAGGTGTCACGATTACGAACGCAAACTCAGTTCTGTTCATTGTGCTCACGCGATGATGGCCAGATCTGGCCCTGCCAAGCACAATCAGTCCCGTGAAGGCTAGCTGGAGCGCATTACCCGGGCGGCGTCGGTGGACGCTGGCCGGGCGGATGCTCGCCGTCCAGTTGCTGATCGTGCTGGTGGTGCTGATCGGCGTCGCGGCGGCGTCGGTGGCGCAGTCGAACGCCCGGTTCCGCGAGACCGAAGGGCGGCGCGCCCAGGCCATCGCCGAGCAACTGGCGGTGACGACCGGCGTACGGCAGGCGGCGGCGACCCAGACACCGGGCCTGATCAGCCAGGCGCAGTCACAGGTGGAGTCCGGCCGGATCTGGTCGGGTTCGACCTACATCAAGGTCGCGCTGCAGAACCGCCGCATCATCGTTTCCACAGATCCGCTGCCGGTGACGTCGGTGTCGTACGCCCAGGAGACCGAGGCGTTCCTCGGCCGCGGCTGGATCGGGCAGGACGAGGTCACCGGGGCGGCGCTGGGGATGGCGCCGATCATCAACGAGAAGACCCGGGAGACCGACGGCGTGGTGATGGTCGGCCGGCAATACCCGTCGCTGCCGGCCAACCTGGCGGCGGCGCGGCCCAACCTGCTCACCTATCTCGGCATCGCGAGCATACTTGGCGTCCTCGGGTCGTTGCTGTTGGCAAGAACCGTGAAGCGGCAGACGCTCGGGCTGGAGCCGCGCGAGATCACCGGCCTGGTCGAGCAGCGGGAGGCCCTGCTGCACGGGATCAAGGAGGGCGTGCTCGCGGTCGACCTGGAGCGCCGGATCACGATGGTGAACGACGAGGCGGCGCACCTGCTCGGCGTACCGGTGGCATCGACGGGTAGGGCCCTGGCCGAGGTGGACGAGACCGGGCGGCTGGTGGAGATCTTCGACGGGACCGACGCCGCCACCGACCGGATCCTGCCGCTGCACGGCCGGGTACTCACGCTGAACCGGATGCCGGTCCGCAGCCATGGAAGGCACATCGGCTGGGTCGCCACCTTCCGGGACCGGACCGAGTTGCTCGAGCTGCAGCGCGAGCTCGATCTGACCCGCAACACCACCGACACGCTGCGCTCCCAGGCCCACGAGTTCAGCAACCGGATGCACATCGTCAGCGGGCTGATCGAGTTGGGCGAGTACGACGACGTCCGCCGCTACATCCAGCGGGTCGCGGCCGACCAGACCGAGCTCACCGCGGGGATCACCGCCAGAGTCGCCGATCCGGCCGTCGCCGCCCTGCTGATCGCGAAGTCCAGCCAGGCCGCCGAGCGCGGAGTCAGCTTCCTCGTCGACCAGGGCACCTGGTTGCCACGACTGGATGAGCGGCTGGCCACCGATGTGTCGACGGTGCTCGGCAACCTGGTCGACAACGCGCTCGACGCGGCCACGGGCGCCTCCGATCCGCTCGTCGCGGTGGAGGTGCTCGAGCAGGCGGGCGCGATCCGGATCCAGGTGCGCGACTCGGGGCCCGGCGTGGACGGCGCGATGCTGCATCGCGTCTTCACGCACGGCTTCAGCACGAAGGCGGGCGAGGCGAGCGAGAACTACGGCATCGGGCTGGCCCTGGTCCGGGTGATCTGCCGCAAGCGTGGCGGCGACGTGGCGGTCCACAACGACTCCGGTGCGGTCTTCGTGGCGACGCTCCCAGTACTCAGTACGGCGGTGACGACGTGATCCGGGTGCTGGTGGTGGATGACGACTTCATGGTGGCCCGGCTGCATTCGAGCGTCGTCGGGCGGCAGTCAGGGTTCGAGGTGGTCGGTGCCGCGCGGACCGGTGCGGATGCGCTGGCCGCCGTACGGAGCCTTCGGCCGGACCTGGTGCTGCTCGACATCTACCTTCCGGACATGAACGGGCTGGAGGTGCTCCGCCGGTTCCGGGAGTCAGCCGGCGACTATCCGGTCGACGTGATCGTCATCAGCGCCGCCCGCGACCTGGACACCTTGCGTACCGCGCTCCGCGGCGGCGTCTTCCAGTACTTGGTCAAACCGTTCGAGGTCGAGTCCCTCCGCGCCCGGCTGAACGACTACGCCGCCCACCGGTCCGAGCTGCATCGCCTGACCGAGGTGGACCAGGAGGAGGTCGACCGGGTCTTCCGCACCCAGAGCGGCCGGATCGCGGCCCCCAAAGGCATCAGCCCCGAGACAACTGACCTGGTACTACGGGCGCTCGGCAAGGCGACTGCCGACGGTCTCTCCGCCACCGATTGTGCGGAGGTCACCGGCCTGTCTCGCAGCAGCACCCGCCGCTACCTCGAACATCTGGTCACCGTCGGCCGGGCCGAGATGCGGCCCCGCTACGGCACCGCCGGCCGGCCCGAACGCCGCTACCACCCGCTACCCCGCTGAGCCAGGAAGTCTTTCCCCGATCGCGGCGATCGCGGCGTCGCGGGCCCGCAGCACATGCACCTCTGAGAGCACTTGGCAGAGCCTGGTGGAGCTCTCGGCCGCAACGAAGGTCAGCCTGCCGAGGAGCACGCCGAGGTCTGCTGAGACGGCCGCGCAGGCGGGCTGCGTGCCGTCCTACGATGGGACGGTGATCATCGAACTGTGCCAGCGGGCCCGCGAGGCGTCGTACGCGTTGTCGGCCGCGTCCCGGGCGACCAAGGACGCGGCGCTGCAGGCAATGGCGGCCGCGCTGCGGGAGAACACCGAGACCATCGTCGCGGCCAACGCGAAGGACGTCGCCGCCGCGCGCGAGGCCGGTACGCCGGAGTCGACCGTGGACCGGCTGGCGCTCGACCCGTCCCGGGTGGATGCGATGGCGGCCGGGCTCGAACAGTTGGCCGGCCTGGTGGACCCGGTCGGCGAGGTCGTCCGCGGCTACACGCTGCCGAACGGGCTGGAGCTCCGCCAGGTGCGGGTGCCTTTCGGCGTGGTCGGCATGATCTACGAGGCCCGTCCGAACGTGACGGCCGACGCGGCCGGGATCTGCCTCAAGTCAGGAAACGCGGTGTTGCTGCGTGGGTCGTCCTCCGCTGCCGAGTCGAACGTCGCGATCGTCGACGTACTCCGTGCCGCCGCCGCGTCGGCGGGCCTTCCTGCCGACGTGATCCAGGGCGTCCCGGGCGATCGGGCCGCTGTGAAGGAACTGATGCAGGCGCGCGGGCTGGTCGACGTACTGATCCCGCGCGGCGGCGCCGGCCTGATCCAGACCGTGGTGTCCGAATCGACCGTGCCGGTGATCGAGACCGGTGTCGGCAATTGTCATGTGTACGTCGACGCCGAGGCGGACCTGGATCTCGCGCTGAAGATTCTGCTGAACGCCAAGACGCAGCGCCCGAGTGTGTGCAACGCGGCTGAGTCCCTGCTGGTGCACGAAGATGTCGCGGCCGAGTTCCTGGCTGCGGCGCTGCCGGCGCTGGCCGATGCGGGCGTCACCGTGCACGGTGATCCGACGGTGGTTGCTGCGGGCAAGGATATTGTCGCGGCCACCGATGAGGACTACGGCACGGAGTACGGCTCGCTGGATCTGTCGGCGGCTGTGGTGCCGTCGCTGGAGGCTGCGGTCGAGCACATCCGGAAATACAGCTCGAGTCACACCGACGCGATCATCACCAAGTCGCAGGCTGCGGCCCGGCGATTCGTCCAGGCGGTCGACTCGGCTGCGGTGGTGGTCAATGCGAGCACTCGCTTCACCGACGGCAGCGAGTTCGGCTTCGGTGCCGAGATCGGCATCTCCACCCAGAAGCTGCACGCCCGCGGGCCGATGGGGCTGCCGGAGATGACCTCGACGAAGTACGTCGTGATCGGCGAAGGCCAGATCCGGGGCTGAGCAGCCGATCGCCGGGAGCTGGTCGCCCGTCGCTAGTTCGACGGTTGGCCGCTGAGTAGGGGAGCGGCGTCGATTGAGTGGACGGTGACCGGGCCGGCAGTCAAGATCGCGAGCGCGGCGGCGTAGTCGGACCCGGCCTCGAGATCCACGAGTTGCACGCGTCCGTCGTACCCGGACCATTCGAGCAGCGCGGCCGGCTGATCGGGTGGGCTGACGACAACGCGCCGCAGGTCGGCTCGCATCCCGTCGCCGGTCGCCTTCACGATGGCCTCCTTGCGAGTCCAGTACGTCGTGAAGGCGCGCG
The DNA here is from genome assembly GCF_014217565.1 of Kribbella qitaiheensis. NCBI lineage: Bacteria > Bacillati > Actinomycetota > Actinomycetes > Propionibacteriales > Kribbellaceae > Kribbella > Kribbella qitaiheensis. Next base: position 6,658,531 of record NZ_CP043661.1, read on the forward strand.
CCCGATCGGCCGGCTCGTACTTCGCGAGCTCCATCGCCTCCACCTCGGCCAGGCTCACCGTTGCCAGCGAATCCGCGTCGATGCCCGGATCGACCTTCTCCACGTCGACGCCGACCGGCGTACTCGGGTGGAATGCGACCGCGATCAGATCACCTGAGTGCGACACGGACAGCTCCATGCCCTCCACGCGCACCTTCCCGTGCGGGCGGCCGCAGTCCTCGCAGGTCCGGTCGAGTCGCACCTCCGCCGGTGGAATCATCAAGTGGTTCCCGAGCACCCGTCGCGCCACCGCGCAGCCGAGCAGGAAGCGGTCCTTGTCCTCTTGCCTGGCGTACGCCGTAAGCCGCCCTCGCTCGGCAGCATCGAGCTCGGCAACCAGTTGCCATCGAACGTCGCCGATCTTCGCCCACCACACCTCCACGGCGGCATGGGTCACGCCGTAACCCCCTGCTCGGGCACGGTTTCCCAGGTCAGTGCACCGCTTCGCAGGTCGTCGAGGACGGCAGTGATCCAGCGCGACTCGGCCTCGGCGAGCGCACGCCCGTACTCGGTCTCGAGCAGCACCACCCTGGGGATCGGCGCACCCTCGTACTCCGAAGCCAGCTCCGCGTCGAGCTCGGTGATGCGTTGCGTGAGGTGGTCGCGACGTTCCTCGAAGAGCCCGATCGTGGTCTGTGGGGGCAACAGCATCAGGAACGACAGGGCCGCGGGGAACTCGGGGAACTCGTTGCGGGGTGTGCCGACGATCTCCGCCAGCCACTGCCGGGAGGCAGCGCGGGCCGGCGTCGGTCAGGTTGTAGGTGGTCCGCTCGGGATAGCGCTCGTCCCGCTCGGTGTCCCCGGCGGCGATCAGGCCTTCGTCTTCGAGCCTGGCGATCATCCGGTAGAGGCTGGTCCGCTGGCCGACGTTGACGACCTGGTCCTTGCCCCACTGCTTGATCAGCCGCTGGATCCCGTACGGATGCATCGGGCCGTTCTCCAGCAGCCCGAGGATCGCCAGCGCCAGCGGCGAACGGCGGAATGTCGGTTTCACCCGGCCAGCCTACGTCTTTTACGACACTAGTTGCAATGTAACTATTTACTGTGTCACTATCCATTCATGACGAATCTTCAGCTCCCAGCGTTGATCCAGGGCTCGGTCGCCTCCCAGGACGGAACCCCGATCGGCTATTGGAAGACCGGTCGCGGACCGGCCCTCGTCGTCCTGCACGGCAGCATGGAGTCGGCCCGCACTCACACGCTGCTCGCCCAGGCGCTGGCCGACGACTTCACTGTCTACCTGCCGGACCGGCGCGGGCGCGGCCTGTCCGGTCCGCATCGGCCCGACCACAGCGTTCGTACGGAGGTGGGGGACCTCGAGGCCGTCCTGCGCGAGGCCGATGCGAGCTTGGCCTTCGGAGTCAGCGCCAGCGGTGCGATCGTACTGGAAGCCGCGCGGACCCTTCCCTCGCTGCGCAAGGTCGCCGTCTACGAACCGGCGCTGGTCGCGGATGCCGCCCGCCATATCGCCTGGCTGGCACGCTTCGACCAGGAGATTGCCCAAGGCAACGTTGCTGCCGCGATGATCACCAGCATGTACGGCCTGGAGCTGGCGCCGGCGGCATTCAAGGTGATGCCGCGCCGGCTACTGGCGTCGATCACCGAGAAGATGCTGAAGAAGGAGGATCGGCAGGCAGGCCCTCACGACCTCACCCTGCGCAAACTCGCGCCGACCGTGCACTACGAGGGCGCGCTGATCGTCGAGCTGGCCGGCCGGATCGACGAGTTCCGTTCCGTCGCTGCCGAGGTGCTGCTCCTTGGTGGCAGCAAAGGGCTGCCCTTCCTCAAGCCCTCGCGCGACGCGCTCGAGAAGGTGCTTCCGCACTGCCGGCGGGTCGAGTTCGACGGCTTCGACCATGGCTCGTCCAGCGATCCCAGCGCGATCAACTCCACCGGCAGCGCGAAGGCGATCGAGCGGATCGCGAGCGAGATCCGTTCGTTCTTCTGATGCGCGCGGGGCCGTCGAGGGATCGCGCTGCCCCGAACGGGGGCAGCGCTCGATGCCAACCAGGGCGGCACCGACCGGGTGCCGGTCGAGATCCAGCTGTCAGACCAGTTGCCGGGCGGTGTCGTAGGCCCAGCTGACGGCTTCGGGGATATCGGTCACCGGGTAGCGGACCGCTGCGACCGTGCGGTTCGGTCCCGCGATGATGACGATGCGCTTCAGTCGCTCGTAGCCGCCGGCGCGGAAGGTCGGCAGGCGCAGCGCGGCGGCCAGTGTCAGGTCGGTGTCGGAGAGCAAGGTGTGAGGGATGTTCTCCAGCTCCGCAAACCTTTTCTGCTCATCCGGGCGCTGAGTGCTCACACCGTGTACTGCGATGCCGGCTGCGGCGAAGTCGGTCGCGCGCTCGGCGAACAACTTGTTCTCCAGCGTGCACCCCGCCGTACCGGCGATGTCGCTCCAGCCTTCCGGCAACGGCGATGGCCGCCCGGTCGCCGGATAGCCGAAGATCACCGTCGCGTTGTTGTCGGCAGCAACCACATCCCGCAGTACGGAATCCGAATTGGTTGCCGGTAGCAAGAGGTTTGCCGGAATCTGCCGTCCTACGAGCTCGTGGACGCGATGGGCCGGCGCTTCGTCCGCGGTATTGGTGCCGGTGAGCTCGCCATCGCCGAGCAGCCAGCGGTCGCCCCAGTCCTGCAGAGCGACGAGGACCGGCAGCAACGCGCGCCCTCGTGGCGTGAGGTGATACGAGTGCCGGGTCGGGCGCTCCTGGTACGCCGTGCGCTCGACGATGCCGCTGTCGAGCAGCCCGTTGAGGCGCTCGGTCAGCACCTTCCGGGAGATGTGCAGCGACTCGGCCAGCAGATCGAACCGATCGACCCCGCGAGCCAGGTCCCGGACGATCAACAGCTCCCAGCCGTCGCCGATCACGCCGAGGGACTGCGCGATCGCACAGTCCGGCTCGGGGGAGTAGCTGCTGCGCCGCACAGGACTCTCCAATCGGGTTGCCACCACGCTATCCGGCCAAGTAAGTTTCTAAAAGGAACTCACTCGATATTTCTGGGAGTGTCGATGCGCGGGTACTGGCGGCGAGTGGGGGAGTTGCCCGGGTGGTTGAAGGCGGTGATGCTCGGGCAACTGGTCAGTTCGGCCGGGGCGTTGGCGTGGATCTACCTGACGCTCTACCTGGTCCAGGACCGCGGGATGTCTGCGCAACGCGCCGGGCTGGCGGCTTCGGCGTACGGCGTGGGCCTGTTGCTCGGGAACCTCAGCGGTGGCTGGTTCGGCGACCGCTTCGGCCTGCGCACTGCAGCGGTGAGTAGCCAGCTCGCGTGGGTTGCCGCATGCCTCGCGATGCCCGCTGTCCCGACCAGCAGCCTCCCTGTCCTGGCCGCCGTCGCCGGACTCTGCGGAGGTGCTAGTAGGCCCAACCTGAGCGGCCTGGTCGCGACAGCGCTTCCCACTGAACGCCGCCGCGAGGGGATCGCCCTGTCGAGATCGGCGAGCAACGCCGGCTTCACCATCGGCCCACCGCTCGGCGGCTTACTGGCGGCGTACAACTTCTCTCTGGTCTTCGTACTCGACGCGGCGAGCAGCCTGGTACTTGCAGCTGTGGTTTGGCGCTATGTGCCGGCCGGTGTCCGCACTGTGAGTGCAGCGGCCTCGGGGTTGTGGCGAGCTCTCCTGCGCGACCGTTCCGTGCTGGTGCTGCTTGGCGCGATCGTGGTGGTCGACACCGTCTACCGCCAGCTCTACGCCACCTTGCCGCTCCTACTGCACGACACTGGTTCACCCGCGGTCGCGTACGGCGTACTGATCGGCCTGAGCTCGGTAGTCATCGTCGTACTGGAGGCACCGCTTGCTGTTCACCTCCGTAGCCACCACGCCCTACGGGTGATCTCTGCGGGCGTCCTGCTCGTCGGGCTCGGCTACGGCGCCCTGGGCGCTTGGCCGGTACTCGGGGGTGCCGTGATCGCGGCCGTGTTCATAACTGCAGGCGAGATGCTCTACAAGCCGACAGCCACCGCCCACGTCGCTGACGCTGCACCGGAAGGAATGGTCGGACGCTACTCAAGCCTGTACGCCGCTGCTTCCATCAGCGGCATGTTCCTGGCCCCCGCCATCGGCGGCACTGTCTACCAATACGCGCCGCACCTCCTCTACCCAGGAGGCGCAGTACTGGCCATCGCCGCCGCAGCCATCCTCTACGCCCGCCGAGAGCCGGCCGCTCTCCCCGAACCGGCTTCCCAGGTCTAGCTGGGCTCCCACCTGCCAGCGGCGCCCTAGTACCGGCTGTCAGTCAGGAAGGGGAGCTGGGCGGGCTTCCCAGCGGGTGGAGAGGACGACGGTGGTGCGGGTGCGGACCACGCCGTTGACGCGGCGCAGGCTGCCGACCACCGCCTCCAACTGCGTCACGTCGGGCACGCGGACCTTCACCACCAGTTCCTGGTCGCCCGCCACGAACCAGCAGTCCTCGACCGCCGGGATCTCCCGGACCCCGTCGACGATGTCGTCGGTCTCCACGTCGTCGCGCTGGAACAGCCCGATCAGCGCGCTCGTCCCCAGCCCGACCTGCTCCGGCGCTACAACGGCGCGGTAGCCGAGCAGTACGCCGCGGTCCTCCAGCCGCTTGACCCGCTCCTGGACGCTCGGCCCGGACAGGCCGACTACCCGCCCGAGCTCGGCCCAGCTGGACCGCCCGTTGGCCCGCAGAGCCTCGACCAGCTGCCGATCGATCGCATCCATCCGGGGTTGCTCCTTCGTTCACCAGAGATTCGTAGGGAGATCCGCTGATCTGCCTTTAATTCGTTTGTGTAGAGACTCTTCTTATCGTATAATTCAAGTGCCGGGGCCCACCAGCACCGACATCCACCACAGACCTTGCGAAGGAATCATGATCACCCCTGAAGTTGCCCGTGCCCACATCGACGAGATGCACCGTGTCGCCGCCATGCACCAGCGTGCGGCTGCTGTGCCCTCCGCATGGCGCCGGCTGCTGACCCGCTACATCCGGCACAGCTGACCCACCTCCCGCGCGACCGGCCGGCTCGCCGCCCCACCAGGGGCGGCCAGTGCCCACCGGTCGCGCTCTTGTATCCCGGCAGGAGATAGGCTTCGCCTCATGTCTACGTTGCTCCTGCCGCAGTTGGCGGCTGTCGAAGAGGCCGCCGGCGAGGCGTCACACATCTCGCCCTGGTGGTACGGCGGGTTCGCCCTGTTCGTGCTGGTCTCGCTGCTGCTAGTCACCGTGATCCTGGGTAAGGGCCGGCCGCACAGCTGAGCGGCTGAGCGGCTGAACACGATGGTGGATTCCGGGGTACGGCCTGGCCGCAGGGTCGGGGTGATGGGCGGTACCTTCGACCCCATCCACCATGGCCACCTGGTGGCAGCGAGCGAAGTACAGGCGTACTTCGATCTGGACGAGGTCGTCTTCGTCCCGACCGGGCAGCCGTGGCAGAAGCTCGACCGTGAGGTCTCGCCCGCCGAGGACCGGTATCTGATGACGGTGATCGCCACCGCCTCGAATCCGCGGTTCTCGGTCAGCCGGGTCGACATCGACCGGCCCGGGCCGACGTACACGATCGACACCCTGCGGGACCTGTCCGGACTGTTCCCCGATGCCGAGCTCTTCTTCATCACCGGCGCCGACGCGCTCGCCCAGATCCTCACCTGGCGGGACGTGGACGAGATGTTCAAGCTCGCCCAGTTCGTCGGCTGTACCAGGCCCGGTACGGAGTCGCTCGAGCTGCCGCTCGACAAACTGCCGCCCGACCGGGTGACGCTGCTCGAAGTACCGGCGCTGGCGATCTCGTCCACCGAGTGCCGTCGGCGGGTCGCGAAAGGCAACCCGACCTGGTACTTGGTGCCGGACGGGATCGTCCAGTACATCGCCAAGCGCGACCTCTACACCAACCATTAGTAAGTAAGGAACACATGCCTGCCACCGAACGCGTCGTCGAGCTGCTCAAGGCAGCAGCCGAGGCGGCCCACGACAAGAAGGCCGAGAACGTTCTCGCGTTCGACGTCTCCGAGCAGCTCGCCATCACCGACGCGTTCCTGGTCGCCTCCGCGTCCAACGACCGTCAGGTCCGCGCGATCGTCGACGCGATCGAGGAGAAGCTCCGGGTCGACTTCGACGCCAAGCCGGTACGCCGGGAGGGCGCTCGCGAAGGTCGCTGGGTGCTGCTCGACTACCTCGAGGTCGTCATCCACGTCCAGCACGACGAGGAGCGCAACTTCTACTCCCTCGAGCGGCTCTGGCGCGACTGCCCACTGATCCCGATCCCGGGCCCCGACGGCAAGATCCCGGAGCCCGCGCCGGTCCAGCCGCGCTCGGGCGAGGAGGATGTCCCCGCCCTTGGATCCGACGAGGCATCGGTAGCTGACGACGCGGCGGCCGCCGAAGCCGGCTCGCTCGAGGCAGACGCCCAGGTCGCCGCCCCCTCGGCACCGGCCGAATGACCGCGGGCCGGCTGATCGTCTGGCGACACGGCCGGACCGAGTGGAACCTGCAGGACAAGATCCAGGGCCAGGCCGACATCCCACTGGATGATGTCGGCCTCGCCCAGGCACGGGCAGCCGCGGCCCGGCTCGCCTCCTTGGCGCCGACCCGCCTCTTCTCCAGCGACCTCAAGCGCGCCGCCGCCACCGCCGGTGAGCTGGCCGCGCTGACCGGCCTCAAGGTCGAGTACGACGAGGCCCTGCGCGAGATCAACGTCGACGACTGGGCAGGCATGACGATGGAGGAGCTGGCGGCCCTCAACCCCGAAGCCGCCGCCCGCATCCGTTCCGGCGAACCCCAACGCCGCGGCACCGCCGGCGAAACCGTAGAAGAAGTAGCCGCCCGCTTCGCCCCAGCCCTCCAACGAGCCGTAGAACACGCGGAGTCCTCCGACACGGTGGTCGTGGCCACCCACGGCCTAGCAGCCCGCGTAGGCATCTGCCTCTTCCTAGGCATCCCCAAGCCCCACTGGCCCGCTTTCGGCGGCCTCTCCAACTGCAACTGGGTCTCGCTCCTCCCCGGCCGCTCCGGCTGGCGCATAGAAGAATGGAACGCCGGCTCCCTCCCCGAACCAGTCCTAAGCGACGACCCCCAACGCTGACCCACCAGCCGTCGCGAACCTCTTCCACACCACGGAACCGCAACCCTACCCCCACCCCCGGCGCCATCTCCCCACACCGCGCCCCCGGACCTTGTACAACGACCCCCAACCACGCACGGCGAACTGGCATGCACCTCGTACGACGAACCGCGACCTCGTGCGATGAACCGAGCCTTGTACGACAGGCCGAACCGGCACCTCGTACTACGGGCCCCGCCGCTCGTACTGCGGACGTCGGGCCTCTCGCCGCACCTCGTACTACGAACCCCGCCGCTCGTACTGCGGACGTCGGGTCTCGCGCCGCACCCGCGCCCCCGCCTCGTACTGCGAACCCGCGCTGACCTATCACCCCACGCCCCACCCACACCGCTCCAACCCACTCCTCTCACCCGTGCTCTTCCTCACCTCCCTCCCCACCCCGCCGATTTTTCTTTGCAGCCCCCCATCCGCTAAACTTCCGGAGTCCGCAAGACACCGCGGGGCTTTGGCGCAGTTGGTAGCGCGCTTCCATGGCATGGAAGAGGTCAGGGGTTCGAATCCCCTAAGCTCCACAAGCAGTATCCGCAGGTCAGGAGGCAGTCCCGCCCCTGATCTGTTTTGGTTTCTGGAGCCCGTGGGAGAGAATCGGTCGCCTCCCACCATCTTGGCAGCTAGCGAAGCAGCCTCTGCTTGAGCCTTCTCGATGGTGGTCTTGATGACGGGTACCCAGGCAAGAAGCTTCTGCCGCTCATCCTCCTCCAGGGCAAGGACCGAGCTACCCAATGTCCGACTGTGGCCGACTGCACCCGTCTGCCGGTGGGTTCCCGCATCGCCCCGCTCGCAATCATGGAAGGCACGGCCCGGCACGGCACGCGTCAAGGGCGCCTACGGCGTCCCTTCGGGATCTCCGACCCTTGACCCGCGCGCACCGAACTTAAGGTCGGCAGCTATCAGGGCGATGCGGGACGACTGCCCGCGCGCTTGACACGTGACCGTCAAGCGCCGTTAACCCTGGGTCGCGTTCAGCTTCTCGCTACAACGAAGACCCGCCACGACGATGGCACCTGCGGCTGAGACGAACACAACGGCAAACCATCCTATGGCCCGGATCACCGAATCGTTGGCTTCGATCGCCTGAGTGGAGAACAGCGACAGGACGACGCCCAGAGTCGTGAAGCTAACCGCGGCCCGGGGCACGACCTCGGCTGCCTTGGGCTGCCGTGTCACGAGGTAGCGCGCCAACCACTGGAACGGCATGGTAGTTCCAATCGCTACGAACGCCGCCGTCGCCCCGAACGCAAGGTAGGCAGGAGCGTCAAGAACGACGGCCATTACCCCAATGACAACCGCGCCGATCACACCAACAATGAGAACCCAGCATCTTCTGAGGCACAGCGCAGACAGTACGTGGAATCCCGACATGCCGCCAAGATCGCATCGCGAGGGGTGCTCAACAGCATTTGCATCCGGCGACGCGTCGATCCGAATTGTTCGTGCCGACCGCCGTGGTTCGTATCTGGCCATCGAGGAGAGCGCCAGCAGGACTGCCCACCAAGCCAGGAGCGGGTGCAATGGCTCTGTCATTGACCCAACCGTGGGAAATGCCCACCAGTCTTCGGATCCTCGACACCGCGTTGCTCGGTAGGTTCTCACAGGAACTCCACGCAATGGTGAATCTTCGTCGGCGAACGGCCAGCGCAACGGGAAATACCAGGAGTTGTTGTCTCCGCTCCCCAGTCCCATGCCGGCCCAGAGCGCCGATTCGGCGTGCCGTTCCGCGTCGTTCGACGAGACCTGCCACTCGACCGAAGGCGGCCGTTCGCCGCGCGTGGTGAGGAACTCTTTAACCGCATCCCCTGCACTCGGGCGCGAGCCGCGGCGGAGGAGCGGCGGATAGGGGTGTGGGTGGGAGCGCCGGAGCGGGAGTGAGGGAGGAACGAGCGCGCAGGCGCGTGGGTGGCTCTCCCCCGCAGTACACGTGTCAGGAGCCGTGTCAGCGGCGTGTCAGGGCTGTGTCTGGGGCGGCGCTGAAGCTAGCGGCATGAGAGATTTTGCGATTGAGGTTTCAGGGCTGCGGAAGGCCTATGGGGACAAGGTGGTCCTCGACGGCATCGATCTGAAGGTTCCGGCGGGCACGGTGTTTTCGCTGCTCGGCCCGAACGGAGCGGGTAAGACGACGACTGTCCACTTTCGGTAGACGCTCCCTTCCGTGTCCTAGTCTTCGAGGTACGGGAGGTTGAGCGAGATGACGGTTGTTAGTGCGCTGGGTGTGTCTATGTGGGCCGACAAAATGGCGTTGATGCTGGGCGGCGCGAAAGTAATGGCGTTGAGCTATGCGCGGGCGAGTAAGGATCAGAAGCGCAAGAGCTATTCGGTTGACCAGCAAAGCGACATGAACAATGAGGAGATCGAGAAAAACGGGTGGACCAAACTCGGCGAGTACTCGGATAACGATGAATCGGCTTCGCGATTCAGGCGTAAGGCGGCTGGGCGGGAAGATTTCGCCGAGCTTTTGAAGGAGATCAAGACGGGTAAGGCTAATGTCTTGGTGCTTGTTGATGTTTCGCGGTCACAGCGAGATCTTGAAGTGTTCGCGATGCTGCGGAATCTGTGTTTTGAGAACGGCTGCTTCTTCTGGCTGGTCAACGGAAACCTTTATGACCTTCGGGTGACGGCGGACCGGAATTCACTGGCTAATATGGCGGTTCAGGGTGAGACGTTCTCGGATGCGGTGAGCGACGGCGTGAGCCGTGGATTGGCCAAACAGAAGAAGGACGGCCGTCCGGCGTCGCGTTGCCCGTATGGGTATGAGCGTTTCAAGGATCAGAAAACAGGCGCTTTCGACCGGCAGGTGTTTGACGTGACCGAGCGGACCGCTGTTCATACCGAAACCGGCACGGTAGAGGAATACACAACGTCCGATGTGGTGGAGAACATTTTCAGGCAGTTGCGTAAGTTGACGACTTCGGGTGCTATCGCCAGGGATCTCAACTCGCGGGGTATTCCGTCGCCGGGTGGTTTGCTGTGGTCGCGGCAGACAGTCGAGTTCATTGCGAGGAACGCGGCCTATATGGGGAAGCGGGCCAGTTACGGCACTGTGGTTTCTGATGGGCAGTGGGAAGGGATCGTGAGCCCTGCCGTATTCATGGACGTGCAGCGGATTCTTGATCGTGACGACAAAGGTCATGACAGGACCGGCAGGAAAGCGAAGGACAAGCCGGATGCTGAATGGCTGTTGTCGTATGCGGCTCGGTGTGCCGAGTGTGGCGCGTGGCTGGAAAGCAAGCACAAGTCCGCGAACAACGGTGCAGCGGTTGTTTACCGGTGCAGCAAGAAATACTGTTCGTCGGTAAACTTCGCGAAGTTCGATTCCTATGTCGAGTCGGTGCTGGTTGCTTGGCTTTCCCGTCCGGATGTTTACCAGCGGCTCATTTCACAGCGTCGGGTGAACGATGCGAGCATTAAGGCCCATGAGGACGACATTGCTTTAGCGGAACGGCAGTTGGGTGAGAACAAGGCTTTGCGGATGTCCGGCGCGATGCACCCGGATGATTTTGTGGACATGCAAAAGGATTTGCGTGACCGGATCGAGTTGGCTGAGAAAACGATCCGGGCTGCTGCCGTCCCGGATATCATTCAGGATTTGGTCGGGCCGGACGCAGCCGAGCAATGGGCTGCTATCCCGGAAGTAGCGACCCGCCGCGAGATCATCAAAATGGTATGTGCGCCGTTGCTGCACAAGGCGAACAAGAATCCGCGTATGCCGATTGAGAAGCGTGTTTCGTTCGGCGGTTTCATGAAGGATCTCGCCGCCTGAACTATCTAAAAGCCGACGCCCGCTGTTCCCCCGAGATGCTGAGGGGACAGCGGGCGTCTTTGTGTGTCAGTCGTCAATGATGCCAAGCACGCGGGCTAGCAGGGCAGCTAAGGCATCGTCAGGCAGTGGCCATTTTGCGGCTCTCGCGATGATGTCGGGATCGGTGGGTTTGTGGGGTTTGTCTTTCCAGTAGTCTCCGAGTTCGCGCGGCGAGGTTTTCGCCGCGCGTTGTTTCTGTGTGTTCTCCTTTCTCGCCTTTGCGGCGGGGTTTGAGGGACGTTTCCGGTTTGGCGTTGGTGATCGCCTCCTGCGGTCGGCGGTAAGGTCAGTTGCGCGTTAGTTCGCGCGAAACGTTGCCGGGTCACCCTGGTTGTGTTGCGGGCCGCGCGGGCTGGGCCGACGCGACCACCCCCGTCGTTGTCGGCCCAGCCATTCCGAGCCGGTTCACGGCACCGGCAATTTGGTGACTGTGTGTCACCGGAGTGGAAGTGTCTCGGAAGTGTTCGCGCCCCGGAGCGTGTGCCTCAACGTGCGGGCGCGCGCGAGATTCGTGCACAACTGGGACACCTGCGAACACTTACGTAACGTGATCCTGCGGGCGGGTGGTGGCCTTCCACCGGCCGTAGTCGGGGTTGGTCACGGTGCCGTCGGGCCTGCCCCGCCTTGAGACGCCGGTAGATCCACGGGCGGCCCTTCCCGGTGGCCGCCTGCAACACGGCCAGGGTCACCCCCTCGCGCGGGGCGTCCCGCAGCGCGGCCCAGAGCGCCATTTCCGGCCCTGAGACGCCCAAGGGTGCCCCTGTGGTCTCCCGACCCCCTGACCGGCCGTCAGAACGGCTCTCAGAGGTTCCGGCCCCGGCTGTGTCGGCAACCGACCCGGTCCGGGCATAGGTCCGGGCCGTCGCGGTCACGTCAGCGTCGGTGATCAGGAATGCACGGCCCCTGCGCGGCGTGTCCATTCCCGGACCGGACACCAGGAATTTCCCGGCACCATCAAACCCGGTCGTGTCCCACCCCGCCGACAGTTTCCCGGCGCCCAAGATCAGGTCAACGTCTGGCCGCTCGTTCACCTTGAGACAGAACCGGATATTCATCTGGGACCGGATCGCGGAATTTTCTCCCATCGTTTTCTGCGTCGGCCGCTGGGTCGCGATGATCAGATTCACACACACTGCACGGCCACGCCGCGCAATCGAATCCGCATACCGTTGCCCAAGCGCGGACAGTTCCGCGTATTCATCGATGATGATATACAAAGCGGGCGCGTCGGATTTCGGATACCATTCACGCCGGCCGCGGCCCATTAGAAATTCCGCGCGTTTCTCCAACTCATCCACGCCCGCTTTCAGCAGACGTTCGGCGGAATCATTATCGGTTGCCAATCGCAGAAGGACGCTCGACCAGGGCGCGAGTTCCATTCCTTTCTTGAGATCGATACCCCACATGACCGCATCTGAGCATTCCGCGATCCGGCCCAAGATCACATTCAGCAGACCTGATTTACCGGAGTCGGTAGCGCCGCCGATCAGGACATGCTTCCGCAAGAGCGGCACGGTAATGGGCGTGCCGTCCTCGAACAACCCGACCGTGACGGGTTGCGTGATGGACAGGTGCGGTTTCCCGGTCACCGATACCGGACGTGGTTCCCAATTTACTGGCGCGGCGTGCGGGTCGGTTTCGACCAGCCGCAGCGTGAATTGCGACGCGTCTTCCATGACCGGTTCGGCGCGGGTTCCACCAACCCGCGCGCCGAGCGCCGATTCCAGTTCCGGTAGTTGTTTCACCACATCGGTATAGGTCTGGCCGCGCCGGAGTTTAATCCGTGCGGTCCACCCCCACCGGTCCATGATCGCCGACACCATCTTTGCGCCGGTCAGCCCGGCAGCATCAGCAGTGTCAGGGAATTTGTCGCGGACAATCCGAACGCGGGTCAGGCGTCGCCGGTCCTCTCGCCACAACCACGGACCAGCGAAAACCCCGGCACCCAAGAGAGCGAAAGATTCCATCGGCCCAGCGGTCGCGCCGTAAATGGCCGCACAAGACAGCCATGCCGACACGTAACCGATAAAACCGCCACCCCACAGCCGTACCCGCCACCGGGCCAGCAACGGAAACCGCTCGACCAAACGGGCCGGACGAATCGCGACAGTGGCAATTCCAGCGATACCGGCCAGTGTGGTCACTGGCCACCAATTGGGGTGCACCGCGTGGAGCCATGCCCCCGCGATAAAGCACCCTGCCAGCCAATACAGCGGGGCCAGCTCCGCGCGGTAACGCCACAACACGCGGAACAACTCGCCCACCCAATAGGCATCACTACCGCGCCCGTAATTGACGGGGATCATGAACATTTCGTCCCGGCGGCCACGACGACCGCCGGGGCGGCCCCGGTAAGGGGCCGCGCCACGGCGACGCATCAAAGCTGTTCACCTCCCCAAAAGATCAAGGGGAGAACATCGGCCAGCGGGTGAAAGACCGGGGGCGCGGCGAGGGCATCCGTGACGTAAAGCCACGGCGAGTCCAGCACCCACAACGGGGCAGGACGAGAGTCGTTCTCGACCGCTGCCAGCAACCCGGCACGGCACGCGGCTTCGAGAACGAAATAGCGGGAACGGAGACGCTTGATTTCCCGGACCAAGTCGGCAACATCAGCCGAAGAGATGACGAAAGCATCCACGCCGGTATCGGCGGGAAGGTTCAGGGGAGCCGCGCGCAAAGTCGCCTCAAATCGGGCGCGGGCTGCATCTACTTGCTCAAGAGACATACGACGTGCGGAATGCACGTTCAGAACAAATCACCGACCTTTGATAGACAACATGAACCCTGCAAAGACATAGAACTACTCCAAACGTGTTAGGACACGATAGATACTGCTGGGAGTGGCCGGGCCACAAACTGCCTCCCTAGACAGTGGCCCGACCGTGTCAGCTACTCAGACACCGGACACGGCAGTTACTTTGCGCCGAGGAACTCGGACAGGAACTGCCGGATATACGGCGCGAACTCGCTGGATGCCAGGAAGAACCCGAACAGAACACAAATCACAGCCTGAATGACCGTGAGACTCGTGTAGCGGATCAACACAAAGACACCGACAGCAAACGTCAGCAGCAGTGACACCGAAATAATCAGTACTCATCACCCCCTCTCGATTCTCCTCGGATAGTGAAGAGAGAGGGCAATGTCCCCGTGGATTGCCGGTCCGTGAGATTCACCGGCAACCTTTCGTCTGGCCGTTCCGCGCATAGGCGTAGCGGCGCAAACACTTCTCACAGCCAGCCCGGCCCCTATCCTTTCGCGCAAGACATGCACAACGAGTCAGGTACCGCATTTGCTGACCGAGCTTCAAACAACCACCTCCGCATGAGTGACGAATCGTTCTCTATTGCCCAACACAACCACCTCTCGAATGTATTCCCAAGCTAATTGCAACTTGTTGCAAGCCCCCTAACACACCGACGCAAATCGGGCTGTAACCGCACGATAGGCCCGCGACCGGCGCACGGAACACTTACCCCTCGGGGGGACGGGTAAGTGTTCCGTGAGTTGCGGTCACGGGTTACGTGTAAAACTATTCATTTATTTCAGCAGTCCCCCGCTCGCGTGTGAAGTGCCATACGCAATCGAATGGGCACGAGCGAGGGACTGCCGTCTAGTGGATACGGCGGGGCGCTACATGGTTCTCTTTTCCGTTGTGAGGGGCGGAATGGTTACGCCACGCCGCGCCCCGCCGAAGCCAGGATGACCGGGCAGAAACCTTGATGCTGCCCACCGGCCAACCTGACCGGTCAGAGTTATTCGACGTGTCCGGCAATCAGCACCTGAACCCCGTCAGCCGTGAAAGCCTGCAACGCGACCAGCGGTGGAGAGCCCAAACCGGCGAGATGATGCACGCCCGGCAGGATCACTACACGTTCGCCCGTACCGTGCAGTTTCTCCGCCATGCGCGCGAAAGCGTCAGGGACCGTCTCCAACTCTTCGACAAAGATTTCGGCGATCTCCAACCCCCTCGCTCGCGCGAAAGCGATGATGCCCTGCTGGGCCTGCGCCATTTCCCGTGGCGTCATCAGCACATGCCGACGGATATACGCCGCCACATACGGTGCCGGTTTCTGCCCAGTGCTCACGCTGTTCTCCGCAAGAATCGTCATTCACCTTCCCCGCTCGAAAGACTGCTCTTCCACTTCAGAACCGAAACCAATGGTAAAACTCTCACGTCCACATCAAGTTCTTTGAACCTGTTAACCACCGACACGGCCGGTTCACTGTCCGGGAAATAGTTCGCCTCGGGCATAAGCACGACCCTGATCCCGCGCGACTCGACCCGCTTAAGCAACGCTTCCAAAGCCACCGAAGAATCTCCCGGCTTCTCAACGAACAGGCCGACCACCTGCACGCCGCTCTCTACAGCGAACCGGCGCATAACCCCTTGCAGCGAATACACATCAGCCTTACTCAACGGCGGCACATGCCGCAGATAGACCAACGCATACCGCTTGAGCCAGTCCCCGTAGTCATCCATTACGCCCGACCAGATCCCGACTGCCTACGCGGGCCCGAGCACAAGCCGCGCAAGAACCACCGCGAAGTCAGCCAACGCCGCAGCACCGAGAAATGCCGCGCACCAATTGGCGACAGTCTCGAAATCCATCAGCTATCCGGCCTCCTTCCATCACGCCATCTCCCTAGGCTTCGATCGGCCTGGTTACTACCTTGCAGGGTGTTGGACACCGAATCCAAGGTCCTGCTGTCTCCATCGGAGCGCTGCGCTAGATTGGAGACAGTTCCGACCAGCGGGACGGGCGAGGGTGAGGCGAGGCGACGATGTCTGAGACAGGTGGCGTAGATCTCGGTAAGGCTCTCGCATCTGCGCGAGCCGAAGCCAATTTCTCCTTAGCCGACCTATCAGCAGCCACCTTCACCTCGCGTGGCTGGATCAATAACGTGGAGGCAGGTCGAAGGTGGCCTCAACGAGATTGGATCGAGCTAGCTGATCGTGAATTGAAGACGGATGGCGAGCTCTTATCAGTCTGGGAGCTAGCAAAATCAAAGCGAGATCGAGAAGCCGCAGTGAAGGGCCTCTTGCAAAAGTCGGAAAGAGAGTCTCGGCTACTCGCTGCCGCGCAACCAGACAATTCCGATCTAGACACCATGAATGAAGCAGTGGCCGATCTGGCAGTCGCCTACCTGTCCAATCCACCTGAACCAATGCTCAAGCAGGCCGCGTCGCTAAGGGAGGAACTAACTCGACGCGTCACGGTGGGGGGGTTCAGACCGAGTGAAATCTCAGACCTGTATCTAGCGTTATCGCGCGTTTCGGGTGTGCTTGCATATGCGGCCCTTGATCTGGGAAATACTAAAATCGCGTTTACGCATAGTGCGGCTGCTTGGAATATGGCTGATCTTGCTGGAGACAACGAACTTAGAGCTTGGACTCGCGGCACTCAGTCGCTCATCGCACGATTCGATAAGGACTACGAGCTAGGCAGGAAGTTCGTTGATGATGGCATGCGATACCAAGGCCCCGGAACTTCTGAGGTTCGGCTACTTTGCGGCGCTGCTCAGTGCGCGGCAAATCTAGGTGATAGTCACACTGCAATGACACTGCTCGCAGAAGCCGACAGAGCCCGCGAGCGTAGCACCTCGGATTCAATACAAGGACTATTTGGCTTCTCGCACGCGAAACAGGCGTACTACTCGGCGTCATCGTTGATGTGGCTTCCTGACCGCGAAGCGCTGCAGATTGCTGCAAGTAGCGCGGTGCTTGCTATCGAAACTTGGGCACATGAACCGCCCGAGCATCGTTCGCTAGATGATGAGGCGCTGGCCCAGGTCTATCTAGCGACGGCTCGACTCAAGCTCGGTGAAGTCGAGGGCGCAATGGATGTAGTGCGCACCGTTTTGCATCTTCCAGAGGAACGACGAATCTCGTGGATCGTAAATCGGATTTCTGATCTGTCGGATTTGTTGGGTGGTGATCGATTCAAAAACTCACTCCTTGCCCAGGACGCGAGAGATGAACTGCGCTCCTATCGCGTGTAGGCATGGAACGCTGGTCAGGGCCGCCATCACCGGCTAGGCCCCGGCCGCCGGGCCCTCATGCTCTCACCGGCACTGAGCGGCCTGGCGCTCCGAAACTGCCGCCTGACCTGCGAAAACGCCAAGAGTGTCCGTCTGGCAACTTGACTACGGTGAACGTGCTCACCACGTTGCTGACGGCCGACGCCGGGACGGCGAGGGTGGCTGGGCATGACGTCGCGAACGAGGTCAAGCAGGTACGCCGGGCGATCGGTGTCACCGGTCAGTTCGCGGCGGTGGACGAGTTGCTGACGGGCCAGGAGAACCTGCAGCTGATGGTGGATCTGCGCCGGGTCGGCGACGGCAAGCAGGTCATCGCTGGGTTGCTGGAGCGGTTCGATCTGGTGGAGTCGGCGCAGAAGCCCGTCTCGACGTACTCCGGCGGCATGCGCCGAAAGCTCGATCTGGCGATGACGCTGGTCGGCAACCCACAGATCATTTTCCTCGACGAACCGACGACCGGGCTGGACCCGCGCAGCCGCCGCACGATGTGGGCGATCGTCCGCGAACTGGTGGCCGACGGTGTGACCATCTTCCTCACCACCCAGTACCTCGACGAAGCCGATCAGCTCGCCGACATGGTCGCGGTTCTCGACCAGGGCAAATTGGTTGCCCAGGGCACCCCCGACGAGCTCAAACGCCAGATCCCCGGTACGCATGTCCGGCTCCGGTTCGACTCGGTCGGCCAACTCGACACGGCCGCCCGGATCTTCACCGACTCCACCCGTGACGACGAGGCACTGGCCCTGCGAGTGCCCAGCGACGGCGGGACCAAGTCACTGCGGGCCGTCCTCGACAGGCTCGACGAATACGCACTCAGCGCCGAGGAATTCTCGGTCCACACCCCCGATCTCGATGACGTTTTCCTTGCCCTGACAGGCCGTACTGCGGAGGTAGTCGCGAAATGAGCACCCAGTCCCACTCCATCGTCATGCTGCGTCGCGACTTCAAGCACATCGCCCGGAACCCGACCTCGGTGTTCAACGCGGTGCTGATGCCGATCGTGATGATGCTGATGTTCGTCTACGTGTTCGGAGCCGCCTTCGACGTCGGCGAGGACTACATCAACTACGCGACGCCGGGCCTGATGCTGCTCGCGGTCTGCTACGGACTCAGTGCCACCGCGGTGGCGGTGAACTCAGACATGACGAAGGGCATCATCAACCGGTTCAAGGTGATGGACGTCCCTCGCGGCGCGGTGCTGAGCGGTCACGTGGTCGCCAGTGTGATGACCAACCTGCTCGCCAACGCGGCTCTGCTCGGCGTCGCCTTCCTGCTCGGATTCAGCCCGTCGGCCAGCTTCCTCGACTGGCTCGGCGTGGTCGGCATCATCGTCCTGCTCGGTATCGCGGCAGCCTGGCTCACGGTCGCTCTGGGCCTGGCGGCGAAGTCTCCCGAGACGGCAGGGCTGGCCGCCGTACCGCTGATCATGCTGCCGTTCTTCAGCAGCGCGATCGTGCCGGCGGACAAGATGGGCCAGGGCGTGCGGCAGTTCGCGGAGTACCAGCCCTTCACGCCGATCATCGAGTCCCTGCGCGGCTTCCTCAACGGCGCGCCGCAGAGCAGCGACGTGATCCCCGCACTCGCCTGGTGCGTCGGGATCGCCATCGTCGGCTACCTGTGGGCCTCGGCCACCTTCAAGAAGCGAGCGTGACCTCGACCAGCTGAGACCAGTCTGTCTGCTTTCCCTCCTGAGCCGCCTCGGCGTACTGCGCGTCGCCGAGGTGGCTCAGTGCCGTGTCGGCGATCCGGGCCCTCGTCCGGGTGGGACTGATCAGGCAGCCCTCGTACGCCGATGGCTGCCGCGACCAGTCGCGCAGCCTGCTCGTACTGCGCGCGCCGCAACGCCAGATCCGCCACGCCGATGATCACCTGGGCGATCAAGGACGCGTGCCCAGCCTCGGCCGCGGCCTGATAAGCCGCGGTGTGGTGCGTACGGGCGTCGTCGAGATCGGTGGCGAGGTGCCCGAGCAGGCTTTGTGTTCCCGCGCGGATGCTCGGCAGCTCCGCCTCATCGCCGAGAGTGGTGGTGGCGACGCCGAGCTGGTGAAGCGCCGCCTCGGTGTTGCCACTCCAACGAGCCAGTACCGCCTTCGCGAGGGCCAGTAGTCCCAGTGCTCCGGGCCAGGTGACCCGATCGGCGTACCGCTGGGCGTCGGCCATGGCAGCGTCACTGGATTCCACAGTGCCGAGCAGCCAGTACAGCTGAGCCTGTCGCGAGCGCATCGGGAGCACGTCCTCGAAAGCACCTACTTCGATAACTACCGCGATCGCCTGTTCGTAGTACTCGCACGCGTCGGCGAAATCGCCACGCACGGCCATCCGCTCCGCCAGCTCGGACAGGGCGAACGAGATCCCGAACCGTTCGCCGAGGGCTCGGAACTCGGCAAGCGCCAGCTCGAGGCAGTCGTCCGCCTCCCGGCCCGGATGGCCGAGCACGATCCGCATCTTGCCGAGTTGCAGCCGCGCCATCGCGCGGACCCAAGGGTCTTCGTTGTCGAGCAGCGGTTCCCACGCGGGGAGGAAGGAGCCCGGCTCTCGCAGCATGCTTTCCAGCGGGTTCACCAGCTCCAGGAACGGGGCAGGATTCTGGAGGCGTTGCCTGATGCGATAGGTCTCGTGGATCCATTCCTTGGCCCGGTGTTCGTCGCCCGGCCCGGAGCTCAGGAACAGGACGACCAGCGCGTACACGATGGCCCGGATCCCGTCGGTCACTTCGCCTGGCGTCTTGGTGGCAGCCATCACCAGTTCGTTGCCCTCGACCTTGTGACCGCTGAGCCACCAGTACCAGCCCGCGTACGCCGCGAGCCGCATCGCCGCCTGGCCCTCGCCGGCCGCGACTGCTCCGCGCATCGCAGCACTGAGGTTGTCGTGCTCGGTCCCGAGGATAGCGAGCCACTCCAGCTGGTCGGCGCGGCGCAAATGCGACTCCGCAGTCTCGGCGAGCTCCGTGAAGTAGGCGAGATGAGCATGTCGGGCCAGCTCCGATTCGCCCGCCGCCGCGAGCTGCTGCGCGGCGTACTCCTTGATGGTGCCGAGCATCCGGTACCGCGGCGCGTCGTCGCTCTCGGCAACTACCAGCGACTTCTCGGTCAGGGCGGTCAGCAACTCGAACACGTCGCCCGACTCGACCGTGTCGCCGGTGCAGACCCGCTCGGCTGCTTCCAGACTCGCGCCACCGGCGAACACCGCGAGCCTGCGCAGGACCACCCGCTCGGCTTCGGTCAGCAGCTCCCAGCTCCAATCGATCACCGCGCGCAGCGTGCGTTGCCGGGGCAGCGCCGTCCGGCTGCCGCCCGTCAGCAGCCGGAACACGTCGTCGAGCCGGTCGGCGAGCTGATCGAGGGACATCGTGCGCAACCTGGCCGCGGCCAACTCGATCGCCAGCGGCATCCCGTCCAGTGCCCGGCAGACGCGCGCCATGGTCGCCAACGTGCGGGCATCGGCGGCGAGATCTTTCCGTACTGCGCTCGCTCGATCACGCAGCAGCCGGACAGCCGGTGATGACTCAATCGCTTCCGGGGCCGCGTCGCCGGCGGGCAGGGCCAACGGCATCACCCGCCAGAGCGCCTCACCGGTAATACCGAGCGGTTCCCTGCTGGTCGCGAGGATCCGCAGCCGGTGACACTCGCCGAGGACCCGATGGGCGAAGGTCGCCGCGGACTCGATCACGTGCTCGCAGTTGTCCAGGATGAGCAGCGCCTCCCGGTCCCGCAGCGCCGCGATGACCCGGTCCGTCGGCGGCAGATCCGAGGTGTCGCTCAGCAAGGCGTCGCGTAGACCGAGCGCGGCGAGGGTCGCCTGCGCCACGTCGCTGTCGACACCGACTGGGGCGAGTTCCACCAGCCAAGGGCCGTCGGGTAGGTCGCTGAGCGTTCGTGCGGTTTCCGTTGCCAGCCTGGTCTTTCCCGCACCGCCCGGACCGATCAGGGTCGTGAGCCGATGGACGGCGATGAGTTCGCGGACCGTGCTGACGTCTGCGTCCTTGCCGACGAAGCTGGTCAGTTCTGCGCGCACATTGGTCTTCCGGGCTTCCTCCCCGCGTACCAGCTCACCGCGGAGCAACGCGACGTGCACCGCGGAGAGCTCCGCTGACGGGTCGACGCCGAGCGCGTCGGCCAGGGCTTCTCTGGTGCGCTGGTAGACAAGCAACGCTTCGCTGTCGCGACCGGCTGCGGCAAGGACACGCATCAGGGCGGCGACAAGGCGTTCGCGCATCGGATGCGCGGCCACGAGGTCGGTCAGTTCGGTGATCAGCTCCGCACCGTGGCCGAGCTCGACGTCCGCATCGAACCGGTCCTCCATGGCTGCCAGGCGTAGGCCCTCCAGCCGGGTGACCGCCGCGTCGAACGCCTCGCTGTCCTGTAAACCGATGTCCTGCATGGCCGCACCACGCCACAACGCAAGTGCCTCGCGCAACTGCCCAACCCGCTCGCCGCCGCGAGCTTGAGCTCCTCCGGCGAGGCGTTCGAACCGTACTGCGTCGACGGCATCGGGTTCGATGTTCAACCGGTACCCGTCCGGCTGCCCTTCGACCGACCCCTCCGGCAGCACCTTCCGCAGCCGGGAAACCAAACGCTGCAAGGCATTCGCCGCCTCGGCGGGCGGCTGCTCACCCCAGATCCAGTCGACAAGCGTCGCCTTCGGCACCACCTGCCCCGGTCTCAACGCCAGCGCAATCAACAGCCCCCGCAACCGGGCGCCCGGTACGTCGACGAGGACGCCGTCACCCGCGCGAACCTCGAACGCCCCAAGCATCCCAATCTGCACCCGCCGATCTTGCCACGCCGTGAGCCCCACGACGCGAACAGAACCCAAGTAGCCGCCGCCCTACGAATCCTTGGGGGTCGAGGGTGGGAGGTCGAGGGTGGCCAGGTGGGCGGGGTCGGTGATGGAGAGGATGTCGGTGATCCGGCCGTCGGTGATGGTGCAGGCCATCAGGCTGAGGGGGTTGCCGTTGGGGGCCCAGGACATGATGCCTGGCTCGCCGTTGACGAGTACGCGGCGTGCGGTGATGTTCGTGTTGGCGCCGCGCTGGACCCGAGTCGCAACCTCGGTGGCGCCGAGCCTGACGACCACGCCGCGCGGGGTGTGGGTGCGCAGGGTGACGTCCGGATCGAGCACCCGTAGCAGCCCCTCGAAATCGCCGGTTCGCGCTGCGGCGAGGAAGGCATCGAGAACCGTGCGCTGCTGTCGACGTTCGTCGGTCGGACTGTGCGGACCCTGGACCTTCCGGCGAGCCCGGCTGGCGAGCATCTTGCTGGCGTCCGCGGATTTGCCCACGATCTGGCCGATCTCCTCGAACGGCACCGCGAACATGTCATGCAGCACAAAGGCCAACCGCTCGGCCGGTCCGAGGCTGTCGAGTACTACGAGCAGCGCCAGCCCAACCGCGTCAGCGAGCACTGCGTCGTCCTCGGGCGCACCGTCGAGGTCCTCGGTCACGACCAACTCCGGTAGCTGGTCGTCGTACGACGCCTCCGGCTTCGCTTTGCGAGTACGCAGTACATCAAGGCAAACCCGCCCCACCACAGTGGTCAGCCAGCCGGCGAGATTCGCGATCGCGTCAGCATCCTGGCGGGCGAGTCGCAGCCACGCCTCCTGTACTGCGTCCTCCGCGTCCGCCCGCGAGCCGAGCATCCGGTAGGCCAGCGCCACCAGGCGTCCGCGCTGCTCCTCGAAGGCAGCCGCTACAGCCTCTTCCGTCATCTTGTTACCTCTCACCAGCGGGCTCCGTCATGGGTGATGACGGGCCCGGAAGGGCCGAGGTAACAGACAAGGAGAAACCCATGAATCTCGCTCTGTGGATCATCGCCGGCCTGCTGGCAGCGGTCTTCCTCCTGGCGGGCGCCAACAAGCTGATCATCCCGAAGGAGAAGCTGGCCAAGGCTCCCGGCGGAGGCTGGGTCAACGACTTCAGCGCGGGCTTCATCAAGACCCTCGGTGCGGTCGAGATCCTGGGTGCCATCGGGCTGATCGTACCGGCCGCGTTCGACGTCGCGCCGATCCTGGTGCCGCTGGCGGCTGTTGGCCTGGCCGCGATCATGACCGGTGCGGCGATCGTGACGTCGCGCCGCCACGAGTCCAAGCACGCGATGCTGAATCTGACCTATCTCGCCCTGATCGCGATCGTGGCGATCGGCCGCTTCGGGCCCGAATCGTTCAGCTGATCGACTGCGCGTAGTACGGGATGTCAGGCGGTAGCGGCATTGGTCAGCGCGGCGAGCAGGGCGGCGGTGGCGGGTGGATCGGGCGGTTCGCCGTACGTGGCCGCGTAGATGTGGCGATGGGAGCCCGGCAGCCGGGTGGAGATGATCTTCTTCGCGCGGTGGGCCTCCAGCGCCAGACCGGGGATGGTGGTCACGCCGAGGCCGGCAGCGACCAGCTCCTGCATGACGACCATGTCGTCGGTCCTGTAGCGGATGTCGGGCTCGAAACCTTCGGCGTCGCACACCGACAGGAGATGGCCGTTGCAGCGCTCGCAACCGGCGATCCAGGTGGCGTCGCGCAACGCGGCCAGGCTTTTCGTACGCCGGGTGGTCAGCAGGTAGATCGGGTCGTCGAGCAGGTGAAGCAGGCGTACGCCGGGCGGCTCGGGCTCGCTTTCGTCGTACCGGAAGACGATCGCGACGTCGATCCTGCCCGCCCGCAGCAGGTCCAGCGCTTCGAGCGGATGCGTGTCGGTGAGGCTGATCTGCAGACCCGGATGATCGGCCGCGAGCGCTGCCACCGCCCGGGTGACGAAGGACCCGATCGCGGTCGAGAACCCGGCCAGGCGCACGCGTCCAGCGCTCAGCCCTACGTGGGCGGCGAGTTCCGCGTCGGCGGCGTCGACCCGCCCGATGATTTCGGCGGCCCGGTCGGCCAGGAGTTGGCCTGCCTGCGTGAGCCGTACGCCGCGGCCGACCCGCTGCAGCAGTTGCGCGCCGGTCTCCGCCTCGAGCCGGGCGAGGTGATGGCTGGCCGTGGGCTGCGAATAGTGCAGCTCCTTGGCTGCCGCCGTGACGGACCCATGCCGAGCGAGTGCGTCGATGACGCGGAGCCTGGTGACATCCAACATGTATCGACTTTATCTATAAATCGGCACGAAAACTGGCATTGGACGTATGAATCTGGCGAGCGCACGCTGCGGGTATGACGATCACAGCGCAACACCTCCCGGTCAGCGAACTGACCGATCTGATCGACGGCGTCCGTACTGCGATCGCCGTCCACACCGACTGGTCCGCCACGGCCGACCTCGTCGCCGACCAACTGCGCCGGAACCTGCCAACGCCCGCAGTACTGACTGCCGAACAACGACTGGGTTCGCCGGACAAGTACTGCAGCCACACCCTGTACGCCGATCCGGACGGCTCCTTCTCGATCATCGCGTTGGTATGGCGACCAGGGCAGCTCACGAGGATCCACGACCACGTGACGTGGTGTGTGTTCGGCGTCATCCAGGGCACGGAACACGAGGAGCTGTACGACGAAGACCTCAACCTCGTCGGCCGCAGCGACAACCACGTCGGCGACGTCAGCGGCTTCGCCCCTCCCGGCGACATCCACCGAGTCCACAACACCGGCGACACCACCGCGATCTCGATCCACATCTACGGCACAGACGTCACCCGAATAGGCTCCAGCGCCCGCCGCTTCTACAACTAACCCACCCAGGTGGGCAGGCGGCCTAGCCGGTACTGCGGGGGAGGCGGGTCATGAAGACGTCGATCGGGTCTTCGGAGTCGAGGGTGAAGCCGTGGCGTTCGTAGAGGTGGCGGGCCGGGCTGCCCTGTAGGACGTTCAGCCGGACCGCCATGTTCTGCGCGTCGCTCTGGTCCAGCAGTGTGCGCAAGACTGTCGATCCGAGGCCGCGGCCCTGGAACGCTGGAGCGACGTAGAAGTGCTCCAGCAACAAGCCATCGTCGGCGGGCCTCAGCGTGACGCATCCGGCGAGCTCGCCGTCGATCTCGATGATCGACGAGTACTGCGTCGAGAAGGAATCCCGCAGCCGTTGCCGCACCCGGTGCTCGTCGTACCGCCCGAGCCGCTCCAGATCCGCACGCATCACCACGGCCCGTAGCTCCGCGACCTTCTCGACATCCCCAGCCACCGCGGCACGTAGTACCGAACCATTCACAAGCCCCAGTATCCCAACCAGCTAGACGTCCCGGCCCAACCAGGTGCCCCCTTCGGGATCGCCGCGGACGTACTCGGTGCCGCCGGGATAGTGCTTGAACGCCCCCAGCCAATAAGTTGCCTGGTCGCCCTTCTCCGGATCGGCCAGTCGCGGCGGCTCCAGCAGCACCTGAAAACCCGGGACCGCCGTGGCCGGCAAACTGCCCCTGCCGAGGTGATGCCGCGCCAGCCGCCCGACAATCCGACGAGCCAGTTCGCCACTGTCTTGGTGCTGGTCCAGCAAGAACCGGAGAGTGCAATCAGTCGGCATTTCCGCGCCTTCTTCCAGTTGCTCCATCACGACGACCAGTGCGCCTTCGTTCAGCGAGCTCGGCCGGTAGCCGACCGAATGGATCCACGGGTAGCGCAGATGGCCGACCCACCTGGTCCGCGCGTCGACCGGTTCGTCGACCACGACGACGATCCGGGCATCGGTCAGATAGAGGCTCACGTCGAAGTGATGCCAGTCGGTCTCCTGGCTGACCGAGAGATTGAACCCGTTGAGTGACATCAGCGCCCGGACCCAGCTCACTCCACGAACCGCGATCGGACCGTCGACCTGCCCGTCGTACGAACTGAAATGCACCGACCCGTCGGCGGTCAGCCCCGGATACAACTGGTCGGACTCCGTGGCGATGCTGCCGTGCGCCTGCTGGGTGATCATGCCGAAGTGCATGGCGCTGACTGTCCCAGCCGGGATGATTCGTTGCCTATTGCCCGAGGGACCACTGCGAGCGTGAACCAGCCTCGCCCGGAGAACGAGGCGCCGGCTAGCGGGCGAGGTAGCGGCGGACGTCGTCGGCTACCTGGGCGCGGCTGTCCAGGTCGTACTTGCGCAGGATCGTGCTGAGGTGCGACTTGACCGTGTTGAGGCTGATTCCGAGTTCGGTCGCGAGCTGGTCGTTGTCGTAGCCATCCACCAGCAGGACCGCGACGCCCTGTTGTGCGCTGGTGAGGCTGGTGAACCGGCGCTCCGGCCCCTCGTCGACGTCCAGCATCATCTCGATCAACTCGGACTGCGTCTGCTCGGCCGTCCGGATCAGGGCCTCCAGTTGGTCCTTCACCGGATCCGCCATCTCGCCCGCGGTCAGCGCATCCGCCGCCATCGTCCGCAGTGAGGCGATCCGGTTCGAGAGGTACTCCATCACGTGATCGGACGTGAGCGAGTTCGGACTGTCCTCACCGGCCGGGAGCAACCGCAGCGCATCGCGGTCCTCGGCCCCTCGGGTCAGCACCCGGGCGATCATCCCGGCCAGCCACTCGAACGCCCGTACCGCGTTGTCGTCGTAGCTGTCCGGCGCGTAACTGTGCATCGACACCATGCCGAACAGCTGATCGCGCGACCCGTCGTCGGCCGGGCGGAAGAGGGGCACCGTGACAGCGTCGGCCGACTGCTTGCTGGTGTCGCCACACGCCACTCCGCCCTGCAGCACAGCGCCGTTGTCGTAGCCGAAGCGATAGGTCTGCCGATGCTTGAGCAGCCAGGCGGTCTGACCGCTCGGACCGTAGATGTGAGTCGCCGGATCGTCGAACTTCCCGCTGTCGTACCCGTACGGGTAGCGCACCCTGTTCGAGCCCTGCAGGAAGCCGACATAGAACGTGTCGACCCGGGCGAGCTTGCCCGCGACCGCGCGGACGTAGTCGTACAACCCGTGGTGGTCGGTGCGGTACTGCGCCTCGATCTTGTGGAACGCCTCGCGAAGGACGATGGCCGTCTCCGCGTCGAGCCGGAGCGATCCGGTCGACGGCGGCACAGATTTTCCGCTCGGCACCCCGTTCCCCCTCCTGCCTCCGGAAGTAAGCACTATCCCGCGACTACACCACGTTGCCAACAGTTGAGCAGCGCGTTGATACCGAGGTCTCGCTTCGCCCGCCCCCGCGCAGTACGGTTTTGACTGGGTGGTGACTGACAGTCAGGTCGCCGTGGGGGCAGTTGGGGGAGCTATGCGTAGTCGCGCGGGTGTTGCCGGTGGGTTGAAGGTGCACGCGGTCGCGGGCACCTATGTCGTGCTGCTGGGGCTGGACATTCCGAAGACCCGGACCAAGGGCTTGCTGGGGTTCGCGATCGAGCGGTTCGATCCGGTCGAGAACGAGCGGTACTGGTTGCGCGGGATGAAGGTGTTCAAGGAGACCTCGGCCGGGATTCCGGCGGGATCCTCGGTGAGTCTGCTGGAGCATCCGCTGCAGAGCTTTCTCTGGGGCGACTACACCGCCAAGCCCGGGCGCGACTACGAGTACCGCGTGGTCGGTCTCTACGGGAAGCCGAAGAACCTCGAGATCCGCCAGGACGTGACCGTGAAGGTGACGACCGAGTCCGTCGACGCCGGGATGCACGCCGTCCACTTCAACCGCGGCGTCGCCGGTAGCCAGGCATACGCGCAGAAGTTCGGCCGGCCGCCGCGGCCAGGAGATCGCAGCGATCCGGCGTACGACTGGCTGTCCCGAGGGCTGGAAGAGGCGCTGCTCGCCTACATCAGCAAGGCGAAAGGACCCGGATTCGCGCTCCGGGGCGCGGTCTACGAGTTCACCTATCCGCCCGTGCTGGAGGCGCTCGCCGCTGCCGCCGCGCGCGGCGTCGACGTACAGATCGTGTACGACCGGCGCGGCAAGGCCAGTACCGATCCGAAACGCAAGAAGGTCTGGCAGCAGAGCGAGCCCGCGATCGAGGCGGCCCGGCCTCGGCCCGAACATGATTCCGCGCAAGACCAACAGTTCGATCGCGCACAACAAGTTCCTGGTGCTGCTCCACGACGACGTACCGCAGGAGGTCTGGACCGGGTCGACCAACATCACCTGGGGCGGCGTCTTCGGTCAGTCCAACGTCGGCCACCTGGTCCGGGACGCCGCGATCGCGAGCCAGTACTTCGACTACTGGCAACGGATCGCGGTCGATCCGCAGTACGACCGGCTGCGGCCCGCCGATACCGAGGCCACGCCGACGCCGACGATCCCACCACCGGCCGGGCTGGCGCCGATCTTCAGTCCGCGGACGACGCTGGACCTGATCGACTGGTACGCGGGGGAGGCGGCCAAGGCGAAGAAGTCCTTCTTCATGACGGCGGCCTTCGGGGTGCACGACAAGATCGCCGCGGCGGTCGCGCCCGAGTCCGACGTGATGCGGTACTTCGTCCTCGAGAAACCCCAGGGCGCCGGCGGCGTGCGGTTCGAGACCGATCATGACGTCAAGGTCGCCGTCGGCTCGTTCCTGCAGACCGCGATCCTCGACCGCTGGACCAAGGAACAACTCACCGGCCTCAATCCGATGGTGCAGTACACCCACACCAAGTTCATGCTGATCGACCCGCTCGGCGATCAGCCGCTGGTGATCTCGGGATCGGGCAACTTCAGCGATCCGTCGGTGCACGAGAACGACGAGAACATGCTGGTGATCCAGGGCGACAGCCGGGTGGCCGACATCTATCTCGGCGAGTTCCTGCGGATCTTCAACCATTTCTACTTCCGCTACCTGGTGCAGAAGTTCAAGGACTCGGACGCGACGGCGTACCTGAGCCCCGACGACGGCTGGGTCGGCCGGTACTACGACAAGACGACCCCCAGTTACCGCCAGCGACTCCTCTTCCACTAGCACTCAAGACGCTTGCGTCCGAAGACCCGAGGGTCCGGACCCTCGGGTCTTCGGACGCAACGCGTTTCCTTCGACACGCAGGGTCACAGTGGTGTGGGATTGGCGGCAATCGCTGCTTTCCTGGGGTGCGGACTGGGTACCGTGTGAGGTCGCGGTGCTGTGGAACGGGTGGCCGTGGTTGCCGGGTGTGTGAGGAGTGTGGCGTGCGTTTTCTTGGTGAGCGGGTTCCGGAGCAGGATCTGACCTTCAACGACGTGTTCCTGGTGCCGAACAGGTCCGCGGTCTCGTCGCGGCTGGACGTGGACCTGTCGACCGGGGACGGGACGGGCGCGTCGATCCCGATCGTCGCGGCGAACATGACGGCGGTGTCCGGCCGGCGGATGGCCGAGACGATCGCGCGCTGCGGCGGGCTGGCGGTGATCCCGCAGGACATTCCCGTCGAGGTGGTGACCGAGGTCGTCTCCTGGATCAAGAAGCGGCACACCATCTACGACACACCGCTGGTGCTGACGCCCACCGGGACCGTCGGCGATGCGCTGAACCTGTTGCCCAAGCGCGGCCACGGAGCCGTCATCGTCGTCGACAACGGCCGTGCCGTCGGGGTCGTGACCGACGCCGACTGCGAGGGCGTCGACCGGTTCACCCAGCTCGAAGGGATCATGTCCCGCGAACTGCTGACCCTGCCCGCCGGGATCGCCGCGGAGGACGCCTTCAACCAGTTGCACGACGGGCGGCATCGGCTGGCGCCGGTGGTCGACGGCGACGGCAGCATCGTCGGGATCCTCACCCGCCAGCGCGCTCTCCGCGCAACCCTCTACGAACCCGCGGTCGATGCCTCCGGCAACCTTCGGGTCGCGGCAGCGATCGGCATCAACGGCGACGCCGAACTGAAGGCGAAAGCCTTGCTGGACGCGGGCATCGACGTACTGGTGATCGACACCGCGCACGGTCATCAGGAGCGGATGCTCGACGTACTGCGGGTCGTCCGTGCCCTCGATCCGCAGGTGCCCATCGTCGCGGGCAACGTCGTCACCGCCGATGGGGTCAGCGACCTCGTCGAGGCCGGCGCCGACATCGTGAAGGTCGGAGTCGGGCCGGGCGCGATGTGTACGACCCGGATGCAGACGGCCGTCGGCCGGCCGCAGTTCTCGGCCGTCCTCGAGTGCGCGACCCGGGCTCGCGAACTGGGCAAGCACGTCTGGGCCGACGGGGGAGTCCGGCATCCGCGAGATGTCGCGCTCGCCCTGGCCGCCGGTGCGTCCAGCGTGATGGTCGGTTCGTGGTTCGCGGGCACGTACGAGTCACCCGGCGATCCGCATCGCGACAGCGACGGCCGGATCTACAAGGAGAGCTTCGGGATGGCGTCCGCCCGCGCGGTCCGGTCCCGTACGTCGGAGGACACGCCCTTCCAGCGAGCGCGCAAGGGCTTCTTCGGCGAAGGCATCTCGACCGCCCGGATGTACCTCGACCCGGAGCGACCGAGCGTCGAGGACCTGCTCGACTCCATCGTCTCCGGCGTCCGCAGCTCCTGCACGTATGTCGGCGCGACGAACCTGCAGGAGTTCCACGAGCACGCGGTCGTGGGCATCCAGTCGGCAGCCGGCTACTCCGAGGGCAAACCGCTCAACACGAGCTGGTGACGGAGGGCACAAATCCGGCCAGTCACAGTCTCCTCAGTGGATCCGTCGAAGAAGTAGATGCAGACGGAAACGCTGAGGAGATGAGTGGACATGACGATTCTGGTGACCGGTGGGACCGGGACGCTGGGCAAGCTGGTGCTGCCGCAGTTGAAGGCCGCGGGGTACGACGTACGCGTGCTGAGCCGGCGCGGTGGAGTGAGCGGCGACGGCGTCGAGCACGTCCAAGGCGATCTACTCAAGGGTGAGGGGATCGCGCTCGACGGCGTCGACATCGTGGTTCACCTGGCCGGTGGCGCCAAGGGCGACGCGCTCGCGGCGGAGAACCTGGCCCGGGCAGCCGCGGCAGCCGGAGTAGGGCATCTCGTGCACATCTCCGTGATCGGCGCGGACAAGATGCCGATCGGCTACTTCCGGGAGAAGTCCGGCGCCGAGAAGGCCGTCCGGGAGTCGGGAGTGCCGTGGACGATCCTGCGCGCGGCCCAGTTCAACAGCCTGACCTACGCGGTGGCGCAGAAGATGGGCGGCCTGCCGATCGTGCCGGCGCCGGGCGGTCTGCGGTTCCAGCCGGTCGACGAGCGCGACGTCGCGGACCGCATCGTCGAGCTCGCGCTGGGAGAACCGGCAGGCGCCGTACCGGACCTCGCCGGACCGACCGTCTACGACCTGCGCGAGCTCGTCGACGGCTATCTGCACGCCCAGGGCAAGCGCCGCCCGAAGCTCCCGATCCGCCTCCCCGGCAAGGTCGGCCGCGCCTACCGCAACGCCGACAACCTCACCCTCACCGGCGCCACCATCGGCAAGCACACCTGGGAGGACTACCTGGTACTACGCGCCGCGGGCGACCCGAAACCCTAGATCGTCGATGTGGAAGGTCGGATGGCTCTTCCGCCGGCACGACGCCCGGCAAGCCCGTGGTTCGTCATAAGCGCCACCGCCCCGAAACACCCGATACGGGCCGTACACCTTGGGATCGAAATGATCCCAACACCATTCCCACACGTTCCCGATGGTGTCGTACAGCCCCCACGCATTCGGCAGCTTGGTCCCGGCAGCGTGGACCTGCCCGCCGGAGTTCTCCCGATACCAGGCGATCTCGTCCAACTCGCCGTACCGTACGGCCGTGCTTCCGGCCCGGCAGGCGTACTCCCACTCCGCCTCGGACGGCAAGCGGTACCCATCGGCTTCCCAGTCGCAGACGACGTCGAGCCCGTCGCGATCGTCGCCGATGCCATAGGCGGGTTCGATTCCCTCTACTCGCGACAGGTCGTTGCAGAACCGGACGGCGTCCAGCCAGGACACATCCGTCACGGGTAGCTGCGGATCGACCGGATCCGGTTGACCTGTGACAGCGCAGTACAAGGCACGGGTGACCGGACGTGCTGCGAGCCGGTACGCCGGTACGTCGGACCGCCAGTTCGTCCGACTGCCTTCGTCCCGCAACTCGATCTCACCGGCGGGGATGCCGATCAGGCCGATCGACAGATCCAGTCTCACGGCACCATCAGACCGGGCTGGTGGCGGTGATCAGGACCGTGTGCTTGCGGATCGGGTAGGTGCCGGTGGCGTCGATCGTGGGCTGGATCTCGGCGCGGGCGGCGGCTTCCTGGGTCGGGGTGAGCGGGCTGCCGATGAGGCTGGCGAGGTAGGCGAGGATCGGGTCCGCGCTCGGTACGGCGAGGTCCGACGGGTAGCGCTCGACCTCGACGTCGGAGAAGTAGCGGGCGATGTAGCCGGGGCCGGCCTCGGCGGTGAAGTCGTTCATGGTCAGGCCGCGGGCGAGCTCGGGGTGGCCGATGACGGACGTGAGGGCGAAGAGTTCGGCCATGTGGGTGCCGCCGTTGACGGCGACGGCCAGCTTGCCGCCAGGGCGCAGTACGCGGGCGAACTCGCGCAGGGCACGAGCCGGATCGTCCACGTGGTACAGCATGTGGTTGGCGATCACTGTGTCGAAGCTGCCGTCTTCGAAGGGCAGTTCCAGCGCGCTGGCCTCGTGGACCTCGGCGGCAGGGACCTTCTGCAGTTCTGCGCACATCGCGGGGGAGAAGTCGACCAGCGTGAGCCGGAGACCGAGCGCCACGTGGTCGATCTCCGACCACAGCTTGCCGGTCCCGGCTCCTACCTCCAGCACGTCACCCTGCAGCGGCAGCCGCTCCTTGAGCCAGGCGAACCAGTCCTGCGGGTTGGTGCTGTAGGCGTGCAGCGCGATCCGCGCCGCAAGATTTTCGGTGGTCTCCGCGTATTGGCTGACAGCGTGCGCCGAGGGCTTCATTCCGCCAACCCTATCCAGCACACGCTGCCCGCCACCAGAGCCGGTCAGGGAGTGGGGAACTTGAGCCGGACTATGTAGTTGTCGATGGTGCTGGGGGAGCCGCCGTTCATGTCGTTGTTCGTGGAGGTGACCCAGAGGGCTCCGTCGGGTGTCTTGGTGACACTGCGCAGGCGGCCCCAGCGGCCGGAGAAGACGGCCTGGGGGGTGCCGACGCCGGTGCCGGCGGAGTTGATCTGGGTGACCCACAGCTGCTGACCGGTGACGCCGGCGATGTAGATCCAGTCGTTGACGATCTCCACGCCGCTCGGTCCGGCCTGCGAGGTCGACCAGGTGCGCTTCGGCGCGATGTACCCGCCGCAGTCACCGATGGTGCCCTCACAAGCGGGCCAGCCGTAGTTGCCGCCCTTCTGGATCAGGTTGAGCTCGTCCTGGCTGTTCTCGCCGAACTCGGCCGCCCAGAGCTGGCCGTGGGAGTCCCAGGCCAGGCCTTGGGGGTTGCGATGGCCGTAGCTGTAGACGTAGCGGGCGTTACCGCCGGTGCTGAAGAACGGGTTGTCGCTCGGCGGCGTACCGTCCGGGTTCATCCGCAGGATCTTGCCGTTCAGCGAGGCCTTGTTCTGCGAGTTGCCGCTGTTCTTGGCGTCGCCGACGGTCGCGTACAGCTTGCCGTCCGGGCCGAACCGCAGCCGGCCGCCGTTGTGGTACCGGTTCTTCGCCAGCCCGGTCAGTACCGGCTCCGAGGTCGAGGCGAGTACACCGTTCTCGTACTTCATCCGCACGATCCGGTTGTCGTTCGCGGCCGTGTGGTAGAAGTACACCCAGTGGTCGGTGGGGAAGTTCGGCGACAGCGCGAGGCCGAGCAAACCGCCTTCCCCAGTGGTCGTGACGACACCAGGAACCTTGCCCAGCGTGGTTTTCTGACCCGCCGCCGTCACCAGCAGTACTTCGAACCGGTCCCGCTCGGTGACGAGTGCCGACCCCGAATTGTCCGGCAGGAACGCGACGCTCCAACCGAGGTCCACCCGCGCGATGTCCTTCTCGTACTGCGGGATCCCGCCGGTGCCCGTACTGGCGGTCCGGACCGACACCGCGTTGCTCGGGCCGGACACGTTGCCGTCGGGGTCGCGGGCCTTGACGGTGAACGTGTAGGCGGTGTTCGCCGTCAGGTTGGTGATCGTCGAGGTCAGCGAGGACGTGGTCGAGACCTTGGTGGATCCCTGGTAGACGTCGTACCCGGCGATGGCGCCGCTGTT
This sequence comes from Kribbella qitaiheensis, assembly GCF_014217565.1. Classification (NCBI taxonomy): domain Bacteria; kingdom Bacillati; phylum Actinomycetota; class Actinomycetes; order Propionibacteriales; family Kribbellaceae; genus Kribbella; species Kribbella qitaiheensis. The sequence goes on from NZ_CP043661.1 coordinate 6,692,399, forward strand.
GTCCGTGGACGCGTTCCAGGCAAGGGAAACGCTGTTCGAGCTCACACTCGTACTGCGAAGGTTGCCGGGCACCGTTGGCGGCTGGGTGTCGCCACTGGTCGGGGTGGTGAAGGTGACCACGTTGCTCTGCTGCGAAGCGTTGCCGGCGGCATCGAACGCACCGACCGACACGTCGTACGCGGTGTTGGAGGTGAGCGTGTCCACGGTGGCGGTCAAGGTGTTCGCGTCGACCACCTTGAGGACGTTGCCGCCGCGGTTGATCTCGTACCGGACGACGCCGACGTTGTCGGTCGCCGCGGTCCAGCTGAAGGTCGCCGCGTTCGACTTGATGTTGCTGACGGCAAGGTTCGAGGGCGCGGACGGCGGCTGGGGGTCGTCGGTGGTCGGGGTGACGGTCAGCTTGTCTGCGTTCGGGCCGCCGTCGGCCGTGGTCGCGCGGGCGCGGATCTTGTTGGTGCCGGCGGCGAGGGTGAGCCGCATGGTCTTGGTCTGCCAGCTGGTCCAGTCGCCGGTGCCGGGGAAGGTGATGCCGACGGCGCCGGCCACACCGTTCACGGTGAAGTCGAGCGGCCGGGTGGCGGTGGTCCCGTTGGCGTAGCGAAGGGTGACGTCGGCCGGTCCGCCGGGTGCCGTGATCGTCCACTCGACGTAGCTGCCGACGAGGTTGTCGTAGTTGACGAACCCGCTGCCGGTGTACCCGGCGTGGTTCGACTCGACGACACCTTGGGAGATCGTGGCGTCTTCGGCCTGATAGTCGGTCGCCGCCGCGGGCGCCGCGACGGTTCTGGGCTCGGCGGCGGTTGCCGATTGCGGGGTGGTGGGCGCGAGCGCGAGGACGACTGCGAGGGTGGCCGAGCCGGAGATGACGGCACGCCAGACCGATCGAGGTGTCACTGTGGCCTCCTGGGATTCCTGGGGCGGACGCAGGCGCGGGGAGATTCTGTTAGGAAACTTTCCTAACTATGCCCTGCATCACATCACCCCGGGAATTCCACTGTCAACCCCTCTGGAATGCGCTTGCCCAGCCAGTTTGCACTCTGACCGTGATCGCGTCACCACGATCAGTAACCCAAACCACCTCTGTCCACGTCCAGGCGACAGGGCTGGCGTGAGGCTACGACTGGGAGACGGTGATCAGGACCTTGCCGGTGGCGCCGGATTCGACGGCCTCGTGAGCCGCCGCGGTCTGGTCCAGGGTGAAGTGGTGGAGCGGGAGGCCTGCCTGGTCGCCGACGGGGAGTGCGCCGGCCGCGATGGCGGCGTTGATGTCTTCGGCGGCGGTCTTGAGCAGGTGCCAACCCACTGAGTAGAGCAGGACGAACTGGTAGCGGGCGTTCAGGCCCATGTTCGCGCGGATGTCGACCTCGAACGGCTGGTCGCCGTTGTTCGCGTAGACCGCGATCGTGCCGCGCGGCCGTAGTACGGCGAGGTCGAGCTCCTGGTTCGCCCCGATCGCGACCTCCACGACGATGTCGACGCCGTCGGGCGCGTGCGAGCGGATCTGCTCCGCCGCGTCCGCGTCCCGGTAGTTGACGACGTACTGCGCGCCTGCGGCGGTCGGGTAGGCCGCCTTCTCCGCAGTACTCACGGTCGCGATGACTGTGGCGCCGGCCCAGCGTGCGAGCTGGATCGCCGCGTGGCCCACCGCACCGGCTCCACCCGCGACGAGGACGACTTTGCCGTCCAGTGCGCCGGGAGCCAGTCGGTCAGGACCGTCTTCCGCGACCGTCAGTGCCCGGTGCGCCGTGATCGCAGGGACCCGATGCTCGCGCCGAGATCGAAGTCGGCCCCCTCGGGCAACGGGAAGACCCGGTCGACCGGTACGACGGTGTACTCCTGCGCGGTACCGCTGCCAGGTCGCTGGAACGCGGCCAGCGAAAGCCAGACCCGGTCTCCGACCGCTACACCTTCGACGTCGGCTCCGACGGCGTCGATCACGCCCGCGCCGTCCTGGTTCGGCACCGACTCGGCCGCAGGCTCGCCGCCGTACATGCCGGTGCGCGCCTTCCAGTCGGTCGGGTTCACGCCTGAAACCACCACCCGGATCCGCACCTCGCCGCCGCCGGGCTCGGCAACCTCCCGATCCACCAGCCGAAGGACAGAGTCGGCGGCGCCGTGCTGATCATGAACGATTGCCTTCATCAAATCTCCCAGGAAGAACGGTCGCGTACTCCGGCTACAGCCGAAGCCGCCCCGGCTTCATTCCCCAGAGGTGCCGCGCGCGGTCGAAACCTGGTGGACCAGCTCAGATGCGGGGGTCGCGGGGGTCGCGGCGCTCCTCGACGACGGTGGTGTGCGAGCTGCGCGAGCGCTGGCCGTTGAGCAGGAGGACCAGCGCTAGTCCGAGTGCGCCGGCGCCCATCAGGATGTAGCCGACCACGGTCAGGTCGACGCCGCTGATCCGGTCCGATACGGCGAACGCGAGGATGCCGCCGACCGCCAGCAAGAAAACTCCTGCACCGATTCCCATCACATGCCTCCACAGGTTGATGCGCCGGACTGCGTCCGGCGGCACCTGATCCGGGTACCCGGCTGTTCGAATCCACAAACGAGGGCGCGGGCCGCTTGGAATCTGTATGCGGTATACGATATTGAACAGAGCGGTCCTACTGTGACCCGGGGCACGGCGGTCGGTGCCGTTCACGGGTAAAGTAGGGTCGTTTGTGGAGGGGAGTATTCCTTCGCGGCAGCGTCGTCATCACGGAAGACCCCAGGTCGACCCGGTGCTGCCGGTCCGAGTGAGTCGGGCGGAAGAGACCTCCGGACCCGCTGTTGCCGCCCGTCCGGAGGTATACCCGTGGTATCCCATATGTCCCCGACCGTCTGGATCCTCACGATCGTCGGTCTGCTGGCGATCGTCGCCTTCGACCTGGTTGTGATCGCGCGCCGCAAGCACAGCGTGACGATCAAGGACGCCACCCGCTGGGTACTGTTCTACATCGGTCTGGCCGCGTTGTTCGCGGTCGGCCTGTTCGTCTTCAGTCCCGGTGCGTCCGGCGGCGAGTTCGTGGCCGGCTACATCACGGAGTACAGCCTCAGCGTCGACAACCTGTTCGTCTTCGTCATCATCATGGCGAGGTTCGCGGTCCCGACGCTGGCGCAGGACAAGGTGCTGTACATCGGCATCGTGGTCTCGATGCTGCTCCGCGCGGTGTTCATCCTGGCCGGCGCGGCGGCGATCTCGGCGGCGAGCTGGGTGTTCTACATCTTCGGCGCGTTCCTGGTCTACACCGCGGTCCGGCTGGCGCTCGAGGGTGAGAACGACGACACCGACTTCCAGGAGAACGTCGTGATCCGCGGGATGCGCCGGATCCTGCCGCTGCAGCACGACTACGACGGTGCCAGCCTGGTCACCAGGACCGACGGACGCCGGATGCTCACGCCGCTGGTGGTCGTGATCGCCGCGATCGGGATGGCGAATGTGATCTTCGCGCTCGACTCCATCCCGGCCATCTTCGGTCTCACCCAGGACGCGTACATCGTGCTGACCGCGAACGCCTTCGCGCTGATGGGCCTGCGCCAGCTGTACTTCCTGATCGGCGGGCTGCTGGAGCGGGTCATCTACCTGAACGTCGGGCTGTCGGTGATCCTCGCCTTCATCGGCGTGAAGCTGATCATCGAGGCCTTGCACGGTTCGCACATCGACGACATCGGTGCGATCCACCTGCCGCACATCGGCATCGCCACCTCACTCGGCTTCATCGCCGGCACCCTGTTCGTCACCACGGTCGCCAGCCTGGTCAAGTCCGGCCGCGACCGCCGCCGCGTCGAGGTCGAGACCGACTGACCCGCAGATAGAGGGGCGGGATCGGGGTCAGGATCAGGCCGGACACGACCAACGCAGTACGGAGTGAGGTGCGGCCCGCCAGGGCGCCGAGCGGAGGTCCGCCGATGACCTGGCCGATCGCGTTCGACTGGGACACCATCGAGATCACCGTCGCCCGCGATCGCGAGTCCACATTGCGGTTCAGCCAAGCGGACTCGACCGGGTAGGCGATGGTCTCGGCGATCCGGCAGACCCACATCGCCGCCAGCGCGAGCCAGAGGTGACCCGCCTGCGCGAAGCCGATCACGCCGGCCACCTGGAACACACTGAGCACGGCAAGCAGACCGCTCGGGTGCTGCGCACTCATCCGGTCGGGCGAGATCTTGTTCACCAGCAGCGAGGCCACCAGCGACAGGAAGGTCCCGACCAGCGCGAGCACGGTGAACCAGACCGCCGGATCCGACGTCCCGAACACCGTCGGGAAGCTGAAGCCGGTGAGGATCTTCACCGACCACAACCGGTCGAACGCCTCGCTGGACAGCCCCGAGATCAGACTGATCAGCGCGAGATTCCGGACCACCGCGCGGGTCCGGGCGACGGCCAGCCCGGCCTTGAACGTCTCGCTCATGTTCCGGAACGTCTCCCGCTCCGCCTTCGGGGTCGGGTGGAAGTTGTCCTCCCGCATGACCACCGCCAGCACGCCGGCCATCAGGATCACACCGATCCCGGACAGCTTCATCGGCAGCGACAAGCTGACCAACCCGAGCAGGCCGGCGACCACTGTGCCGCCGATCTTGCTGGCCAGGTCGATCTGCTGGGCCCGGACGAACACCTTCCCGACCTCCTCCTCGCCGACCTCGTCGGTGATCCAGGCCTGGTCGGCGCCGGAGGTGAAGGTGTAGCCCAATCCCCACAGGAGTTGGGCGATGAGTACCGCGAGGAAGGCCGGGATCAGACCTTGGAGCAGCAAGCCGGCTCCGATCAGCATGAAGCCGATGATGACCGACAGCCGGCGGCTGTACAGGTCGGCAACGATGCCGGTCGGGATCTCGAACGCGAAACAGGCGATCTCGAGGACAGTCCCGACCAGGACCATCTGCAGTGGGCTCAGGCCCACGTCCTTGACGAAGTAGACCATGCTGAGCGTGAAGGCCAGTCCGGCGAAGAAGGCCCACCCGCCCCGGAAGGCGTAATAGGTACGGACCGGATCAGCGGCCCGGTAGGCAGGCAAAGACATCGTTGGTCGCTCCTGAAAGCATCACGTGTGCGGGCATGACGAAGCCTCGACCGGGTCGCCGCCGGACTCGACAGTCGACGGGTCGACGGGTCGACGCTGGACGTGACGCACGACGGTCCTTCTGGAGGCGAAGGCGGTGGTGCGCTTTCAGGAACGAGTTTGCATACCGATCAGGCTAGGGCACCGTCGGCTGCCTACGCCTTCAGTTTTGTTTCACCTCAGGACCTTCGGCCCTACTGACGCCTGATTACGCACCGTAAGTTGGCGACCGCGCCTAGGAAGCGTCACAGGAGCAGCGGCCCCACTCGGGGGGGGTGGCCGGGTTCGACTCCCGCCCGCTGCACGCTTCGGTCGAATGACCGGACTGGAAGGGTGCGTTATGAGTGTCAAAATGGGGCGTATCGGAGTGGCAGGTCTCGCCGTCGGGGCAGTCTTGCTGGGTACGACGGGATCGGCCACGGCAGTCGTGGCACCGGGTCAGCAGGCGGCCGCGACCCCGCCCGCTCCGAACAGCATCACCGGCGCGATGGTGAAGGACGGCACGCTGTACGCCGTCGACATCGCGCCGGCGGTGGTCGCGTGGTTCACCACGATCTACGACAACTCGGTGACCAGTGGCAGCGTGAAGGACGGAACGCTGGTGCTGAACGACTTCTCGGCCGGAGTGAAAGTCGCTCTCAAGGGTGACCCGGGCGCCGCCGGCCCAGCCGGCACCACCGGTGCGGTCGGTCCCACGGGTGAAACCGGTCCGCAAGGCCCTGCCGGGGTCTGGTCGGGAGCGCACTGGGGCACCGTCCTGCGGAATACGATCGGCGCGGGGAGCGCCGAGATGAGGCCGACCTCGACGCTCGCACCGGTAGGCGTCGGAGCATTGGAGCTGAACACCGGCACGTCCACGGACAAAGCCGCCTTCGGCAACGAGGTCGACTTCGTCGGTGACCAGGTGAGTGCCATCACGGCTCTCGGGTTCACGGTCTACACGACCGGAGAGAACAACGCGCGGGCGACGAACAACATGCCGTCCATCTCGTTCGAGATCAATCCGAATCTGGCGGCCTCGACCAGGACCTACTCCTCGATGGTCTTCGCGCCGAACAACACCGCGCCCGGGGCCTGGACCGCGCTCGACGCCAGAGACGACAGCCTCGGCAAGGTCTGGGGGCTCACCGGCGCTGACATGCCGTGCAACATCAACGGCGCCAGGTGTACCTGGACGGAACTCCAGGCGGCACTGAATGACGGTGGACCCGGCGCGACCGTGTACTCCTTGTCCATCACCAAGGGACGCGATTTCGAGTTCCACGGCGCCGCCGACAAGCTCGTCTACAACGGCAACGTCTTCGACTTCGAACCGACCGGCGTCAAGTGATCCGCTGACCGTCAGCACCAGGTGAGCCGACGATCGGCACCAACGGACCTGGCTGCCAGCAGCACGGAAATTGGCGGCCGGGCTCCCGGTTCGAAGAGCTACGCACGGGTACTATCGAGTTAGCCCGGCCCGGCCGTTCCCCCGTGATGGTCGGGTCGGGTCTTTGACCGCAAGTAGTTTCAGAGCGTTTTGCGATAGCGGGGTTGCCGGATAGTCACGCGATATCCGGCCTTTTCGTACAGCGCCACGCTTCCGGTCCGGTTCCCGGCGATGGTCCACAGCCCTGTACGCCGGGTTGCCACAGCGACCGATGATCTGCCGGTCCGGCGGGCCTGATCTCGACGCCGGCCGGGAGTGCGACCTCGCCGGGCTCGTCCAGCTCCAGGTCATCCGGACCCGGGTGAACGCGATCTCGTAGCCCGCGGCGACCACATCCGGCGTACGGAGTCGTCATCGGCTCCTCCCACCAGACATTCTTGGCGCAGCCGATCGCCACACCATTGCCCTCAGCAACAAAACTTGTCGCCGGGTCCAGCCCGAAGCCGACGCCTTCGAAGCTCTCCCCGTCCCGGTAGCCCCGCAGCCGCAAGTTCATGGCCTGAAGTATCACCGCGCCCTCCAGCTCCCGGTCCATGCGAATGAGGACTCAAGTCTTGCCATAGTCGGCGGGGAGCAGTTGACTGGCATATAGTTCACAAAGGAAAATAATCCGGTCCGGTCCGGAAGTGGTCAGCTCAGAACCCCTTCCCCGGTCGAGATGTGGTGCCTGGGTCCCATGGCTCGCCATGGGACCCGTCGGCGTCCCCGCCCGTTTAATTGCCAGAAGCAACTTCTCGGATCGCTGCCAGGCAAGGAATCTGGCGGATCTGAGGCCAATCGGTCAAGGTCTGGCCTCGACCGGCGTGGTTGCTCTTCCACTCCGAAGTCTTCTGTGTCATTCTCCGGGTGGAAGCCAAGATCCTATCGGATATCGGCTTAGCTTCAAGTAGTCACGGTTTGTCACGGCGGGTAGGACAGAAGGAAAGTAGTGTGAGTGGAACGATCGAGGTGAAACCGGCGCCGCCGGCACCGGTGCTGAAACAGGTGATGTCAGCTACCCGGGTCATCAAGCCGCCGAGCCGCTGGACCGAGGCGCGGCGCAGCCTTCGCCGGCACTGGCAGCTCTACCTGCTGATCCTCGTCCCGCTCGCGTACTTCGTGATCTTCAAGTACATCCCGATCTCGAACGCGGTGATCGCGTTCAAGGACTACAGCCCGGTCAAGGGGCCGTGGGGCAGCGACTGGGTCGGGTTCAAGAACTTCGACCTGTTCTTCCACAACCCGGTCTTCTGGACGGGTGCCGGCGCGATGTCCTGCAGCGCGTCCATCACCGCCGTACCGGAGCCGCCGTCGACCGCCTGCAGCACGGCGAGCCCGCGCTCGCACCGGGCCTTGTCTTCTTCGCTGTCGATGGCCGGCACGTGGTCGAACTGCTCGGTTCCGCTCATACCGAAAAGGTATGCGAAGGCGAGGTCAGCGGGCGGAGCGCACCAGCAAGGTGCTGGTTGCTGTCGCCACCAGGTCGCCGGCGCTGTTGGTGACGTTGCCCTCGGCAAATATCACCCGGTTGCCGCCTTTGATCACGTGACCCGTGCTTTTCAGCAAGCCGGTGTCGGCGAGGACCGGGCGCAGGTAGTTCACCTTGATCTCGACCGAGGTGTAGCCCACTCCGGCCGGTAGCGTGGTGTGCGCGGCGCAGCCGGTCACGGTGTCGAGCAAGGTGCAGACCAGACCGCCGTGCACCATTCCGATCGGGTTGTAGTGGGCGTGGGACGGCTGGCAGCCGAACACCACCTTGCCGAACTCGACCTCAAAAGCCGAGAACTGCATCAGTACGGCGATGGGTGGTGGCGGCACAGTTCCGTCCTGGAGCCCTTGCACGTACTCTAGTCCGCTCAACTTCACGGTGTCCGCCAGTACCTGGGCCGGATCGACCCACCGGAAGGTCTGCTCATCCATGTGGCGACCCTAACGACCACCGTTCGTCCTCCGTTCGGCCGGGTTCGTCCTTCGGACGGATGAAATCGCGGTAAGACCAGGACGAGAGAGGCCTCCTGGGCTTTGGTGTACGGGCGATGTCGTGAACAATCGGGGCATGTCCCACCCTAAGACGGCTGTAGCCAGCCACAAGCCGACCTCGCGCTCGACCTCGCGGCGGCAACGTCGTGCCGGCAAATGGCGCCGCGGCTGGGTGATCGCCGTCCTCGCCGTGCTCTCGGCGCTGCCGATGGCCTTCCACCGGCATGTGCCGAACTCGATCGGCAACCTCGGCAGTCTGCTGGACACGTTCCTGCCCTGGGTCGGGCTCGCCATCCCCGTTCTCGCCGTGGCAGCACTGGTCCGCCGGTCCGCCTCGGGCCGGGGTCGCGCTGCTGGTCCCGCTCGCCGTCTGGGGAATGATGTTCGGGAACGCCGTGATCCCAGGCAAGGGCGGTGGCGCCCACGATCTGCGGGTGCTGTCGCACAACGTCGACGCGGCCAACCCGGATCCGGCCAAGACGGCACAGGAGCTGATCGCGGCCGACGCGGACGTGATCGCGCTGGAAGAGATCACCTCGGCGGACCTGAAGGTCTACAAGTCGCAATTCGCCGCGAAGTACCCGCACGTCGTCGCCCGCGGCACGGTGGCGCTGTGGTCGAAGTACCCGGTGGAGGAGAGCGAGTCGGTCGACGTCGGCTTCGCCTGGACCAGAGCACTGCGAGCGGAGGTCAGTACGCCGCAGGGCAAGGTGGCCTTCTACGTCGCGCATCTCGCGTCGGTCCGGGTCGGCACGAGCGGGTTCACCTCGAACCAGCGCAACGAGACGATCAAGCAACTCGGTCAGCAGATCGCCCAGGAGAAGCTCGCCGGGGTGGTGGTGATGGGCGACTTCAACGGCACGGCGAACGACCGCAGCCTGGCCCCGATCACCGTCGGTCTCCGCTCGGCCCAGGGCGCGGCCGGCTTCGGTTTCGGCTTCACCTGGCCCGCCAAGTTCCCGATGGCCCGGATCGACCACATCATGGTCCGCGGTGTCGTCCCGACCAAGGCCTGGGTAATGCCCCCCACCGGCAGCGACCACCGCCCAGTAGTCGCAGAGATCAGGATTTAGCCGGGCACCCCACGCTTTCCTTCTTTCCCTTTGCTCAGCTTTCCGCCAGCCCATTCATGTACGCGTAGCGGACTGCTTCGGCGCGGTGGCGGGCGCCGATTTTCGCGAAGGTGTTGTTGATGTGGGTCTTCACTGTCGTCTCGCTGATGAACAACAGTCCTGCGATCTCCGAATTACTCAGCCCACGAGCGATCAGTTTCAGCACTTCGGTCTCCCGGCTCGTCAGGCCGTCGGTCGACTGCGGGGGAGTCGGTGTCATCGCGGCCACCAGGCGACGCGACACCTCCGGGTCGAAGGTCGCCTGCCCGGCCGCGGTCGACCTCAGCGCCGCGCCGATCTCCACCCGGCCCGCGTCCTTGGTGAGGTACCCACGCGCCCCGGCCCGGAGCGCCATCGTGATCGACTCGTCGTCGGCGTACGTGGTCAGCACCAGGACGGCCACCTCGGCGTACTCGGCGGTGATCCGCGCGGTCGCCTGGATGCCGTCCAGTACCGGCATCCGCAGATCCATCAGCACCACGTCGACGTTGCCCTGCGCAACGAGTTCGACGGCCTCGGCGCCATCGGCGGCGGCGCCGACCACCTCGACCCCGTCGATCAGCCCGAGCAACGCGACCAGCCCTTCCCGGACCACCTGCTGATCATCGGCCACCACGACCCGCACCGCGCCCTCACTCATCAGCCACCGCCGCGACTACCAGCCAGTCGTCCCCGTCCGGACCGGCCTCCAGCTTGCCATTCACCAGTGCCAACCGCTCCCGCATCCCCGCCAGCCCGAAGCCCTTCTCGCCGACCGTTGCCCCCGCGTTCCTGATCGTGAGCCAAGCACCGTTCCGCCCATCGAGCCGTACGTCGACAGCCCGGCCGGGCGCGTGTTTCGCCGCATTGGTCAGTGCCTCCCGAGCTGCCCCGAGCAGAGCCACGACCACCTCGGGGCGCGGCGTCCGAACCTCGTCGACGGTCAGCGTCACCTCGGCCCGATGATCCTTCCGATGCTGCTCGACCAGCGCGGCCAGCGCCGCCGGCAGCGCCGGTACTTCGTCCGCCCGGAGCGCGGCCACCGCGTTCCTCGCTTCGACCAACCCCTGGACCGCGAGCCGCCGCGAACGCTTCACCCGATCGAGCGCACCGGCCGTGTCGTTGCCTTCGTCAAGCAACGCCTCCGCCAGCTCCAGCTGGACGCTGAGCGCACCGAGCGAATGAGCCAGTACGTCGTGCAGCTCCCGCGCGAGCCGGCCGCGTTCCTCGAGAGCAGCAGCGCGAGCGTGCTCCTGCTGGGCGAGCCGGGTCTGTTCCAGCAGCTTCTCCGTCTGCCGGGCCTGCACCTCGTACTGCCGGCGGTTCAATCCGAAAGCGGCCAAGATCGCCGTCCAGGTCAGCTGGCCGACGTACCAGATGTCGGACCGGTCCCACCACCAGCCCGACAGCGCGTAGCAGGTCGCATAACCGATGCCGACGGCAATGATCGGCCGATAGCCCTGGGGGAGCACCATGACAGCGATGTCGGCGACGGCCATCAGGCAGAGCACCAGCGAGTTGGAATCCGGCATGCCTGAGATCAGGGCAGCGCTCAGTCCGGCGTACGAGAGCAGTGTCAGCGCAAGCAGCGGCCGGCGGTTCATCAGGAAGGTGCCGGACAGGAAGCTGAGCAGACCGGCGCCCAGCACCGCCCAGACCCAGGGCTCGGCTGGCCGGGCGGTGGCGAGAACACAGATCGCGACGACGGAGGCGAGACTCCGGCCCAGCCAGCCGGTCTCGCCGTGCATTCTCGCTCTGATCACCTGGTCGCGTACTCCTCGGCATCACGATGTGCTTTGGCCTGGACCACCAACGACTGCACCAGCAGGTTGGCGCCCACGGTCAGCAGGATCGACCCGCCACCCGAAGTGATCGTCGCACCCAAGAGGTGCCCGAGCCAGGACAGTCGGCGAGCCAGGACGGCGATCACGATCGCGACCACCACGGCAGCGTTCAGCAGAGTCATAGCCCCGAAGTTAGGCTCGCGGGCCGTCGCCCAGAACCTACCGCGGGTGGAGAGCGGGGTGGAGAAACCGGAGCACCAGACGGTGATGAAACCGTGCGCGCGGCCCGGCGGGAATGTCGGTGGGCACAGGAGTAACGTTCCTCACCGGTAACACCACCTTGCGTCACGACGACGAGCGGAGGGCCGATGCTCGCGCAAGATTCGATCCTGCGGTTGGATGCCACGGCAATCGACTACATCATCATTGCTACGTATTTCACTTTCGTGCTCGGGATCGGATATCTCGCCAAACGCGCGGTATCGAACAGCCTCGATTTCTTCCTGTCCGGCCGGTCGCTGCCGGGCCTGGGTGACGGGCCTGGCTTTCATCTCGGCCAACCTCGGCGCGATCGAGATCATGGGGATGTCGGCCAACGGCGCGCAGTACGGGCTGCCGACGGTGCACTACTTCTGGATCGGCGCGATCCCGGCGATGCTGTTCCTCGGCGTCGTGATGATGCCGTTCTACTACGGCTCCAAGGTCCGCAGCGTGCCGGAGTTCATGCTCAGACGCTTCGGGAAGCCTGCGCATCTGGTGAATGCGATCAGCTTCGCGCTCGCCCAGGTCCTGATCGCGGGCGTGAACCTGTTCCTGCTGGCGACCATCGTGAATGTGATGCTCGGCTGGCCGATCTGGCTGTCGGTGATCATCGCCGCGGTCATCGTGCTCAGCTACATCACCCTCGGCGGGCTGTCGGCGGCGATCTACAACGAGGTGCTGCAGTTCTTCGTGATCGTGGCGGCGTTGCTGCCGTTGACCATCGTCGGCCTGCACAAGGTCGGCGGCTACCAGGGCCTGATCGACAAGATCACCGCCACAGCGAACGGCAATCAGCAGGCGCACGCGTGGCCGGGCACCAACCTGAGCGGCTTCAACAACAGCTTCCTGTCGGTGATCGGGCTGGTCTTCGGCCTCGGCTTCGTGCTGTCCTTCGGTTACTGGACCACCAACTTCGTCGAGGTCCAGCGGGCGCTGGCCAGCAAGAACATGTCGGCCGCCCGGCGGACGCCGATCATCGGCTCGTTCCCGAAGATGTTCATCCCGTTCATCGTCATCATCCCGGGGATGATCGCGGCCGTCGCCGTACCGGAGATGAAGCAGTTCAAGCTGGACGGCAGCGGCTCGGTGACCTACAACGACGCGTTGCTGCTGTTGATGCGTGACCTGCTGCCCAACGGCATGCTCGGCCTCGCGATCACCGGTCTGCTGGCCTCCTTCATGGCCGGGATGGCGGCGAACCTCAGTTCGTTCAACACCGTGGTGACCTACGACCTGATCGAGCGGTACCTCATCAAGGACCGCGACGACGCGTTCTACCTGCGGACCGGTCGCTGGCTGACCGTCGGCGGCACGGTCATCGCGATCGGTACGGCGGCGATCGCCTCCGGCTACAGCAACCTGATGGACTACCTGCAACAGCTCTTCTCGTTCTTCAACGCCCCGCTGTTCGCGACGTTCATCCTCGGTATGTTCTGGAAGCGGATGACCGCCGCGGCCGGCTGGATCGGCCTGGTCAGCGGTACCGCTACCGCGGTCGTGGTCTTCGTACTCTCGGAGAACGGCGTGATCAACCTGCCGGGTCAGGGCGCGAGCTTCGTCGGGGCCGGCGCTGCCTTCGTCGTCGACATCCTGCTCAGCGTGATCGTCAGCATGGTGACGAAACCGAAGACGGACCAGGAACTGAAGGGCCTGGTGTACTCGCTGACCCCGAAGGAGGACCGGACCGAGGTCGCGCAGGAAGGCGACCACGGCTGGTACCGCAAGCCGACGCTGCTGGCGGGGATCTCGCTGGCGATGGTCGTCGTCCTGAACCTCGTCTTCGGCTGACCCGGAAGGAGAATCGAGATGGCTGAGCAACGGAAGAAGAAGGCCGGAGCTTTCGACATCCGGGTGGTGATCGCGCTGCTGATCGGGATCTACGGTGTGGTGCTGACGATCCTCGGCATCATCGCCGACCCCAAGGAAGTGGACAAGGCCGCCGGGATCAACATCAATCTCTGGGGCGGCATCGCGATGCTGGTCTTCGCCGCCATTTTCGTCGGTTGGGCCCGGCTGCGGCCGATCGCGGTACCGGTCGAGAAGCCCTCCGAGGAGTCGGCGTGACCCGCAGTACGTCAAAGCTGTGACCTACGGCACCGCTGGTCGTTGTAAGACCAGTGGTGCCGGTGGTCCCGCAGCGATGGGAAGCCGGCCCGGCCCCGTCCCACTGCGAAGGATCACCCTGCCGGGACCGGACGCGTACTCGCGCACCCAGGGCGTTTCCAGCCGTACGCCGGGCGCGATGAGGCCGGCGCGACCGACTTCATGATCAACGCGCTGGACAACTTCGACCCGTCCCCGACGCACTCGCCCAGCCGATCGGCGCGGCCCTGGTCACCGGTCTCGCCGATACCGGGCTGGCCCTGCCGGGGCTCGAAATGCTGCCGGTGGAGCTGCGCAGCCTGGATCGCGCGCTGGCGGCGTACCTGCAAAGTGACCAAGCGCTGCCGCTGTCCTTTCCGATCGCCGGTCTGCTGAACCTGATGGCGACCCGGGTGAATCCGCTCGCCGTGAACGGTGTGCACCTGTCGCCGTTCGCCCGGCTGACGTACGCCGAGAAGGCAAAGGCGTTCAAGCTGATCGAGAAGACCGACTCGGACCTGATCGAGTTGCTGGACGTGCACTTTCCCGAGCCGCTGAAGGCGTCGGTGTCCGGTTTGCTCAAGTTCGTCGGTGGCGCGCTGATCGAGTTCGCCACCTTCGGCGCGTACGGCGAGTTCGCCGTCTACGACCAGGCGACCAGGACGCTCAAGTCCCGGCCGGTCGGCTGGGACCTCACCGGCTATCAGCCGGACGGACCGGTCGAGGGCTGGGACGACTTCATCGGCTACTACCAAGGGCGTACGGAGGTGCAAGACTGAAGGAGTTGATGGCCGGCGGCATCGACAAGCTGCTGACCGTGCTGGTGATCACCGACGACGACGTCGAGGCGCAGAACCGGGTCACCCTGTCCGCGCTGCCGGCCGACGAGAACGGGCCGATCCCCAAGGTCACCTTCAAGCAGCGCAAGCGGACTCCGCGGACGCTGAAGAACCGGGAGTTCATGGCTCGCAAGGCGGCCGAACTGCTGCGCGGCGCGGGCGCCAAGAAGGTCTACCGGATCGACTGGGCTCCGCTGATCCTGCACGTCCAGTCGTCGATGCGGATGGGAGAGTCGGAGAGCAACTCGGTGGTCGACGCCCGTGGCGAGACGCGCGCGGTGAAGGGTCTGTTCATCGCCGACAACTCGGCCCGGTCGAACGGCCTCGGCGGCCCGAACCCGACCCTGACCTCCCAGGCGCCGGCGACCAGGACCGCCGAGCACATCTTCCAGTCGTACTTCGACGGGGACCCGTGGGTTCACAAGGAGTCTCCGGTGGTTTCTACGGACCCGCGGATCAGCGTCCGGCTGGGCCAGCTGGGGCTCTGAGGCCGCGCAGCCTCTCGGCTCCTTGCCTATCGCGACAGAGTGTCGCGCTGCCGCTCACTGCGACCCCACGGCGTCGGGCTGCCGTCGTAGTCCGCGCCAAGCCCGGTTCGGAGAGTCCGGCGGGCACTCCGAAAGCCGGCCGGAGTTCGTCGCACCTCGCGACGGGCTGGGCGCGGGCTGCGCGATGTCCAGTCCCCGGGAGCGCTCCTGCGGCTTTGAATCCCGCCGTGTTGCCGAAGGCTCGCCTACACCTCTCTACCCTGTTCCCCCGTGTGAGGTTTCCCCTTGTGGATAAGGCGAAGGTGGCCCTCTAGCGATTTGCCGTGGTTGTTCGGATCGGCGTATAGTCGAACACATGTTCGCCACCGATTTCACTGGATGCGACGCTGCGCAGACCCTGGCCGCGGCGTCAGCTGCGTACGAGCAGCAGCGCCAAAGTGAACTCAACCTGATCCTCGCCGCGCAGCACCAGGCCGACCTGCACCCCGCACCCGGTCGCAGTCACGGCCGCCCCGGCGGTGAACAGGCCCGCGTCTACGGCGGCGACGGCAACCCCGAGATCGCCGAATTCGCCGTCGCCGAATTCGGGGTCGTGATCGGCCGCTCACCAGGGTCAGCAGCCAGGTTCGTCGGACAGTGCGTCGCGCTACGGCACCGGTTCCCCGCCACCTGGGAACGTGTGAAGTCCGGCCACGCTACCGGGTGGAGAGCACTCCAGGTCGTTCAGGAATGTGTCGAG
Source organism: Kribbella qitaiheensis (assembly GCF_014217565.1). Taxonomy (NCBI): domain Bacteria; kingdom Bacillati; phylum Actinomycetota; class Actinomycetes; order Propionibacteriales; family Kribbellaceae; genus Kribbella; species Kribbella qitaiheensis. The sequence goes on from NZ_CP043661.1 coordinate 6,708,113, forward strand.
CTGTCTGCCGAGGCCGCGGCGATCGTGGACCGGCGCGTCGCCGATCTCGTCGACTCGGTCACCTTGGCGCAGTTGCAGAAGATCATCAAAGCCGCGTCCTGGCGGGCCGACCCCGAAGCAGTAGACGCGAAAGCGAAAGCATCCGCGAAAGAACGCGGTGTGTGGGTCGGGCGTACCGACGAGCACGGCAGCACCAAGCTGTACCTCAAAGCCGCGACCGGTGACGTCATCCAGCTGTACGCGACCATCACCCAACTCGCCGAAGCCCTCGCGGCACTAGGTGACACCGGCACGATCGACCAGCGCCGCGCCAAAGCCGCCGGTCTACTGTCCGACCCCGCCCTGGCCGCCGACCTCCTCACCGCCACCCAACACCTCGCCACCACCAAGGCCGCTACCAAGCAGCCCGCCACCCAGTCCGCCGGCGGCCCTGCCGCCACGCAGACCGATGACCCGGCGGCCGCAGCCTCCGAGGACACCGGCCAGCAGGATGCTGTTGCGGAGCCTGGCCTCGATGACGAGGCCGACCGCGACACCCCACACCCCGACACCCTGGGCCATCCACTCGACCACGACGACCCGGCCACGACTGTCGCCGCAGTCGTAGCGCCTGGCGCTGGTGACGACAACTCCGTCGACCCGGCCCGCCCAGACCGGCCGCCCGGTCAGCGACCATCACTGCTGGGCAGCAGCCCCGTACCGGTAGACGACCCTGCCCGCGCGGGCAGGGACACTGCCGCACGCCTCGAACTACGCCGCAAAATCGACGCCACCCGCCAAAGCCACCCCGAACGAGGACGGCGGATCTACCAGACCGTCGTCAACCTCCACATCACCGACGAAACCCTGCTGGCCGGCAAAGGCACGGCCCGGGTCGAAGGCTACGGACCCGTCTACACCGACCGGCTCGAAGAACTCCTCGGCCACCACCGCATCGTCCTGCGCCCTGTCATCGACCTCAACACCGCGCTCAGCGTCCACGCATATGAGATCCCCAACCGGATCAGCGCCCACGTCAACCTGCGCTATCCGATCGAACAGTTCCCCTACGGAGCCACCGAAACCCGCACCACCCCCAACTACACCGGCACCGGCCGTGCCTCGACCGACCTCGACCACATCGAGCCCTACCGGGCAGGAGGACCCGCGAACCAGACCTCGACCGACAACCTCGCACCCCAAGGCCGGTTCGGCCACCGCCTCAAGACCCACGACGACTGGCGCCTGCGCCGTATCGACAACTACACCCTCGAATGGACCACCAAACACGGCTACAAATTCCACCTCGATCACACCGGAACCCACCCCATCCCCAAAGACAGAGACCACGACGGCCGAAACCGCCTCAGAACCCGGACGCCTGCTGGCGCGATCCGATGCCCTGGGAGAACTCCGCTCCCGCGGCCGAGTCGTCCAGCGCCTCACTGACCACGGCTGCGTAGTGCTGGGAGTAGATGTCCGTTTGGCGAACATGGCTGTCCGGTGTGGTCCTGCCGTTCGGCGGCTGTGGTTCCTAGGCTCGAAGTACCCGAACAGGAGGATTTCGAGATGACGATCACGCAGGGTTCGACGGACCTGCCGGCGCTGGCGTCGCAGTACGCCGAGCAGGGGTTTGTGCTGGTGAAAGGCCTGCTCAGCAAGGAGGAGGCGGCGTCCTACCGGGAGACGAGCCATGCGTTGCTGGGCCGGCTGAACCGGCACGACGACCCGACCTGGCAGTCCGCGACGGGGATGGCCGGCGGGAAGACCCGGCTGCGGCACCTGCACGACGCGCAGTTCTACGACGCGGCGTTCTCGCGGTTGCTGGTGGATCCGCGGTTCACCGATGTGGCCGCTGCGGTGATGGGTGTGGAGGATGTGCAACTGCACCACACCAAGCTGTTCGTGAAGCCGCCGGAGAACGGGTCGCCGTTCCCGCTGCACCAGGACTATCCGTTCTTCCCGCACAAGTACCACCGGGTCGGAGCGGCGATCTTCCACTTCGACGACGCGCCGGAGGAGAAGGGCTGCGTCCGGGTGATCCCGGGCAGCCACAAGGCCGGGCCGCGCGAGCACGACCCGGAGGGCTCGTACCACCTGCCCGACGTGCCGTTCGACGACGCCACGCCGCAGCCCGCTGAGGCCGGCGACGTGCTGTTCTTCACCTACCTGACCGTGCACGGCTCGGGAGTGAACGTCAGCAACGAGCCGCGGACGACCTGGCTGGTGCAGTACCGCGACCCGTCCGACCCGCCCACGGTGAAGACCCACGACCACTCGCTCGGGCAGGGCATGATTCTGAGGGGAGTGGACCCGACCGGCAGGAGTGGCGTTTGAGTCTGACGGCTGTCGCTGCGGCGGACCGGTTCGTGGACCTCGCGGGGCTACTGGAGTCCTGCGAGGTCGGCGGCTTCCGTGCGGACTTCGTGAGCTGGGGGCACTACCGCCCGGAGTACTGGCGGAACTACTGGCACAGCCACTCCTTCCACGAGGTCTGCCTGGCGTACTCCGGCGAGGGCCGCTTCAACTCCGGTACGACCGAGTACCAGATCGGTCCGGGCGACGTGTTCCTGGCTAGGCCGGGGGACGTCCACGAGATCGAGTCGAGCCGGTCGGCGCCGCTGGGAATCGCGTTCTGGGGCTTCACCTTCCGTTCGGTGTCCGGTGCCTCCGGTGCGGGCTGGTGGTCGGGGCTGACCCGGCCGGACGGTCCAGTGGTCTCCACTGCTCTTGGTGGGTTGCCTGCAGTCATCGCTGCGCTGGCGGCGGAGGCTGCGGCACCACGGTCGGGGTACGAGTCGTCCCTGGACGCTTTCGGCGCTGCACTCGTGCTGGACACGGCTAGAGCGTTCGCACTCGAGGACGACCTGTCGGTGGAGCCCATAGTGCGCGACCGCGGCCCGGTGGTGGTCGAGGCGATGCAGCGGCACCTGCTGGACAACCTGGCCCGACCCGTAACGGTGCGAGAGGTCGCCGCTGCCGTGCACCTGTCCGAGCGGCACGCGGAGCGGCTCTTTCGTTCGGTCACCGGGGCTTCGCTGATGTCTACGCTCTGGCGGATGCGCCTGGAGCTCGCGGCCCAGCTCCTGTTGGACCACACGCTCACTGTGACTCAGGTGGCGCGCGCCTGCGGGTACTCCGACGTACGGCCGTTCTCTACTGCCTTCCGCCGGCACTACGGCAAGACCCCGAGCGCCCACCGTCGCACCGGCGGAACAGAGTTCCTGGTTCGCCGGAGTTAACCCGGTCACATCGGGGTGGGGACATGCGGTAATCTGGGGGTATGCGAGCAACCCTGCTTCTTAGTTAGCCGTACTGGCATCCAGGCGCCTTCTGCGCCGGTCAGTGTGGCGACCCCTCCTGTGTGAGGGGCTTTTTCATTTAGAGGCATCTTTCTGGCAGGGTTCCCATGACATCTCAAGACGCAGGAGTACGACGGTGAGCGAGCAGGTGGAGCACGAGGCGGACGGCGCGATCGACCGCGGCGGCTACGACTTCAATGCCATGCAGGCCAAGTGGCGGCCGGTCTGGGAGAAGCTCGACCCGTTCAAGGCGCGCGACGACGGCTCGGCCGAGCGCCGCTACGCGCTGACGATGTTCTCTTACCCCTCCGGTGACCTGCACATGGGCCACGGCGAGGTGTTCGCGCTGCACGACGTGCTGTCCCGCTTCTGGTTCCAGCAGGGCTACGACGTGATGAACCCGATCGGCTGGGACTCCTTCGGGCTGCCCGCCGAGAACGCGGCGATCAAGCGCAACGAGCACCCGGCGACCTACACGTACGCCAACATCGAGACCCAGGCGGAGTCGATCCGGCGGTACGCGCTGAGCTTCGACTGGTCCCGCCGGCTGCACACGTCCGACCCGGAGTACTACCGGTGGACGCAGTTCCTGTTCCTGCGGTTCTTCGAGCGCGGGCTGGCCTACCGCAAGGCGTCGTACGTGAACTGGTGCCCGAACGACCAGACCGTGCTGGCCAACGAGCAGGTCGTCCAGGGTCGCTGTGAGCGCTGCGGGTTCGAGGTCACCAAGCGCGAGCTGACTCAGTGGTACTTCAAGATCACGGACTACGCGCAGCGGCTGCTGGACGACATGGAGCTGCTGAAGTGGCCCGAAGAGATCCTGCTGCAGCAGCGGAACTGGATCGGCCGCTCCGAGGGTGCCTTCGCCTCCTTCGAGGTCGAGGGTCGCGACGTGCCGATCAAGGTCTTCACGACCCGGCCGGACACGCTGTTCGGCGCCACCTTCCTGGTGGTCGCCCCGGACGCCAAGCTGGCCGATGAGCTGGTCACACCCGACCAGCGCACGGCCTTCGACGAGTACCTGAGGGCGGTCAAGGCCTCGACCGAGATCGAGCGGCTGAGCACCGACCGGGAGAAGACCGGCGTCTTCCTGGGCTCGTACGCGACGAACCCGGTGACCGGCGAGCGGATCCCGATCTGGGCGGCCGACTACGTGCTGGCCGACTACGGCACCGGCGCGATCATGGCCGTGCCGGGGCAGGACTCGCGGGACTGGGAGTTCGCGGAGAAGTTCGGCCTGCCGATCGTCCGGACCGTGCAGCCGGAGGAAGGCTTCGACGGCAAGGCCTACACGGGTGAAGGCCCCGCGATCAACAGCGCCAACGCCGAGATCAGCCTGGACGGTCTGGGTGTCACCGAGGCCAAGGCGAAGATCAGCGACTGGCTGCAGGACAAGGGCCTGGGCGAGCGGACGATCAACTTCCGGCTGCGCGACTGGCTGCTGAGCCGGCAGCGCTACTGGGGTGCGCCGATCCCGATCATCCACTGCCCGGTCGACGGCGAGGTGCCGGTGCCGGACGACCAGTTGCCGGTGGAGCTGCCCGACCTGCGCGGTGCGGCTCTCTCTCCCCGGGGTGTCTCGCCACTGGCGTCGGCCCGGGACTGGGTCGAGGTCGCCTGCCCGAAGTGTGGTGGACCCGCCGAGCGGGACACCGACACGATGGACACCTTCGTCGACTCGTCCTGGTACTTCCTGCGGTACACGTCGCCGGAGTACACGGATGGGCCGTTCGATCGCGCCGCCGCGGATCGCTGGATGCCGACGTACCAGTACGTCGGTGGCAAGGAGCACGCGGTCCTGCACCTGCTGTACGCGCGCTTCTTCACCAAGGCGCTGCACGACATGGGCATGCTGGACGCCGTCGAGCCGTTTGCCCGGCTGATGAACCAGGGCCAGGTGATCAACGAAGGCAAGTCGATGAGCAAGTCACTGGGCAACGGGGTCAACCTGGGCGACCAGCTGGACGAGTTCGGTGTCGACGCGATCCGGCTGACGATGGTCTTCGCCGGTCCGCCGGACGACGACATCGACTGGGCCGACCTGTCCCCGGGTGGATCGCTGCGCTTCCTGCAGCGGGCCTGGCGGCTGAGCGGTTCGGTCGAGTCCCCGGTCGGCGCCGATGTCTCCACCGGTGACGTGGCGCTGCGCAAGCTCACCCACCGCACGGTGGCCGACGCGACCGAGCTGATCGAGTCGTACCGGTTCAACGTGATGGTCGCCCGGGTGATGGAGCTGGTGAACGCGACCCGGAAGGCGATCGACTCCGGACCGGGCGCGGCCGACCCCGCAGTACGGGAAGCCGCCGAGACGGTGGCGATCCTGCTGAGCCTGGTCGCGCCGTACACGGCCGAGGACATGTGGGAGAACCTGGGCCACGAGCCGACCGTCGCGAAGGCCGGCTGGCCGAAGGTCGACCCGGCGCTGCTGGTCCAGGACTCGGTCACGGCCGTGGTCCAGATCGCCGGCAAGGTGAAGGAGCGGCTGGAGGTGTCCCCGGACATCACCGACGCCGAGCTGGAGAAGCTGGCGCTGGCCTCCGAGGCGGTTCAGGCCGCGCTGGACGGTCGTGGGATCCGGAAGGTCATCGCCCGCGCGCCGAAGTTGGTCAACATCGTTCCGGCCTGAGACGCTGCCGTATGCGTTCCGAGCTGATCGATGTCGGTACCGGTGACCAGCAGGTCGTTTTCGATCTGACCAGCAAGTGCGAGCAGTTCGTCGCCGCTGAGGCCCATCAGGCCCAGGGCGACGGGCTGCTGCACGTCTTCGTGCCGCACGCGACGGCCGGAGTGGCGATCCTGGAGACGGGAGCGGGCAGCGATACGGATCTGCTCGCCGTACTGGAGCAGCTGCTGCCGCGGGACTTCGAGTGGCAGCACCGGCACGGGTCGGCGGGGCATGGGCGCGATCACGTGCTGCCCGCCTTGATCCCGCCGTACGCGACGGTGCCGGTGATCGGTGGCCGGATGATGCTCGGCAGCTGGCAGTCGATCTGCCTGGTCGACACCAATGTGGACAACCCGCGCCGGCAGGTCCGGCTGTCCTGGCTGCCAAGCTGACGTTTCAAGCTGTTTGTGGACTACCGGGTAATGAAGAATTCCGGTGTTTGGTGACTTATCGTGATGTTGCCTGTCACGTTACGTTCGCGAAACACATCTCCGGTTGACTGTTGCGCATGGCGGCGACGGGGAACTTCCGGGAACAGTGGCTCGGTCTTGGCACCGAACTGGTGGTCCGCGCGACCCGGAGCATCTGCGCCGGCAGCCTCCTGAACGCTGATTCGGGGCGTGCGGTGACCGCCGCCCGGATAGAGGAGTGGGCCGGAGTGCTTTCTCTCTACGAGCCCCAGCTTTCCCTTGTCGAGCCCCAGAACGAGTCCGTGGCCGTACGCGCGACCGCCTGACAATGACATTCTTGCGGCGTCAGTAATTACCTCTCCTCTTTCCTCTGCGTGGTCGGGTCGGACGAAATTCAACCATTCTGTCCGGATCCCGGCGGGACGCTGTGCTGGCGTCCGGGCGGCAGCCGCGTCCAGAATCTGAGAAGGTGTCACGCTATGTTGTGCGAGGGACGTGTGAGGCTCTGAAGGGGTGACGGGCTTTGTCGGACGCGGATGGCCGGGCTGAGGGACGGCGCGACTTTGCTGACCTCTTGCTCGACTTGAGGGTTCAGGCAGGGCTCTCCCAGGAGGAGTTGGCCGACCGGGCCGGACTGAGTGTCCGCACCATCCGTGAGCTCGAGGCAGGCCGGGTCGCGCGGCCACGGAAGGACTCCGCGCGGCTGCTCGCCGAGGGCCTCGGCCTGCGTGACGGCGACGCCGGCAAGTTCCTCGTCGCCGCTGGTCACGCCACTGTTCGGCCCGTGATCGCAGTGGCTGCCCCGGCTCCGGCAGGGCTGCGCTGGCGCGGCACCAGGCCGATCCCGGACGGCCTCGTCGGTCGCGAAACCGAGTTGATCGAGCTGGAGGGGCTGCTGCGGCAGAACCGCCTCGTCACGCTGGTCGGTCCGGGCGGCGTCGGCAAGACCGAGCTGGCTCTGGCCGCGGCCGACCGCTTCTCGGGTGCCGACACGACCGTGGTCGTCGTCGACCTGACCACGGTCCAGCGCGACGCCGCAGTAGCGTCCGCGATCCTCGACGCCTTCGGGACCGCTCCCGGGACGTCCGACCTCGACGATGTACTGGCCGGCCGGAAGCCCGGCGACCTGGTGATCGTGGAGGACAACGCCGAACACGTGCTCGACGGGGTCGCGACGGTGGCCAACCGGATGGTTCGCAGCTACCCCGGCATCGGCGTACTGGTGACGTCGCGGATCCCGCTCGGTCTGCCTCACGAGGTCGTACGCCGGGTGCAGGTGCTCGGCGTACCGGCGAACGACAAGGACTTTGCCGAGATCGCCGCGAGCCCAGCCGTAGAGATGTTCGTACGGCGCGCTGCCCGAGTGCGTCCGGGCTTCCAGCTGACCCAAGAGAACTCGGCGACCGTCGCCCGGCTCTGCCAGCGGCTGGACGGGTTGCCGCTGGCCTTGGAACTGGCGGCCGCGCGGGCCGGGTCCCTGTCCGTGGAGACGATCCTCGCTGCGTTGGACGACAGGTTCCGGCTGCTGTCGGGGCCACGGCGGTTCGGCGCTCCACACCAGCGCACGCTTGCCGACACGATCGCCTGGAGTGTGGACGCGCTGTCCGACCCGGCGCGCCAATTGCTGTATCGCGCGTCGATGCTGGGCTCGCCGTTCACGCTGGACGCGGTGGTCGGCGTCTGCACGGGGCTGCCGATCGAGGCCGCCGACGTACCGATGCTGCTGGCCGAGCTGGTGGACAAGTCCCTGCTGCAGCCGGTGCTGGAGTTCGAGGCGCTGTACGGCGCGCGGTACAAGATGCTGGAGACGATCCGCGAGCACGCGTACGCCGGGTTGTCGTCGCAGGATGAGGACCTGACCGAGTTCCGCGATCGGACGGTCACCTGGTGCTCGACGTACGTGGAAGGGCTGGACGGGGCCTGGTCGAGTCCGGACCGGGACCGGCGGTACCGCGCCGCCAATGCGAACTCGGCCACTTTCGAGGTGGCGCTGGAGCGCGCGGCGGAGTTGGGGGAGTGGGACACGGTTGCGCGGATCGTGCTCGGATTCCGGGTCGCCTGGCAGTACCAGGCAAGCGTTGCGGAGAGCGGGATCCAATGGGCCGGCGCTGCTGCGGAACACGTGACCGACAAGGAGACCAGCGGTCGGTTGCTGGCGATCGCCGGTCGGCTCTCCAACCTCACCGGCGACGTCCGGGCCGCGCGGCGGCACTACGGTGAGGCGCGGACGTTGATGCCGCCCGAGTCGGAGATGGGCTTGGTGGCGCGGGCCGGCTGGGTATCGTCCGGCTCAGTGCTGCTCGACACTGTGAGCCTGGCCGAGATTCCGACGCTGGTAGAGGATGCACGCGGGCATGGTGACCCGCAGCGATCCGCGACCGTGCAGGCGATCTGCGGGCTCGCGCTAGCTCGCTGGGGACGGCTGCCCGAGGCCAAGGAGCTGCTGCTGGCCTGGGCGGCCGCGCTGTCCAACCCGGGGGTCTACCCGGACGAGATCGCGTACATGGCCCTGAGTCGGGTCGAGCTGGAGCTGGGCAACCTGGACGAGGCCCGCCGCTGGGCGGAGCTGGCCAGGGACAGCCAGGCCTCGGACGACCCGGAGCGGACCAAGGTGGCCGGCTGCCTGGCCATGGTGGAGTTCCAGGCCGGCAAGTACGACCAGGCCCGTTCTCTGCTGGACGAGGCGGACGCGGACATCCGTGGCCATCGGGGCTACTTCGACTACCTGGTGATGCTGTACCGCAGCCGGTTGGCCCGGCAGAACGACGACGCGGAGCAGGCTCGCCTGTCGATCCGGGACGCCGTGAGCCGGCTGCTGGCCGAGGGGCGGGTCGTGTACCTGCTGGACGTGCTGCCCGAGGCTGTGGCGGTGCTGCACGCGCTGGGGCAGCACGAGCAGGCTGACCAGCTCTGCGGGCAACTGCTGGCCTGGCAGCGCACGATGGACCCGCCCATGCTCCCGACGGCCTGGGAGGTGCTGCAGGAGTCCTGCGCCCACGCCCCGGTGGCCGACGGCTGGCCTGAGCCCGACCCTGCCGAGTCGGTCCAGCGGCTGGCCGACGACGTACTGACCGCGCTTTCCTGACGCGGATCCCGCCAAGCTGCCGGAGAACTGCCGGTACTTCTGCCTCGTCCTGACATACGGCCGGACACAAGAATTACAGCCGTAGGACAGGTTCCACGAGACAGAGATCCGAGACCGGGTTCGGGCTCACGGCAGGGATTGGGGTGGTGGGCTGTGACGAGGCAAGCGCAGTTCACCGCAGTGCCGGAATGGCTCGAGCAGCAGGAGCAGGCGACGCGGAGTACATCCGGCAACCGGACGGTGGGGGCGCCGATCGGTTGCCGAGAGCTCCGGAGTGCTGCGTCGTGCGGATCTGTCCTACGCGAAACCGGGTGCCGTGCGCCGTCAGGGCACCGGACCCGGGGCGAGGTCCCAGCAGCGGTCAGGCACACGACACAGGGGACGAGTGCTGACTCGGTCGATACGGGAAAGCCGGTGGGTTTGGTCACCCGCCGGTGGGTCGACCGCTGGGATCTCCCGGGGGGAATCGCGGTGAATCGCACAGGGGACGAGTCGCCGCACAGCCGGTACCAAGCGTTGAGGAGCTGACACCGAGGGGGAGTCAGCTCACGGTGAGGTGGAGGCCAGCGGAGGGGTTGGCCGCCACCTCACCGCGCTGCTTTCGCGCCCACCACCCTCCGTCTTCCTCCCGCCCTACCACTCTCTTTCCTCCGGCCCCTACCACTCTCTTTCCTCCGGCCCCACCACTCTCTTTCCTTCCTTCCCTTCGTCTTTATTGCTTCTTGAACAAGGCCGCCTTGTCGAAGGCGTAGCCGACCATCCAGCTGGGTTGCAGCCGGCAGTAGGCGATGTCCGGACCCCAGCTGCTCGGCGAACTCCCGTAGTGCGCGGTCAGATGCGCCTCGATCTCGGCGAAGTCCGGATGCTCGGGGGTGAGGAATTCCACGTCCCCATGGCTGAACACCCCGATCCGCTCGCCGTCGACGTACGAGAGGCTTGCGGCGGGCCTGGCTCGCAGATGCCGCACCTTGGCCGCCGTACCGGAGGTCGTGAACACCCACCGCGTGTGCAGGAAGTGTCCGTCGACCGCGCTGATCCGCGGCTCGTTGTGGGCCGTCACAGTGGCCAGATTGAGCGTGCACATGCCGGTCAGGACCTGAACCAGTTCCTGGGCGTCCAGGTGCCGCTCGTCCTTGATGATGTTGCGGAGACGCTCGGTCGACCTCTCGTAGGCCGCATCCAGTAGGCGCTGCAGGTCGGCGATTTCCTCGGGGGTGTCCAACATGCTTCGCAGTCTGACACCAGGCACGGACGAAAACTGTCCGGTAACCTCGCTGCATGTCAGCCCGCGTGCACGTCGTCACCGACTCCACCGCGGGTCTGTCGGCGCACGAGGTGCTCCGGCTCCCGCTGACCGTCGTACCGCTCCAGGTCGTGATCGGCGGGATCTCGTACGACGACGGTGCCACCAGCGCGGATGCGGTCGCGGAGGCGCTCAAGACGTTCACCCCGGTTTCGACCAGCCGGCCGGCTCCGCAGTCGTTCGCCGATACGTATGCCGCATGCGCCGCCGACGGCGCTGAGGCCATCGTTTCGATCCACTTGTCCGGGGACATGTCCGGCACGTTCGAGGCGGCGATGATCGGCGCGAAGGAGTCGCCGATCCCGGTCCGCGTGGTCGATTCGCGGTCGCTCGGGATGGGGCTCGGGTTCCCGGTTCTCGCGGCAGCCGCTGCCGCTGCCGCCGGCGCGGACCAGGCCGGCGTCGAGGCGGCCGCCCGGGCCCGGATGTCGGCGGTGTCGTCGTACTTCTACGTGGACACCCTCGAGTACTTGCGCCGCGGCGGCCGAATCGGTGCCGCCCAAGCCCTTTTCGGTACTGCGCTCGCGGTCAAACCACTCCTGACCATCAGCGGCGGCCGAATCGTGCCACTCGAAAAAGTCCGTACGTCGAGCCGCGCGATCGCCCGTCTGGCCGACATCGCCGTCCAGCGAGCCGGCGACGGCCCGGTCCAACTGGCAGTCCACCATCTCGCCAACCTGGACAAGGCCCAAACCCTCGCCGACGGCCTCGCCGACCGCCTGCCCCAAGCCGACGAAATAGTCCTCCGCGAAGTAGGCGCCGTCATCGGCGCGCACGTGGGCCCCGGCCTCCTCGCCGTCGTGGTAGCCCCGCACTAGCACCGCCCACCTCGGCCCCGTCCTCGGGCGCCCGCCCTCGGTTGCGTTTTCCACAGGCTTGAAATTGATCCGGCCGGAGGGCCGAACCCTCGTACTTTCTCTGGCGTGAAGGTCAGACGCCGCACCCCAGCACCCGACCCAGGCGGTCGCCTGCGTGCCCTCGCCCGGCTGAACGCGGCCACGCCGGGAGCGGTGCGACGTGTGCCGCCGGCGAGCGTCGAGCAGCTGCAGAGCGTCGAGCTGCTGGCGAGTGGTGGGCAGAGGGCGAGCGCTGGGCTGCTGGGGAGTGATGACGAGGTGGGGAGTGATGAGGAGGTGCGAGGTGGATGGATTCCCGAAAGCGTGGTGCCCGAACGACTCCGCGGCAGCCGATGGGCCCTGGCCCCGCGGCACGTCGCCGTGGTCGCCATCATCCTGCTGCTCGGCTTGGTCTGGGCAGGCTGGTCGCTCTTCCACAGCCGACCCGAAGTCATCCCCGACGCACACCCGTCACCGCCCTCAGCAGTGGGCGGATCACCCGTCACCCAACCATCAACTCCCGGTGCCCCAACCCCATCTCCATCGCCCCAGGAGCTCGTCGTGGACGTAGCAGGCAAAGTCCGCCGCCCCGGCCTGGTGCGAGCCAAGCCCGGCTCCCGAGTAGCCGACGTGCTCGCCCTGGCCGGCGGAGCCCTGCCCGGCGTCGACCTGACCAGCCTCAACCTCGCCCGCCAGGTCTCCGACGGCGAACAAATCCTCGTAGGCATCCCAGGCAACGCCCCACCACCCACAACCCCAGGCCCCGCCACCACCCCCGGCGCCGAGCCTCCAACCGCAACCCCCGTAGACCTCAACAAAGCAACCCTCGCCGACCTGGAGGCCCTCCCCGGAGTCGGCCCAGTCCTGGCCCAGCGAATCCTCGACTGGCGAACAGAACACGGCCGCTTCACCACAATCGACGAACTCCAGGAGGTCACCGGAGTAGGCGAGAAGAAATTCGAATCCCTGAAACCCCATGTCCACGTCTAACCCCACCCCACCACCGGACGAGCCACCCGCTGTACCCGTGCCCTCGCTGGGGGAGGTGGCGGACCGATCCACTTCATCGCCTGTGGTGTCTGGGCAGGCGGAGGTGGAGCCGTGGGATGTGCGGCTGCTGGTTCCGGCGGGTGCGGGTTGGGCGACCGCGGTGATTTTGATCGGTCAGCACCCACTGGCGGGGGTGCTGACCGGCACAATCGCGCTCCTGCTCGCCGGTGTCCTGTTCGTGGGATTCCGGCGAGGTCCGGTCGTCGTGACGGCTGTCGGGGTGACTGTCGTAGTGGCGGGCATGGCGTTCGCAGCCGCCTTGCAAGTGCAGAGCCTTCGAGCCGGGCCAGTGCGGGAGCTGGCATCGACCGAGGCAGCAGTGAAGGTCCGGTTGAAGATCGACGGCGACCCAGCCGTCCGGAGTACTACAAGCAGGCGACCGCCGTACGTGGTGGTTCGTGCGACGATCGAGGAGATAACTGGGCGAGGACAGACAACGCGAGTGCGTACGCCGGTGCTGGTGATCGGATCAGTTCAGTGGAAGGACGTCCGGTTCGGCCAACATCTCGAAGCGGGCGGCCGATTAGGACCGGTCGAGTCGGGTTCCGACGTCGCCGCCATGCTCTCGGCACGAGCAGCCCCGAAGGTTCTCGACGAACCATCCTGGTGGCTGCGAGCCGCCGAACGAGTACGACTCGGGCTCCGGCAAGCAGTCGCCGGCGAGCCGGAGGCCGTGCGTGGCTTGGTTCCAGCCCTGGTGATGGGTGACGAATCCGCCCTGCCGACCGAGCTGGCCGACGACTTCAAAGTCACCGGCTTGACCCACCTGTCGGCCGTCTCGGGTACGAACCTCACCCTCCTACTCGCGTTCGTCCTACCGCTTGCCCGGCTGCTCGGAGTCCGCGCCCGCGGGCTCAACATCGTCGGCCTCGCGATGGTGGCCGTGTTCGTCGTACTCGCACGCCCCCAGCCAAGCGTCCTGCGCGCCGCCGTCATGGGCTTGGTCGCATTGGCCGCGATGACAAGCAGCGGCGGTCGACGAAGAGCGGTGCGCACCTTGTCGGTCGCAGTTCTCGCCCTACTCCTACTCGACACCTCACTAGCAAGATCTGCCGGTTTCGCCCTGTCGGTACTAGCCACCGCCGGCATCGTGCTCCTCGGCCCAACCTGGCGCGACGCACTGGCCACCTGGATGCCGGTACGCTTAGCTGAAGCGATCGCCTGCCCGCTAGCCGCGCAGATCGCCTGTACTCCGGTGGTCGCGTGGCTGTCGGGTCAGGTCTCGCTGGTGGCAGTAGCGGCAAACCTCCTCGCCGGACCAGCCGTAGGCCCCGCCACGATCATCGGATTCGGCACGGCCGGTATCGCCTTGCTGAGCGCAGATCTGGCTCGCCTGGCCGGTTGGGTCGCGGGCTGGCCGGCGCGCTGGATCATCCTCATCGCTCAGCAAGGAGCAGATCTCCCAGGCGCCGCGAGTGCTTGGCCCGCCACGGTGATCGGCGTCGGCGTACTCACGCTGCTCTGCCTCGCCCTGATCATCGGCCTGCACCGCATCCTCGCGAAGCCGATCGCCGTGGTGCTGGCCGTAGTACTAGTTGCTGTCGTCGTACTTCGCCCAGTCGGTTCGCTCACCTGGCCGCCAAAGGGCTGGCTTCTCGTGGCTTGCGATGTGGGCCAAGGCGACGGCCTCGTACTGCGAATTGGCGGCGACGCAGCGATCGTCGTGGACACCGGCCCGGATCCCGCGGTCATGGACCATTGCTTGCGCGAGTTGCAGGTGACGCATGTGCCCGTGCTTGTCTTCACGCACTTCCACGCGGACCACGTCGGGGGACTGGCCGGAGTACTGCATGGTCGCAAGGTCGACGAGATCGAGATGACGCCGTACTTCTCACCTGCTGCCGAGTACAGGCGCGTTGCCGAGTTGGCGGAGCTGCATCGGATACCGCTGCGGACGGTCGCGTTCCACGAGCAGCGGTCGGTCGGTCCGGTGAGCTGGACCGCTCTCTGGCCGGCGCGGGTTCCCGCTCTGCCGCAGTCGGGCCGATCTTCGGCGACGCCGACCGATGAGGGGTCGCCGGAGAACAACGCCAGCATCGCGATGATGGTCCAGGTCTCCGGCCTGCGTCTGCTCCTGACCGGCGACCTCGAACCAGAGTCCCAACGAGCCGTCCTGGCCACGGGGGTCGACCTCAGAGCCGACGTACTCAAGGTCCCGCACCACGGCTCCGCCCAGCAGGACCCCATTTTCATCCAGTCCACCGGCGCCAAACTCGCCCTCATCTCCGCCGGTATCGACAACGACTACGGCCACCCGGCCCCCCGCACCCTCGACCTCCTCACCCACGCAGGCATGACCATCGCCCGAACCGACATCCAGGGCTCCCTCGCCGTCCTGACCACCGACCAGCACCTCTCCCTCACCACCCACCGGTGACCTCCTCGCTGTTGACCGCCGACCAACACCTCTCTCACCGCCCACCGGTGACCTGTCCCGCCTCCGATCAGCAGGCGGGCCGTGGGGGTGTCGTGGATTGTCGGCGCGGCGTGGGATGCTGACGGGCGTTATGGCAGCTCGAAAGAATTCCGCGCCCAAGCTCGGCGACGTCCTGCTGGTGACGGGCGCCGAGACGTTCCTGGCCGACCGGGCGGTCCGTTCCGCGATCGTGGCAGTGTCGAAGGACACCGCCGACGTGGAGGTGACCGACGTCGCCGCGGCCGATCTCGATGTCGGGGTGTTCGCCGAGCTGACCGGCCCCTCGCTGTTCGCGACCGAGCGAGTCCTCGTACTGCGGGCGCTCGAGACCCTGCCTGCGGAGATGGTGCCGCACCTGTTGGAGTACGCAGGTTCGCCGGCTGACGATGTGCTGGTGGTCCTCGTGCACTCAGGTGGGCAGAAGGGCAAGGCGGTCCTCGACAAGTTGCGGAAGGCCTCGGTCAACGAAGTGGTCGCGACCGCGCCGAAGACCTGGGAGCTGCCCCAGTTCGTGCTCGGTGAGGTTCGGCTTCTGAAAGGGAGCATCGACGAGCGTGGTGCGACCGCTCTTGTCGATGCCGTTGGACACGACCTGCGGGCGCTTGCCGGTGCGTGTTCGCAACTGGTGTCGGACTCCGACGGGCAGCCGATCAACCAGGACCTGATCAGTCAGTACTTCGGCGGTCGCGCCGAGGTGACCAGCTTCGCCGTTGCCGACGCCGCGATCGCGGGCCGGACGGAGCCTGCGCTCGAACAGTTGCGCTGGGCGTTGGACTGCGGAGTCGCGTCAGTCCTCGTCACCAGCGCGATGGCTGGTGGGCTCCGCGGGCTGGCGAAGTACACGAGTGCGCCAAGTGGTCTTCGCGAGGCAGACCTGGCCCGCGAGGTCGGCGTACCGCCGTGGAAGCTGAAGACCCTGAAGCAACAAGCCCGCGGCTGGACCGCAGGCGGCCTGGCCACCGCCATCAAGGCGGTCGCCCAAGCAGACGCCGACGTCAAAGGCGCCTCCGGCGACGCCGGCTACGCCCTCGAGCGAATGGTGATCACAGTCAGCCGCGCCCACGGCCGCCGCTAACCCCCTACAGATTTAGGGGACCGACCGCCACTGAACCCAACAGGTTCAGGGTCCAGCCGGCGCTGAACTCAGCAGGTTTTTGGGGACGCAAAAACGATCGGCCTGGTCCGGTGGCGGATAGGCCGATCGTCAGGGCGCGATCAGAGAGAAGCGGCCTTCTTGAAGATGGACGACTTCCGGTTGGCGGCCTGGTTGGCGTGGATAACGCCCTTGCTGGCAGCCTTGTCGAGCAGGCGAGCCGCCACGCGGGCGTTCTCCTGCGCCTTCGGGGCATCGCCGGCGTCGGCGGCCTCACGGAAGCGGCGAACTGCCGTCTTGAGGGTCGACTTCACAGACTTGTTGCGAAGCCGCGCATCCTCGTTCTGGCGGTTGCGCTTGATCTGGGACTTGATGTTCGCCACGGAGCAGAGCCTCGATCAGGAGTTTGCGGTTAAGACAGGAAAGGTGGTGCGTGCACGGGTGAGTAGCAAACGCACACGCGCGAAGAGACAGACTAGCAAGAAGCCCTGATCAGCACCAAACCGAGCAACGCTACCGACGCCTGCCTTCGACACCCCCAACCCTACAGCCGCAGCCTAGAGAGACCGCACCGCCAACCGCAGCCTGGCCGCTCACAGAGGCGAAGGTGGCCTGCCGCCTGCCGCCTGCCGCCTACCGCCTGCCGCGAAGGTGGATGCCGCGCTGCCGGCGGTGGTGAGCTGATGGTGAGGGCTAGTGGTCCCTGGGGGAGGTGGGGATTCGGCGGTGGATTTCAGGGCGTTGAGGGTGTGATGGATGCCGGTGACGTTGCGTGTGTTGCGGTTGCCGAAGATGAGGCTGAACGGGCGGCGGAGGACGGCGGGGCGGTGGGTGCATTCGGGGCTCCATTCGCCCATTCGGGGGAGGTCGCTGACCAGTGCGTAGAGGTGGTCCGGCGGGGCCTCGACGGTGATGGATGCCTCGAAGTCCGGCGTGTCGGTCCTTCCGTGGTGACGGTGATTCCCCGTGACACGTACTGGACTGAGCGTGACATCGGCGAGGGGCAGCGGCATACTCGGCCCCCATGTCGTCCTCCGCCCGCGTACGTCGTACGGCCGGTCTGCTGATTTTCGCAGTCTTCGCCGCCACCACCACAGCCCTCGCCGTCGCCGGCTCCGCCACCGCGTCGAGCCAGAGCGTCGCGGCGAGCCAGAGCGTCGCGGCGAGTCAGGGGCGGGCGCAGGTGGAGCGGGTCGGCCAGGGAACCGGTGTGCCGGAGTCGGTGACTGGGGTTTATCTGGTTCAGCTCGATGATTCGCCGGTTGCGGAGTATGACGGCGACATCGGCGGGCTGCCCGCGACGCGGGTTGTTCCTGGTGGCAAGTTGTTGAGGCAGGCCGCGCCGGTGCTCTCGTATGTGGAGCATCTCGCGCGGGAGCGGGCGGAGGTTCTCGGTCGAGTCCCGGGCGCCACCAAGCTGTACGACTACAACTACACGTACGCCGGTTTCTCGGCTCGGATGTCGCACGACGAGGCTGTGCAGTTGGCTGAATCCTCCGGGGTGAAGAGCGTCGAGGCGAGCGGATTCCAGCACCAGGACACGGTCGACACCCCGCGGTACCTGGGCCTCTCCGGCAGGGGCGGCGCCTGGCAGCAGGCGGGCGGAATCGACAAGGCCGGCGACGGGGTGATCATCGGCATGATCGACACGGGGTTCGTCCCCGAGCGGCCCAGCTTCGCGCCGATGAAGACCACCAAGCAGTCGGATGCCCTGGTCGCCCGCAAGTGGAAGGGCACCTGCCAGGTGGGCGAGGAAGCGCCGGTTGCCTGCAACAACAAGGTCATCGGCGCTCGGTACTTCGACGCAGGCATCGGCAACCGCCCGATCCCGGAGGAGTTCCGTTCGCCCCGCGACTACGGCGGTCACGGCACCCACACGGCCAGTACTGCGGCCGGCAACTACGGCGTCGACATGTCCGTGCAAGGCCGGCACTACGGCAAGGGCTCCGGCATCGCGCCCCACGCGCGCCTGG
This sequence comes from Kribbella qitaiheensis, assembly GCF_014217565.1. Taxonomy (NCBI): domain Bacteria; kingdom Bacillati; phylum Actinomycetota; class Actinomycetes; order Propionibacteriales; family Kribbellaceae; genus Kribbella; species Kribbella qitaiheensis. The sequence goes on from NZ_CP043661.1 coordinate 6,726,225, forward strand.
CGATCTACAAGGTGCTGTGGGCAGTAGACGCGGCAGGAGGCGGCACTGGAACCGATGCTGACATCGTGGCCGGTATCGACGCGGCAGTCGCTGACGGTGTCGATGTCATCAACTACTCGATCTCCGGTCCGGGCAACACCTTCGTCAACGCAGTAGGTCTGGCCTTCCTCCGTGCAGCGCGCGCAGGTGTGTTCGTAGCCACCAGTGCGGGCAACACCGGCCCAGGAGTGAGCACAGTCGGCAAGAACTACCCCTGGGTGACGACTGTTGCCAACGGCACCCACGACCGCGAGATCCAGACCACGGTGACATTGGGCAACGGCAAGTCGTACACGGGTGCGGGTATCGGCGCGGGCACCCCCGAGGCTCCCGTAGTACTGGCCAAGAACGCGGGTCTCCAGGACGCGAAGCCGACCAACCTCACCCTCTGCATGCCCAAGACGCTCGACCCGGCGAAGGTGACCGGCAAGATCGTCGTCTGCGACCGCGGCGTCAGCGCCCGGGTCGACAAGAGCCTGCAGGTGAAGAACGCCGGCGGCATCGGGCTGATCCTGGTCAACCCCACACCGAACACACTCGACTCCGACCTCCACTCGGTGCCGACCGTCCATCTGGATCACGTCGCGGCGCCCGAGATCAAGGCGTACGTCGAGGGGACCACTTCGCCGACTGCCAAGATCGGCCCAGGCCGGCCGGTTCGGGTGAACGCGCCGAAGGTGGCAAGCTCGTCGAGCCGCGGCCCGGCCCTCGCTGGGAACGGGGATCTGCTCAAGCCGGACATCATGGCGCCGGGCACCAACATCCTGGCCGCGACCAGCGCGTTCGCCGCGGCCGGCGGCCAGTACGCGTTCCTCAGCGGCACTTCGATGTCGACGCCCCACATCGCCGGAGCAGCCGCCGTCCTGAAGGGCCGGTATCCGAACTGGTCACCGATGGCGATCAAGTCGGCCCTACTGACCACCGCAAACTCCAACGACACCGACGGCGATCCGATCAAGAACGACTCGGGTTCGCCGGGCAATCCCGTTCGGGTACGGCGCGGGCATGGTCCAGCCGAAGCTCGCGATGGACCCCGGTCTGGTCTACGACTCCTCGTACGACGACTGGGCGCGTTTCGTCTGCGGCTCAGGCCAGGTGCGAGACACGCACGACCTGTGCGCCAAAGGCAAAAGAGACCCGAGCGACCTGAACTACCCGTCGATCTCGATCGGCGACCTGGCCGGCAAACAGACGGTCACCCGAACCGTCCGCAACGTCGGTCTACTCCCAGAGATCTATACCCCGAAGATCGAGGGCCTGACGGGCCTCAAGGCAACCGTCACCCCCAAGCTCCTGGTCGTCCTCCCCGGTGCTACCGCCACCTACCGAGTCACCTTCGAGCGCGTCGACGCGCCCCTGGACCAGTACGCCTTCGGGAAACTCACCTGGCGCTCGGCCCGCCACACAGTCACCAGCACCCTGGCGATCCGCACCCACCCCAGCTGACCCACCCAACCCAAAGCCGGCCGCACACCCCCAGAGCGCAGCCGGCTTCAGCTTGATCAGGGCCGGCCGAGCTTGATCCGTACTCCGGTCGGCGTGGTGAACACCAACTTGCAGTCTCCCGAGGTGACGTCACAGCGGATGACCGATATTCCGGCGGTCACGGGCGAACCGTCCGGGCCGATGGACGGCGGCGTCTTCGGCGGCTGTTTGTCCCTGAGACCGGTGCCGGTGAAGAGGAGGTGCGTGTCATCTTCGAAGACCGGAGCGGGGAGGTCGGAGATCGGCCGCGGCAGCCGCAGTTTCGTCGCCTTGCCGGTGGCTACGTCGATCACCACCGGTTGCGGTTGGACCTCGGTACGGCTGTCGGCAGACAATGACGAGCCGGGGTGCACCATGGTCCGGCCGTCCGGAGACACCACCGGATAGAACGCCCTTCCACCGCTGCCGCAGTACTGGCGATCGACCGCGAAGCCCGTGCCCTGGGCTGAGCCGAGCTTCATGCACCAGGACTCGCCCTTGTTGGTCCGGGTGACGACCTGCACCTTGTCGGAGTCGGTCGCACCCTCCAGGCCGAGGTCGAAGCCGGGGATCGTCAGCTGGACCGGTTGCCCCTGGCCGGGCTGCCAGAGCAGCGGTTGAGCGCCCACCTTGTAGTCCTCGCCGAACCAGAGGCCGGCCTGGTTCCAAGCCCAGAGCACTGTCGTCTGGTGGGGCAGCGTCACCGAAGCGATCTCCTTCCTCGTTGCGACGTCGAGCACCAGCACCTTGGTCTTGCCTTTGCCGGCCGCAAGTGTGACGGCGACCTTCGAACCGTCCGGCGACTTGAGGATGCCCCTCGTGTTCTGCGGACCGAGCGGCTGGAATTTGCCGTCGGCCTGCAGGGTGCCGGTCTGGAACGGGCCGCCAGCTTCGCCCTTGATGAACAGCCAACCGCCCGCCACCCTGCCGCTCGGGCCGATCACCAATGAGTCGTCGATCTTCACCGTCTGCTTGCCGTCGTGCAGAGTTTTGGTGGTGCCGTCCGACAGCACGTAGGGGATCCGCAGTTCGGTGCTGGGCTTGTCAGCGGGTGGTGGGGGTGTCTTGTCCTTGCCGGACAGGTGGATTGCGACTGGGACGGCTACTACCAGGATCGCGGCGATTGCAGCGGCGGCGATGACTATCGGCCAGCTGCGGCGGTGGTGGCTTACCAGCTCCAGGCCTTGGGGCTCGTGGTCGTCGGGGATGGTGGCGGCCCTTGGTGTCCAGGTAGTCGCGCAGGCGGGATTCGGTGTCGTTCATCGGGCTTCCTTCAGCTTCTTCGTGAGGGCGACGAGGCCGCGGGAGTTCGTGGCCCGGGCGGTCGACTCGCTGATCCCCAGCGTCTGGCCGATCTCGGCGTACGGGAGATCGAGGTAGTACCGCAGGACGAGCACCTCGCGGGACCAGATCGGCAGCGCCTGCAGGGCTCGCTGTACTTCGCGGCGGCTTTCGCCGACCTCGGCCGCGCTCTCCGCCGAGTCGCCGGACCGGGAGGAGGGCGGGACGTAGAGCCGGGCCACTCTGCGTCTGCGCAGTACAGAGCGGCTTCGGTTCAGGACGGCTGTGCGCAGGTAGCTCACGACCTTGTCGCCGTCGGTCAGCGGCCACGTGCGGTAGAGCTCCGTGAAGACTTCCTGTACGACGTCCTCCGCCGACTCCGGGTCGTCGACCATCAGCACGGCGAGCCGGATCAACCCGACCCGGTGCTGCCGGTACAGCTCGGAGATGGCGGCAGGCGCTTCTTCGGACTGCGCCAAGGCCACGATGTGGTTCGTCACACCCCCTAAGACGCCTCGCGGGGTGAAACGCTGCATCGTCAGCTCAGGCGTTCGCGGAGCCAGTCCAGGTGAACCAGGGCCGTCTCCCGCTGCCAGGCGCGGATCGTAGGCAGCCCAGGTGGCGCCGGCTGGCTACTGCCCCACCAGAGACCACCAGCGATCCCAGCGAGGAACCCGGTGATGCCGTCGTCAGCAGGCAGCGTCGGTAGCTCCACTGATCCACGCATGTCCGCGTGCAGGATCACCGTGTCGGCCCAGGGCGCAGCAAGTGCGGCGTGCGCCCAGTCGATGAACACGACCCGCGTCTCGGTCAGCAGGATGTTGTCCGCGCGCAGATCCCAGTGCGTCAGCCCGTCGCCCTTCGCCAGCGCGGCCAACCCGGTCCGGGCAAGCTCGGCCAACTCCTCCTCACGCCCCGACACCCACTCCGGTACTGCGAGTCCGTCGGTGATCACCTGGTCCCACCGGCTCAGGAACGTCTCACTCCGTACTGCGGCGACCGGCGCCTCCGGCCACGGGGACGGCTGCAGCGCCTCGGTCAGCTCCGCCAGCCCGTCCAGCACGCGGGCCGCATCGTGCGGGTGCCACGGATGCGGTGGCAGATACCCCTCGATGTCCTCCAGCAGCAGCGCGACCCAGTCGCCGTCGTCGTACACGTCGTACAGGAAAGGGGTGTGCGGCAACGAGTGGGCGGCAAGCCCCTGCATCGCGGCGATCTCGTTGCGGAACAGCGTCGGGGTATCGGGGTTCAGCGCCAACCCGACGGCCTTGATGAAGGCACGCCGCCCAGAAGCGGTCACCAGCCGGGCCGCGACACCAGGGGAGAAGCCACCCTGCTGAGTGGTTGCCGACACCACCGATGACCCGAGCGAGCGCTCCACCCACTCCCGCACCACAGCAGGCACTTGTTCGAACGGCATCCGAACCCCCAGAGCATGCGCCATACCTCCTGAGGGTAGACGGCACCGGGCCGCCCCGCAGGCGATTCCGCCGGCCGGACCTCCTCACCGGTCCGTTGAGCTGGGTGATCGTGATCTCACGCTCAGCGACGGCTGCGGCCGTTCATCGCTCGGGGGATCGGCTGGATGCGGAAAGGATTGGTCTGTCATGGGATGATTGACAGGTTGCCCGCATCACTCCTGAGATGAACTGGATCCCTCCGTGCCCGTTGGCCCCACGACCGTGCCACAGCCGGGTCGTACCGACCCGTCGCTGATCCGGAACTTCTGCATCATCGCCCACATCGACCACGGCAAGTCGACGCTGGCCGATCGGATGCTGCAGATCACCGGCGTGGTCGACGGCCGCGCGATGCGGGCCCAGTACCTGGACCGGATGGACATCGAGCGCGAGCGCGGCATCACGATCAAGTCGCAGGCGGTCCGGCTGCCGTACGCGCCGAAGCCGGACAGCCCGGGCGGGCTGCTCGCGGCCGACGGTACGACGTACATCCTGAACATGATCGACACCCCCGGCCACGTGGACTTCACCTACGAGGTGTCCCGGTCGCTCGAGGCGTGTGAGGGCGCGGTGCTGCTGGTCGACGCGGCGCAGGGAATCGAGGCCCAGACGCTCGCCAACCTGTACCTGGCGCTCGGCGCGGACCTGCAGATCATCCCGGTGCTGAACAAGATCGACCTCCCCGGCGCCATGCCGGAGAAGTACGCCGCCGAGCTGGCCCACATCATCGGCTGCCGTCCCGAGGACGTACTGCGGGTCTCGGCGAAGACCGGCGAGGGCGTCGAGGAACTGCTCAGCGAGATCGTCGCCCAGATCGAGCCGCCGAAGGGCGTCAAGGACGCCCCGCCGCGGGCACTGATCTTCGACTCGGTCTACGACACCTACCGTGGCGTGGTCACCTACGTCCGGGTGGTCGACGGCGAGCTGAACCACCGCGACCGGATCAAGATGATGTCCACCGGCGCCGTGCACGAGATGCTCGAGGTCGGTGTCATCTCGCCGGAGCCGATGAAGTCGAAGAGCATCGGGGTCGGCGAGGTCGGCTACCTGATCACCGGCGTGAAGGACGTCCGGCAGTCCCGGGTCGGTGACACCGTCACCGCCGCGATCCACGGCGCGACCGAGGCACTCGGCGGCTACAAGCACCCGCAGCCGATGGTGTACTCCGGGCTGTTCCCGATCGACGGCGACGACTACCCGACGCTGCGGGACGCGCTGGAGCGGCTGCAGCTCAACGACGCGGCTTTGCAGTACGAGCCGGAGAGTTCGGGCGCGCTCGGCTTCGGCTTCCGTTGCGGCTTCCTCGGTCTGCTGCACATGGAGATCGTCCGCGAGCGGCTGGAGCGCGAGTTCGACCTCGACCTGATCTCGACCGCGCCGAACGTGGTGTACCGGGTCGAGATGGAGGACGGCAAGGAGCACGTCGTCACCAACCCGAGCGAGTTCCCCGAGGGCAAGATCGCCGGCATCTTCGAGCCGGTGGTGCGGGCGACGATCCTGAGCCCGAAGGACTTCATCGGCGTCATCATGGATCTGTGCCAGACCAAGCGGGGCAACCTGCTCGGGATGGAGTACCTGTCCGAGGACCGGGTCGAGCTGCGCTACACCCTGCCGCTGGCCGAGATCGTGTTCGACTTCTTCGACCAGCTGAAGTCGAAGACCAAGGGCTACGCCTCGCTCGACTACGAGCCGACCGGCGAGCAGGCCGCGGCGCTGGTCAAGGTGGACATCCTGTTGCAGGGCGAGACGGTGGATGCGTTCTCCGCCGTCGTGCACCGCGACAACGCCTACTCGTACGGCGTGGCGCTGGCCGGCAAGCTGAAAGAACTGATCCCCAGGCAGCAGTTCGAGGTGCCGATCCAGGCCGCGATCGGGTCCCGGATCATCGCGCGGGAATCGATCCGGGCGATCCGCAAGGACGTGCTGGCGAAGTGCTACGGCGGTGACATCACCCGGAAGCGCAAACTGCTGGAGAAGCAGAAAGAGGGCAAGAAGCGGATGAAGATGGTGGGCCGGGTCGAGGTCCCCCAGGAAGCCTTCATCGCCGCGCTGAAGACGAACGAGCCGTCGGAGAAGGCCAAGAAGTAGTGCCGGTCGAGATCCCGGCGGAGTTCCTCAAGGTCGGTTCGCGCGGCCCGGAGTGGGTCGCGTGGATCGACCAGTTGCCGCGGCTGACCCGCGACCTGCTGGCCGAATGGGGTCTGCGGGTCGACGGCGAACCGACGTACGGGAACTGTGCGCTGGTCGTTCCGGTCCGTACGCCGGATGGCGTGGCGGCGATGCTCAAGGTCCAGTTCCCGCACTGGGAGGCCGAGACCGAGCATCTCGCGTTGCGGATCTGGGACGGCAATGGCGCGATCCGGCTGCTGCGGGCGGATCCGCGCCGCTTCGCGCTGCTGCTGGAGCGGGCGCAGCCGCAGGACCTGACCAGCATCGACGAGATCGAGGCGAGCGAGACCATCGCGTCGCTCTACAAGCGGCTGCACGTGCCGGCCGGGCCGCAGTTCAAGCTGCTGTCCAGCCAGACCGAGCGCTGGTCACGCGAACTGCTAGCACTTCCCGCCTCGGCACCAGTGCCCCGCCGGTACGTCGAGCAAGCTGCTGCGCTGGCCCGCGACTTCGCCTCCGACTCGGCCTGCGACGGCACCCTGATCCACACCGATCTGCACTACTTCAACGTCCTCGCGGCCGACCGCGAACCGTGGCTGGTAATCGACCCGAAGCCGTTGTCAGGCGATCCGCACTACGAGGTGGCGCCGCTGCTCTGGAACCGCTGGGACGAGATCGCCGCGCACCGCGACCTCCGCTTCGCCCTCCGCCGCCGCTTCTACGCCATCATCGACACGGCCGGCCTCGACGAGAACCGCGCCCGCGACTGGATCATCGTCCGCCAAATGGTCAACGCCCTCGGCGCCGTCCGAGACGCGGGCTCCGACGAATCTCTCCCGATGGACTGGCTCACCCGCAACATCGCCATCACCAAAGCCATCCAGGACTGACTTCAGTCCCACCAGGCTGACCACACCTGGTTGTCCTTCAGCTTGGCGGCGAGGTTGGGACGGGTGCTGGAGCCATACCAGTCGTAGGCGCCGTCGTCGTACGCCTCGTACAGCCTGGCTGCGACGAGCGCTTCCTCGTCGGTGCGCGGCGGTCGTTCCAGGGCCAGATCCAGGGTCCTGGCTGACAACGTGGCGGGCATGGCTCCGGACAGGGAGGATGTCGTCGGAGCGTGGCAACTCCTCCTCGTCGGCGAAGGATGCTGCATGGCGGACAGCATGGCGTACGCCGGGGACAAAGCCGGGTGGACGGAAAATCGGTGGCGATCGGCCGAGCGATCGGGAGACGATGTCGGGTATGCGGCTGCTGACGGTGAATGTGGTGGAGGAGTTGATTCCGGGCCCGAAAGAGACCGGGGTGACGGCGATCGACAAGCGGCCGCAGGTGGGGCGGGTGCCGGTGGGGGAACTCGGGCTGCGCGGGGACTCGGTGTGCGACACCAAGAACCATGGCGGGCCGGACCAGGCGCTCTACGCGTACGCCGCGGAGGACTCCGGGTGGTGGGCTGACCAGCTCGGGCGGGAGATTCCGCCCGGACTGTTCGGGGAGAACCTGGTCACCGAAGGGCTCGACATCACCAGCGCGTTGATCGGTGAGGTGTGGCGGCTCGGTGACGAGGTCGAGGTGATGGTGCGGGCGCCGCGGATTCCGTGCGTCACTTTCCAGCACCGGATGGAGATCCCGGGCTGGATCAAGCGGTTCCACCGCGAGGGGCGTCCGGGCGCCTATCTGAAGGTGCTGAAGACCGGCACGCTCGGCGCCGGTGACGAGATCACGGTGCTGGACCGGCCGGCGCACGAGGTGACCATCGGCGTGATGTTCGCTGCCCAGGACTCGGCGAAGATGCAGACGATGCTCGATGCCGAGGTCGATCTCGTGGACGAGCTCCGTGCACAGGCCGAGCGCGTCGCAGCCCGCGGCTGATGGCGTCGCAGGATCCGAGCAGGCGAGTGAAGCGCGGCTGAGAGGCTGCTGTCGGCGGTTCCGCTCGGCCACCTCGCCGACCGGCGTGGCCCACGCACCCTGTTCGTGATCCTGAGCCTCACGGTCCGCTGCCTGGCCGCCGCCCGGCGTACCGAGGCGGCGGCCCAACTCGTCTAACCCACTGTCAGCTTGTCCATATTCGGACCGCCGTCCGAGGTGGTGGCAGTGGCCTTGATCTTGTTGCTACCGGCAACCAGGTTGACGCGGACCGTCTTGGTCTGCCAGGTGTCCCAGTTCCCGGTCCCCGGGAACGTCAGGCCCGATGACACCACCGTCCCGTTGAGCGCGATGTTCATCGGCCGGTTCGCGGTGGTGCCGTTGGCGTACCGCAGTACGACGTCCGCCGGGCCGGCCGTGGCAGCGTTCACCGTCCACTCGACGGCGGACCCGACCGCGTTGTCGTAGTTCACGAATCCGCGCCCGGTGAAGCCCGCGTGATTCGACTCCACCAGACCGGCCGTGATCGTCGCGTCCTCGGCCTCGTAGACCGATGGGCCAGGACCAGGTCCACCGTTGTCCGGAACGGTGTTCCAGCCGGCCACCCGAACCGAAGGCGTCGCACCTTGCAGGTCGGAGGTCCGGTACGTCGCCCGCAGTACGACGCTTTCACCCGGCCAAAGGCTGACCGCGTTGTCGTTCCACTGGACCGGCAGGACGGGCTTGCCGCCGGCGCCGATGATGTGCGCGTCGACGAAGAACGCCGGGATCTTGCCGGTGGTGGTGTTCTTCAGCGTGACCGTGGTGACGGTATCCGAGCCCGACGCCGTCGAGGTTGAGGTCGACGAGACAGGCACCTGGGCCAGCGACGACAACCCCTTCAGATCGGCGTAGCTGGTGGTCGGCGTGTAGTACCAGTCGGTGTTGTTCCAGTCCAGAGTGTCCGCCTTCGTCGACAGCCAGTAGATGTTGCGGCTGACCTCGACACCGGACGAGTTCGTCAGCACCAGCTTCGCCAGGTACGTCGTCGACAATCCGCTAACCGCCGGGATCGTGAGCGCGGTCGTCTTCCCGCCGTCACCCGGCACCGAAACCCCCATGGACTGGAAGAACTTCTCCGTCCCGTCGAGGTTGTAGAGCTTGACCGACGCGGTCAGCCCGGACGCCGTACCGTGCGATTGGTTGACAACGGCAACGGACTTGGTGTCGTAGGAGTACTGGATGTGCAGCGGCTCGTTCGCCTTCTTAGCGCCGTAGTACGCGCCGTTCTGGTCGAGGTAGGTGTCGAACAGCTGCCAGTGCAGCGAGGTCCAGCCGCTGTTGAGCATCCAGTAGATCAACCCGGTCGACGGCTTCGACGAGTCGGTGAAGTTCCGGTTGTGCGACTCGAACTCGGCGCGCACATTCTCGTACTGCGTCAGCTGGGCCTTCTTGACGTAGTCGGTCAGCCCGGTCGGAGCGCCGTACCGGCCGGTCAGGGCGTTCCCGAACAGTTTCAGGTTGCCGAAGGTGGACGATGACGACCGGTGGTACTGGGTCGCGTTCGGGTTCTGCCAGAGCACATCGAGCTCGGCCGGGGTCAGCATCCGTTGCAAAGTGTCGATCGTGGGGATGTCCGGGCCCGCGCTGGTCTCGGAGTTGAAGCCCCATGCGCCGCCGGAGTCGGTGTGCGCCTTGTCGTACCAGTAGTTCGGCGGTATCCAGTCGTACGGGCCGTTCATCTTCATCCCGGAGCTGCCGAGCTGCGGTGACGACTTCGCCGACGCGGCGGGGATCACCGGAGTCTGCCAGTCGGCCGCGTTCAGCGCGTCCAGGTAGTTCTTCTCGATCGTGGCGTCGGGTGCGAAGTCGCTGCCGATCAGGAAGGTCAGCACGCTCGGGTGGTTCCGCAGCCGCTCCGCCTCGCCGGTCATCGACGCCTTGGCGGTCACGTAGTCCTCAGCGGTCCAGGAGTTGCCGTTCTCGCCGCCGTTGACCTGGCCCTCCCACTTGTCGCAGCACTCCCAGCCGGGCATCGTCAGGATGCCGAGCCGGTCGGCCAGGTCGAAGAACTCGTCGGGTTCGATGTGACCTTCGAGCCGGACGGTGTTGAGGCCGAGATCCTTGACGTACTTGAGCTTGTCGGCCGCGTAGGTGGCGTTCCAGCGCAGGAACAGGTCTGGTGACCAACCGCCGCCGCGCACCAGCAGAGGTCGCCCGTTGATCGAGTACGCGCGCCCGCCGCTGCTGTTGAGCGGCGCCTTCACCTCCCGTACGCCGAAGTCGGCGTGCGCCGTGTCGGACGGCGTACCGGCTGTGGTGGCGGTCAGGTCGAGCGCATACAGCGGTTGACCGCCCATGCCGGCCGGCCACCACACGTTCGGGTTGTCCAGCCCAATTGTCGGGAAGGTGACGGTCTTCTTCTCCTTGACGGCGAGCGAGACGGACTGGCTGACCGGTATGCCGGCGACGCTGCCCGCGACGGTGGTGGTGACCGCGGCGGAGGAGTCGTTGCGCACGTCGACCTTCGCCGTCAGGTCTGCGTGGTCCAGGGAGGGCAGCTTGGTGACGACGTGGGCGCCGCGGAGGGCGACCGGGCCGCTGCGGCGGACGAGGACGTCGCGGACGATGCCCATGTTCTGGTCCGGCGGGGTCTGCGCCCAGTCGATCCAGCCCATCGTCAGGTCGTTGTTCGGGTCGTTCGGGTAGACCTTGAAGGCGATCGCGTTGCTGCCGGTGTGGATCTGCGCGGTGACGTCGAGGTCGTGCCGGGTGTAGGCGCCGGCGGTCTGGGTCTTGTCGGCGACCTTGGTCCCGTTGACCCAGACGTCGGTGCGCGAGAGCACGCCGCTGAAGTCGAGGTAGGTGCGCTGGGTGGTGTCGGCGACCTGCAGTTCGGAGCGGTACCACCAGGGCACGGTGAACTGGTTCTTGTCGACGTTCTTCATGTTCGTGGAGAAGAACGGGTCGGGGTACTTGTTGTTCTGCAGCAATCCGGCGAACACGGTCGAGCGGGCCGAGACAGGCAGCCAGCCGCTGGTCGGGAAGCCGGGTCGGGTGACCGCCGCGTCGTTGGAGACCTGTGCGGAGGTCTGCAGCAGGAATCCAGGGATCGGGCTGGCCGCAGCGCTCGCGAACAGGGTCGCGGTGGGGGATGGCGGGGCGGGATCTCGGTGCGGGGCGCTGGTGGCGGGGAGCGCTGAGCAGAGCGCGGCGGCGACGGCGGCGACTGTGAGCAGACGGATACTGCGCTGAATTGTGGGCTGCCTGAATTTCATCGGCGGGGCCTCCTGGGACACGGGGCGGTGATGGGGCCACAGATGTTAAGAAGGTTTCCTATTAATTACTCGTGATGCTAACCCCGCCGAAGCCCCACTGACAACGGATCGCGCTGGATTGCGCGGAGCGTGGACAACACGCCGCCGCTTCGATGGTGGCCCCGCAAGGTTCACCTGGTGCGCGGTCTCCGCTGCGGGATTGTGCTGGTCGCAGCTACGCGGATCCCGCGGAGAGCTCTGAGCCGCCCGGTGGAGTGGGGGTCGGATACGCCGAGGGCGCGGCGGTCGGCCAGACCGCTCAAGGGGTGGGCGGACCCCGGGTCGAGGGGTGTACCGAGCGACAGGTAATAGTCGGTCCCTCGGCTGAGGGGCACGCTCAGCCAGGCGGTAACCGGGCCGCTCGCGGGACCTACTACCTGTCGCTCGGGACACCGGTTGGGCATTCCTGTGCGAACCAGCGTTTCCGGAGCGAATGGCACGCGACGGCTGGTTGGAGCAGGGGACGCCCATGAGCAGGAACCGGACTGCTCGGCGACGCCGAGCCAGGCAGTGGTCGGGGCATTGGCGGTCGATGAGGCCCGTGCCGGCGGCGGTCGCGCTCAAAATCGCCATCGCCGCCGCGGTCCGGGCGGGTTGTCCGGATGCACTGCTCGGCTGGAGGTACCAAGTCGCAGGGCTGCCGACCCGAGTGACAAAGAACCAGGTCCGCCTTGTGCGCCAGGTGCCAGGGCCACTTGGGTGCCGGGGACCGGTTGTATGACGGCGAGGTTGGGAACTCAGATGGGTTCGCGGTAGCCGAGAGCGGCGGAGATTTTGCGGGCTGCTTCGATCGCCGCCGGAGCCATCAGGGCTACCTGGGCGATGGACTGCTCCAGGGAGAGGGTGGAGATGCTCACCGCGGCGATCGCGGTTGCCGTGTGGTCGTGGATGACCGCCGCTACGCAGCGGATGCCGGGCTCGTTTTCCTCGTCGTCCAAGGCATAGCCACGGGAGCGGACTTGGGTCAGGTCCGCCTTCAGGGAAGCGGCGGTGGTGTGGGTGAGCGGCGTACGGGCCGGCAGGGCCGGTGCGGGTGACGAGTGCGTCGAGCGCCTCTTCGTCGCGCTCGGCCAGGAGTGCCTTGCCGATGCCGGTGCAGTGCAGCCAGAAGGCCTTGCCCACGCGCGAAGGCATCCTGTACGGCTTGGGGCCGTCGAGACGCGCGACGTAGATCGCCTCGTCCCCGTTCAGCAGCCCGACGTGCACAGTGCACCGCGTCTGCGCGACCAGGTCGGCGAGCACCGGCCGGGCCACCGTCGCCAGGTCCACGTTCGTCAGCGCGTGCCCGGCAAGCCGGAGCGCCTTCGGGCCGGGATGGTACGAACCGTCCTCGGCCTGCGCGACGAAGTCGTGTTCGACCAGCGACGCCATGATCCGGTGCACGGTCGATTTGGCCAGGCCGGTGGCCGTCACCACGTCGGTGAACCGGGAGTGCTCGAGCACCGCGTCGAGCACCATCAGCGTCTTGTCGATGGCCGAGGGCGAACTCATGTCGCTCATCCTGTCACCTCTTATCTCGCTAGCCAGCCACCGTCGACGGCCAGCACGTGGCCGTTGACGTAGTCGGACGACGCCGAGGCCAGAAAGACCGCGGCGCCGACCAGGTCCTCCGGTCGCCCCCAATGGCCGGCCGGGATGCGCTCCCGGATGGCTGCCTCCCGCTCCAGGTCGGCACGCAACTCAACAGTGTTGTCGGTGCTGATGTAGCCGGGAGCGATCGCATTCACCTGTACTCCGGACGCTGCCCACTCGTTCGCCAGAGCCTTCGTGAGACCCGCGACCGCGTGCTTGCTCGCGGTGTAGGCAGGCACGGTGATGCCGCCCTGGAAGCTCAGTAGCGAGGCGATCGTGATGATCTTGCCCTCGCCCTGGGCCACCATCGCGGCACCGATCGGCCGGGTCACCGCCCAGGTCGAGTTCAGGTTCACGTCGATCACGTGCTGCCAGTCGGCCGTCTGGGTCTCGGTGGCCGGCGCCCGGCGGATCGTGCCGGCGTTGTTGACCAGGATGTCGACCCGACGCTCGCTCACCAGCGCGGAGGCAACGCCCTCCACCTCGGCCGGGTCGGCGAAGTCCGCGGTGATCACGGTCGCCTCGCCACCGCCGTTCAGCTTGATGGCCTCGAGGGTGTCCTCCAGCGCCGCGTCCCGGGCCAGCAGGATCAGGTCGGCTCCCGCCGCGGCGTACCCGGCGGCGATCGCTGCCCCGATTCCGCGTCTGGCTCCGGTGACCAGCGCAGTACGGCCCTGCAGTGAAAACCCAGCCAGGGCAGGCTGTTCGAGGGTCACCGAAGGTCCTTCACGTCAACGTCGTCCATGTCGGCGAACGCCTGGTTCTCGCCGGCCATCGCCCAGACGAAGCTGTACGCCGAGGTGCCGACGCCGGAGTGGATCGACCAGCTGGGAGAGATCACCGCCTGGCGATCCGCGATCACCAGGTGCCGGGTCTCCTCGGGCTTGCCGAGCAGATGCACGATCCGGTCCGACTCCGGCAGGCCGAAGTACAGGTAGCACTCGGTGCGCCGGTCGTGGGTGTGGGCGGGCATGGTGTTCCAGGTGCTGCCGGGGTGCAGGGTGGTGACGCCGAGCACGATCTGGCAGCTCTGGATCCCGCCCGCGTGGATGTACTGGTCGATGGTCCTGCGGTTCGCGGTCTGCTGGTCGCCGAGCTCGAGCCGGTTGCCCTCGCCGGGCTGGACCAGCGTGGTAGGGAAGTCGGTGTGGGCCGCGGCCGAGAAGAGGTAGAAGGCGGCCTCGGTGCCCTCGAAGACGACCTCGCGCGCACCGCGTCCGGCGTACAGGCAAGCGCCTGTCGTCAACTCGAACTTGGTGCCGTCGACGGTAACCGTGCCGGGGCCGCCGACGTTCACGATGCCGGCCTCGCGGCGCTCGAGGAAGAACTCGCTGCGCAGCTCCGGCCAGGTCCCGAGCGTGAGCGGGCCGCTGACCGGGCGGGCGCCCGCGAGCACGATCCGGTCGTGGTGAGTGAGCACCGCGGTGACCGTGTCGGGGGTGAACAGGTGGTCGACCAGGTACGTCTCGCGCAGTGCCGCGGTGTCGAAACCGGGGACCTGGTCGGGGTGGGTGGCGTGCCGGACCTGGAGAGGTTGCTGAGCTGAGTTCACAGAACAAGGTTTTACTCGACGGAACATCCTGTCAAACCTGGACCGTGTCATGGGCTGAAGATGGCGAGTTGAGGGCTCTAGGTGTTCCGCCCTTTGACACGTTGTTCTGGCCAGTGGAACCTTCCAGGCATACCCGCCCCTCTGGAGGATTCACATGACAGCCCTCGACTGGACGGTCCTGGCCGGCTACTTCGTACTGATGGTGGCGATCGGGCTCTGGTCCCGCAGCAAGATCAAGACCGTCGTCGACTACTTCACGACCGGCGGCCGGATCCCCTGATGGTTGTCCGGGATCTCGCACCACATGTCCGGCTACAGCGCGGTCATGTACGTCGCCTTCGCCGCGGTCGCCTACAACTACGGCATCACGGTGTACGTCTGGTGGGCGATGTCGATCGGCGTCGGCGTCGGCATCGGCGCGTTCATCTTCGCCGCGCGCTGGAACCGGCTCCGATCCAAACACGGCGTCGTCTCGCCACTGGAGTACCTCGCACGGCGCTACAACTTGCCGACCCAGCAGGGTGCTCGCGTACTCCGGTGCGCTGCTCAAGGTGGTCGACATCGCCGCGAAGTGGGTCGCGATCGCCGTCCTGCTGACCGGATTCACCGGCGTACCGATGCGCTGGGGCATCCTGCTCACCGGTGTGGTCACGATGCTCTACGCGACCCTCGGCGGGCTGTGGGCCGACGTACTCACCGACTTCGGCCAGTTCATCATCCAGGCCGCGGCCGGGATCGCGATGTTCGCCGCGCCGCTGCTGGTCCCTGGTCTGGCCAAGCCCGAGCAGTCGTACGTCGCGATGTCGCAACTGCTGCTGCCGAGCGGCCTGATCGGGCTCGTGCTGGCCGGCTTCTTCTCGCACACGATGGCGATGGTGGCCTCCGACGCGAACGCGATCTCGTCGGTGATCACCCGCGACCTCGGCCCGGTCCTGGTCCCGAAGCTGCGTCAGCTGACCGACGCCGGGATCCTGAAGTTCGCCCGGATCGTCACCGTCAGCTTCGTCACGGTGAGCATGCTGATCGCGATCATCACCAACGGGCAGGGCGTCGTGCTGAAGATCGTCGTCGACCTGGTGGCCGCGACGATGGGCCCGATCGCGATCCCGTTGATGCTCGGCCTGCTGCCCTGGTTCCGGCGCAGCGGGTCGCGAGCGGCGATCGCTTCCTGGGCGATCGGGTTGATCGTCTGGACGGTGGTGAAGTGGGGACTGGGGTCCACCGACACCACGCTGGTCGTCGCGTTGCCGTTGGTAACTTCCCTGGTCGTGTACGTCGGACTCGGCTGGCTGTTGCCGGAGCGGAGGCCCGAGGTGGACGAGCTGCTCGACTCCCTGAACTCCGACCCGGTGGACGCCGACGAGGTGGACGCCGACGAGGTGACCGCCAGGCGAGCAGCTGCCGTCGGCTGATCGCGTTCATGGAACAATGTTCCGCTAGACAGAACCTTTGCTGAGGAGATCCTTTATGCCGAACATCACCGTCGAACTGCTCTCTGGCCGCACGATGGACCAGCGTCGCGAGTTCGTCGCCGCCGTCACCGACTCCGCCATCGCCATCCTGGGCGCCAAGCGTGAGGCGGTCCGGATCGTGTTCACCGAGATCGAGAAGTCCGACGTCGCCAACGGCGGAGTACTGGTCTCGGACTCCTGACCCACGTGTCACGCCGGCCCCGCCATGTGCGAGGCCGGCATACGGGTCAGTTGTCGAAGGCAGCAGCAACCGACTGCTGAGCGACCGCAGCGAGCTGCGGCTCGGCGCCCGCCACCAACGCCGTACGGGGAGTGCGCCGGGCCGCAAGCTCATGCCCGGTCCGCGCCCGCGCGGTGCCCCCGCGGACCGCCACGCCATCAGTACGCGGCGATGCCGGTCACCCTGAGCAGGGAAACGCCCGCTTCCACCCGGGGCCGGTAGCCCGCCGTCGTTCTACTGATGGCCTGGCGGTCCGCCCCGAGCCGCTGACCTGGTGCACGAGGCGCTCGGCGAGGAAGCACACCACGCCAGCGGAGCCTGGTCGTTCGCCCTCGGTCGGCACCCGGATGGTGGACTGGAGGCGTTCGGGGGAGCGGGCTCACCTAGGCTTCTTCCATGCGAGTAGGAGTGTTTGGAGCGACAGGGCAGGTCGGCGGCGTGATGCGGGAGCTGCTGATCGAGCGGAAATTCCCGATCGACGAGATCCGGTACTTCGCGTCCGCGCGATCCGCCGGCAGTCAGCTGCCGTTCGGGGACGCCAAGGTCACCGTCGAGGACTCGGCCACGGCCGACTTCTCCGGGCTCGACCTGGCGCTGTTCTCCAACGGGAAGACGGCCTCCAAGGAGTTCGCCCCGAAGGTCGCCGCGGCCGGAGCCGTTGTCGTCGACAACTCGTCCGGCTGGCGGATGGATCCCGAGGTGCCGCTGGTCGTTGCCGAGGTCAACCCTGGCGACCTCGACCAGCTCCCCAAGGGCATCGTCGCGAACCCGAACTGCACCACGATGGCCGCGATGCCGGTGCTCGCCCCGCTGCACCGCGAGGCGCGCCTGACCCGCCTGATCGTCTCCACCTACCAGGCCGTCTCCGGCTCGGGCGGCGTCGGCGTACGGGAACTCGAGGACCAGACCCAGGCGCTCGCTGCCGGAGCCGGGCGACTTGCCCGGGGCACCGACGGGATCGACCTCCCGCAGCCGCAGGTTTACGCCGGGCCGATCGCGTTCAACGTGCTCCCGCTGGCCGGCTCGATCGTTGCTGACGGCACCGGTGAGACCGATGAGGAGCAGAAGCTCCGCAACGAGAGCCGCAAGATCCTGCACCTGCCGGATCTCCCGGTCGCCGGTACCTGCGTCCGCGTCCCGGTCTTCACCGGCCACTCGCTGAGCATCCACGCCGAGTTCGCCGACCCGATCACCCCGGAGCGGGCGACCGAACTCCTCGCCGCCGCGCCGGGTGTCGAGCTCGCCGATCTCCCCACCCCGCTACTTGCCGCCGGCAAGGACCCGTCGTACGTCGGGCGCATCCGCCAGGACCAATCGGTCCCGGACGGACGCGGCCTCGTCCTCTTCGTCTCCAACGACAATCTCCGCAAGGGCGCAGCCCTCAACGCGGTCCAGATCGCGGAGCTCCTTCAGCAGCGTCGCTAGCGCCCCAACCGCCAACACTGATCAAGCGCCGCCAACACTGACCAAGCGCGCCGACTGCTCAGGCAGTTGCGCTTGGAACCCGCCGGAAACCGGTGAGAAGCCGCGGAAGGTCAGTGTTGGCGGTTCGGCGGTCAGCAGCCGTAGAAGTCCTTGACGTAGACGCCGTTGATCGCGCTCAGCGTGTGGTCGTAGCAGCTGCCGGTGCCAGTAGCGCGGTAACGGACGGTCTGGTTGCCCATCGCGTGGCGTTGGTCGCGCGGGACGTTGTAGATCCAGGATGCCCGCCCGTCGTAGGTCTCTTCGGTCCGGCGGTCAGCGACGAGGTGCCGGCCGACCGTGGTGGTCAGGTGGCTGCGGTCGTAGATGTCGAGGTCGGTGACGACGTCGTACCCGTTCGGGATCGTTGTGTTGGGCAAGAAGCTGAGGTAGCCGGACTTGCCGTAGCTGAGATCGGTCCGCTCAACCCTTGCGCCGCTGGTGACGACCGACACGTCGCGCCACGAGGCGTCCAGGGTGTCGCGGGACTCGCCCGCCTCCCAGACGTGATCGGAGTTGTTCGAGAGGGTCCGCTGCACCGTGGTGCGGATCCGTCCGGCCGACGTGTCGACGTACCCGCTGATCTTGAGCGACCGCGACGCCGTCATCTTCACAGAACCTGCCGCGCCACTCGCGCCCGTGGCGTCTTCCGACTTGGTCAGCGGCGATACGTCGTACGAGGTGATCGCGCCGCGGGTCTGCTGGTGGAATTGGTCGGTCCAGACTTGCAGGTTGGGGACGGTGAACCAGCCGCTCTGCCCGGGCCGGTACGCCGGCGACGTGGACGCGGAAATCGTGCGGCTTCCCGTCGCTGACCAGGCCGGCGAAGGGCGTGAGGTCGTAGTACAGGGGCTTGATGTCGAAGGCGCGCGGTGCGGGGGAGGGGCGCCAGGAGTACGGGTTCGACCAGCCGCCTGTGTAGATGTACGGATACGGCAGGGCGATGCCGGCGAGCTTGCCGTCAACCAGTACGTCGACCTCGCGGTACGGGGAGCCGTCGGGGCAGGAGTAGCCCGTCGTGTCGGGTGCGGAGGTGTCCCAGAACTCCTCGCAGCCGCCGCCCGACCCGGTCACGTAGACCTCACCGAGCAGGCGCGATGTGTTGCGCGGCAGCGTCGCAGTACCGACGAGGTCCGAGTCCTCGCGTCGCTGGTCCTGGAGCGGCAGCACGGCGTTCGCCGTACGGGCTGGTGGGGCGCCGTGGCCGGCCAGGTAGAAGTCGAGGGTGACGACGATGTCGAGGACACCGGTGTACGTGTCGTTGACCACATTGCCCAGTTCCATGACGACGGGCTGTGGGGTGCGCAGCAGCGGGATGTAGGAGGTGACGTCCTTCTCGACCTTCCAGCTGATGCCGTCCGTGCTCGGCTCCGGCGTGGAGGTGCGGAAGACGCCGACCCCGCCGATCGTGATGTGCCCGAGCCGGTCGTACTGGACGCCCTTGACCGACCCCTGCATCTTCAGGACGACTTTGGACCATGGTCCGCGGCAGCCGGCCGGTGGGGTATAGGTGGAGGTGTAGGGATCGAAGTTCTTGAAGCCGTTCCGGACGATCTCGACCGAGCAGTGCCGGGTGTTCGGTACGGCGACCGGCGGCGCCGGCGTACGGGGGTCGTCGTAGTCGGTCCCGAATTCGGACGGCGGGACGACTTGGGCCGCTGCCTGGACCGGCGGCGGCGCGGCGTTTGCCGGGGACAACAAGCCGAGGAGTAGGACGGATAGTGAGACGAGAGCCACAGACCGTGCGCGCATGTTGCGGAAACGTAATCGAGATGGTGCGGACGGGCAAGCGATGACCATGGTCAGGGTTGGCTGCGTCTATTACCGTTCGGTTCACTTGACCCCCGATGGAGGCCAGCCATGATGCCCGTTGCCGACGGTCCTCAGCTCGCGTTGCTCAGCTCCCGCAAGGAGCACCTCGCCCAGATGTTCCTCGACCGCGTCGCCGCGCAGCCGAACCGGGAGGCGTTCCGCTACCCGGTCGGCGAGGAGTGGGTGTCAGTCAGCTGGCAGGAGACCGACGAGCTGTCCCGCCGCCGCGCCGCCGGCCTGATCGCGCTGGGGGTCGAGCCCGAGCAGCGGGTGGCCGTGGCCGCCAGCACCCGGCTCGAGTGGGTTCAGTCCTACCTCGCCGCCATCCTCGCGGGTGCGGCGACCACCACGATCTACCCGACCACGATGGCCGTCGACGTCGCGTACATCGTGGCCGACGCCGAGGTCCAGGTCGTGTTCGCCGAAGACGCCGGCCAGGTCGACAAGCTGCGCGAGCACAAGTCGGAGCTGCCTTCGCTGCACAAGGTGGTGCTGATCGACGGTTCGCCTGACGAGCGCGACGGCGACTGGGTGATCAGCCTCTCCGCGCTGGACGAACTCGGCGCCAAGGCATTGGACGAGCACCCGGAGATGGTCGACGCGCGGATCGCGCAGATCCGGCCGGAACACCTCTGCACGCTCGTCTACACCTCCGGTACGACCGGCCGGCCGAAGGGTGTGCGGCTGCCGCACTCGGTCTGGACGTACGAAGGTGCTGCGGTGGAAGGGATCCGGGTGCTGAGCCCGGACGATCTGCAACTACTTTGGTTGCCGTTGTCACACGTGTTCGGTCAGGTGCTGCTCGCCGTTCAGTTCCAGATCGGCTTCGCGACCGCGATCGACGGCCGGGTCGACAAGATCGTCGCCAACGCCGCCGCCGTACAGCCGACCTTCATGGCTGCCGCGCCGCGGGTCTTCGAGAAGGCGCACGGCCGGATCGTGACGATGATGGAGGCCGACGGCGGCGTCAAGGCGAAGCTTTTCCACTGGGCGTTCGGGATCGGTGCTTCCGTGTCTTCGCTTCGGCAGCAGGGCAAGGAGCCGAGCGGCGTACTCGCGGCGCAGTACGCGGTGGCCGACAAGCTCGTGCTGTCGAAGATCCGGGACCGCTTCGGTGGGAAGATCCGGTTCTTCGTCTCCGGCTCCGCGGCCTTGGACAAGAAGCTCGCCGAGTGGTTCCACGCGGCCGGGCTGCTGATCCTGGAGGGCTACGGGCTGTCCGAGACTGCCGCCGGAGCATCGTTGAACCGGCCCGATCAGTACCGGCTGGGCAGTGTCGGCCCGATCTTCCCGGCGGCCGAGTTCAAGATCGCCGAGGACGGCGAGATCCTGATCAGGGGTCCCCTGGTGATGAGCGGCTACCACAACCTGCCCGACCAGACCGCCGAGGTGATCGACGCCGAGGGCTGGTTCCACACCGGCGACATCGGGCACTTCGAGGACGAGTTCCTCTTCATCACCGACCGGAAGAAGGACCTCTTCAAAACCTCCGGCGGCAAGTATGTCGCCCCGCAGGTGATCGAAGGCCGCTTCAAGATGATCTGCCCGTACGCCAGCCAGTTCCTGGTCCACGGCAACCAGCGCAACTTCGTCTCCGCGCTGGTCACGCTCGACCCGGAAGCCATCGAGGGCTGGGCCGACCAGAACGGCCTCGGCGGCAAGCCGTACGCCGAGATCGTCACCTCAGAGGCCGCGCGGACGATGGTCCAGGGCTACGTGAACGAACTCAACACCGGCCTGAACCGCTGGGAAACGGTCAAGAAGTTCACCATCCTGGAACGAGACCTGACGGTCGAGTCCGGCGAAATGACGCCCAGCCTGAAGCTCAAGCGCAAACACGTAGAAGTAACCTACGGCGACCTCCTGGACAAGATGTACGAAGCCGAATGACCGGTGACAAGAGAGAGCCGGTAACCCCCTGAGCTGCACGAACCAGTCCTCGCTGGATAAGTAGCGTGGGCGCTACCGCGACGGTAGCCGCAAGGGGCTGTCCCGACGCGGCGATCCTGCTCGGAGCGTTGGTCAGGGTGGACAAGCGCGATCCGGCCACCTCAGCGAGCCGCGGGCACTTCCGTCCCGACTACACGCGATTCCTGGACGCGAACGGATTGCGAGGTGCGCGGATCGGCATACCGCGGGAGGTGTACTTCGGCTACAGCAGTCATGCCGACGAGATCGCCGAGCAGGCGATCGAGGTGATCCGGAAGGCCGGTGCCACAGTGCTCGACCCGGCCGACATCCCGACCGCACAACAACTGGAGGACACCGAGACCTCCGTGGTGGTGCAGGCCTACGAGATCAAGCAGGCGTTCAATGCCTACCTGTCCCAAACTCCCGGCGATCATCCGCGCAGTCTGTCCGAGCTGATCGAGTTCAACCGCAGGCACGATGACCGCGAGCTGCGCTACGTGCGGCAGGACGGACTCGAGGCCGTGCAGGCACTGAACTTCACCGAGGCGGAATACCGTGCCGCCTTGGCCACCAACCATCGACTGTCTCGTACCGAAGGCATCGACGCCGTACTGCGCAGGCACACTCTCGACGCGCTCGTGATGCCGACCGGTGCGCCCCCGGGCAAGATCGACCTCGTCAACGGCGACAGCTACCTCGGTGGCAGTTCCACTCCGGCCGCGCTGGCCGGCTATCCGGCGATCAGCGTGCCTGCCGGATTCGCCTTCGGGCTGCCGGTCGGCATCACTTTCATGGGGACGGCGTGGTCCGAGCCGGTGCTACTGCGGCTTGCCTATGCTTATGAGCAGCACAGCAAGGCCAGGCGCGCCCCGACGTACCGGCCTTGCGACATCGGCTTCTGAGGGCTGGTCACCTGCCCGGCCAATCTGCCTGGTCGGGGCCCTAGGCGCCGGGCTCGCCGGCGGCGTCGATTGCGCGGCCGGTCAGGATGCTGTCGAGCAGGCCGGGGTAGCGGGCGTCGAGATCCTCGCGGCGAAGGGTCAGTGCCGTCTCGCGGCCGGAGGGGCGCTGCCAGATGATGCCGCTCTCGCGTAGCACCCGCCAGTGATGCGTCATCGTGGATTTCGACGCGATGCCCACCTCGGTCTGCAGCATCGAGCAGTTGTGATCGCCGCCGCCGTTCAGGATCCGGACGGCCTCCAGGCGCACCGGGTTGCCGAGCGCGGTCAGTACCTCGTCGATCCGGAGCTGCTCCCGGTCCGGGTGTCGGTAACTCATGGTTCGACCGTACCAAAACAGTCCAACAGTTGATCCTTTCGCGTCCTGACTTGCATTGATGGTTCGATTGTACGAAAGTAGCCGTACATTCGAACCATCGCCTCGAGGAGACGCAGCGAGATGACCGTTACGCCCGTACGACGAGAAGTGACCACGGCACCGTCCAGGCGACTGGGCTGGGTGCTGGCCCTGCTCGCCCTCGGGCAGCTGATCTTCGCGCTGGATCTCAACATCGTGTTCGTCGCGCTGCCCGAGATCGGACGGGAACTCAGCTTCCCCGGCCAGACCCAGCAATTGGTGGTGAGCGCGTACGTCGTGGTGGCAGGCGGCTTCTTGCTATTCGGCGGTCGCGCGGCCGATCTGCTCGGCCGGCGCCGGATGTTCGTGCTCGCCCTGACCATCTACGCGGTCTCGTCGCTGGCCGGCGGACTGGCTGACAGCTCAGCGATGATCATCGTCGCCCGGGTCGTGCAGGGTCTGGGCGGCGCGCTGCTGTTGCCGTCGACTCTGGCGCTGCTCAACACGCTGTTCGAGGAAGGTCCACGGCGTAATCGCGCGCTAGCGGTCTGGGGTGGTTCGGGGGCCAGTGGCCTGACCCTTGGCGCGCTGCTGGGCGGTCTGCTCACCCAGCACTTCGGTTGGCCGGCGGTCTTCTTCGTGAATGTCCCGCTGGCGGGCGCTGTCGCGATCGCCGCCCTTTTCGTCATCCCGCGTGATCAGGCCCACCCCGTCCGCCGCAAGTTCGACCTTCCCGGCGCCTTCACCGTCACGGGCGGAGCGACCCTGCTGGTATTCGGCCTGGTCGAAGGCCCCGAGCTCGGCTGGCGTGATCCGGTGATCGTCGCCGCGCTGATCGCCGCGGTCGTACTGCTGGCCGGCTTCGTACTGATCGAGTCGCGCAGTGCGGATCCGCTGGTGCCGTTCCGACTGTTCCGCAATCGCAGCCTGACGGCCGGCAGCATCATCACCTTCGTCTTCATGGGCACGTTCGGCGTGCTGCCCTACTTCCTGACCGTCTTGCTGCAGACCGTGCACGGTTACAGCGCGCTGAAGACCGGCCTGGCGTTCCTGGTTCCGTCGGTGGCCATCGCCGCCGGGACCCAGCTGGGCGAACGCCTCGCCACCCGGATCGGCACCCGCACCACCTTGCTGATCGGCTTCGGCATCGGGGTGATCGGTACTGCGGTACTCGCGCTCGGGTTCGACGTCGACGCGGGCTATGCCTTGCTGCTGCCCGGTCTGATCGTCTCCAGTATCGGACAGGGCATCGTCTGGACCGGGATGTGGATCGCCGCCTCCTCCGGTACGGCGGCCACCGAGCAGGGCGTCGCCAACGGGATCGCCTCGACCATGTTGAACCTGGGCAACGCGATCGGCCTCGCGGTGTTCACGGCGATTGCCGCGATCGGCCTCGACGACCGGGTGGGCGGCGACCTGCGCCGAGCTACCGCGGACGGCGAGGCTGTCGTCGTCCTGCTGGCGGCCGTTGGGATGGCCCTCGGATTCCTGGTCGCGCTGAGCTTCAGGCGGGAGCGTGCCAGTTCGGCGCGGGAGACCGAATAGAAGCTCGTCGGCCCGATCGTCCTTGTGTCGACCTCGCGATCAGATCGTTACCGCACTGTCAGGCTAGACCCCGGCCAGCTCCGCGTGCTTGCCCGTCGTCAGGTCTTGGCCGGTTTTGATCATTTGTTCGGCGATTCGGTCGACGGCTGCGGAGAAGTCTTCGGCGTTGTCCATTTCCCAGTCCTGCAGACGGGCCAGGAGCCAGACGCGCCAGGCGCCGACGAAGCGCTGGAACATTTCCAGGCCGGTCGGGGTGAAGCGGTAGTGGCCGAGGGTTTCGCTGAGGTAGCCGTCGGCAACCAGTTGGCCGGCGAGGGGTTCGAAGACGCCCGGCGGGACCTTCAGGTCGCCGGTGATCTCCTGCAGGGTGGCCGAGCCGCTGTCGGCGCCGCCGCGGAAGACTCGCATGATCATCCAGGTCTGGGCCAGCGAGAGCGGAAGGCCGGACGCGGCCAGTACTTCGGGGCCGGGGTGCCCGCCCTTGTGCTTCTGGACCACCAGCGCGACCAGCTTCTGCAGTTCGTGCTCGGAGTCGAAGGACGCCGGGGCCGCGAAGCTTTCGCCGACGCCGGAGTTGCCGCCGGCCGACACCCGGGCGGTGTCGCGGAGCGGAACCTCCTTCAGCAGCAGGGCAACGAGGAATCCGACAGCGGCGACCGGTACGGCGGCCAGGAAGACCACGTGCAGCGCGTCGGCGTACGCGGCTGTGATCGGTTCGCGGGCGGCCGCAGGCAGGGAGCGTACGCCGTCGACGGACAGCGCGAGTCGCGGATCGATGCCGGGGGCAACGGCTCCGGCGAGCTTCTCCGGGAGCTGGGTGGCGTAGATGGAGCCGAAGACCGCGACGCCGAAGGAGCTACCCATGGTCCGCAGGAAGCTGACGCCGGAGGTGGCGACACCGAGGTCCTTGTAGTCCACAGTGCTCTGGACGACCACCGTCGGCACCGGCATACAGAGGCCGATGCCGAGCCCCAGAACGACCATGTCGCCGGCCGTGTGGAGGTAGCTGGTGTGGTTGTCCAGCAAGGAAAGCAGGTAGAGGCCGCCGCCGATCAGGATCGTTCCGGCGACCGGGAACCACCGATAGTGGCCGGTCTTGCTGATGAGTTGACCGACGCCGATCGAGGCCACCAGCAGCCCGACCACCAGCGGCAGCATCTGCAGCCCGGACTCGGTCGCGGAGGCGCCGTGCACATACTGCAGGTACGTCGGGAGGAAGGTCACTCCGCCGAGCATCGCGAAGCCGATGATGAAGCTCAGCAGCGCGCAGACCGAGAACACTCCGGACTTGAACAGCCGCATCGGCAGTAGCGGTTCGGCCGCTCGGAGTTCCACCAGGACGAACAGGATCAGCGCCATGATCGAGCCGACCGCCATCGCGATGATGGTCGGTGAGGTCCAGTCGTACTCGTTACCGCCCCACGTCGTGACCAGCGTCAGCCCGGTCGCACCCAGCCCGATCAGCAGGATGCCGAGATAGTCGATCGCCGGTTTCACCGCGGCCTTCACCGAGGGCAGCGTGATCGCGGCGATGACCAGCACCAGGACGCCGAGCGGCAGGTTGACGTAGAACGCCCAGCGCCAGCTCAGCTGGTCCACGAACAGACCGCCGAGCAGCGGGCCGGCGACCGTCGAGACACCGAAGACCGAACCGATGAAACCCTGGTACTTGCCGCGCTGGGCGAGCGGTACGACGTCAGCGATGACTGCCGTCGCGGTAACCATCAGGCCGCCCGCGCCGAGCCCCTGGACGGCGCGGGAGCCGACCAGCCAGAGCATCGAGTCGGCCATCCCGCACAACGCGGACCCGGCCAGGAACAGCACCACGCTGATCAGGAACATCCGCTTGCGCCCGTACAGGTCGCCGAACTTGCCGATCAGCGCGGTCATGATCGTCTCGGCGAGCAGGTAGGCCGTCACCACCCAGGACAGGTGGTTCGCGCCCCCGAGGTCGCTGACGATGGTCGGCAACGCGGTCGCGACGATCGTCTGATCGAGGGCAGCGAGCAACATGCCGAGCATGATCGCGACCACGACGGCGTTCTTGGTGGCGTTTCCGACCGGCTGGGCCTCGGTGTCCATGAGCTGAATGTAGTGGTCCACTGACAGAGCGCTACCACAGAAACACCGCGATCGCGTCTCGAAAGGTCCGTTCGAGAGGCTCAGGTGGTTTCCGTACGATGGGTGGGTGCCATCGACATTGCCCGAGGGGGAGGCTGGGCCCGCGGACGGGTCGCTGCCCGAGCAGGCGGTCCGTGAGGCCGCCGGACGGCCGTTCGGGTTCTACCTCCATGTCCCGTTCTGCGCGGCCCGCTGCGGGTATTGCGACTTCAACACCTACACCGCCAAGGAACTCGGCGGCGGCGGGTCCCAGGCGTCGTACGCGCGGACCGCGGTCGAAGAGGTCCGTCTCGCAAGGCGGGTGCTCGGCGACCTGGACCGGCCGGTTGAGACGGTGTTCTTCGGTGGTGGTACGCCGACGCTGTTGCCGGCCGCTGATCTCGGGTCGATGCTGGCCGCCGTACGGGATGAATTCGGGCTCGCGCCGGACGCGGAAGTGACCACCGAGGCGAACCCGGAGTCCGTGGATCCTCAGTATTTGGAGGATCTGAGAGCGGCTGGATTCACCCGCGTCTCGTTCGGAATGCAGAGCGCGAGCCCCCACGTGCTGCAAATCCTGGATCGAAAGCACACTCCCGGACGCGCTTTGCAGGCAGTGAAAGAAGCCACCGCCGCAGGATTCGAGCACGTGAATCTGGACCTGATCTACGGCACGCCAGGGGAATCGCTAGAGGATTGGCGGACTTCGCTGGAGTCCGCATTGTCAGCCGATCCCGACCACGTGAGTGCCTACGCGTTGATCGTGGAAGACGGCACGCAGTTGGCCCGCCGGGTACGCCGTGGCGAGTTGCCGATGCCGGACGACGACGACCTCGCCGATAAGTACCTGCTCGCCGACGACCTCCTGACCAGCGCGGGCCTCGGTTGGTACGAGGTATCGAACTGGGCCCGTACTACGGAAGCCCGCTGCCGCCACAACGAGCTCTATTGGCGCGGCGACACGTGGTGGGGGATCGGCCCGGGCGCGCACAGCCACGTCGGCGGGGTGCGCTGGTGGAACGTGAAGCACCCGACCGCGTACGCCGATCGGATCGCCTCGGGCGCAAGTCCGGCGTACGCGCGGGAGGTTCTCGACGACGAGACCCGCCGGGTGGAGCGGGTCCTGCTCGAGATCCGGCTGCGGGCCGGCCTGCCCCTCGAAGTACTCGATGACGGTGGTCGCGCGGCCGTCGCGGAAGCCGTCGGCGACGGGCTGCTGGTCGAGGCCGAGGGGCAGCTCGTTCTCACTCTGCGTGGTCGGCTACTGGCCGACGCGGTCGTCCGCGACCTGCTGCCGTAACCAGATAGTTGCTTGCGACAACCCAGCCATTTGCCAGGAATCTACGCGGTCCGTCACCGGCGTGGTTCACACAGTGACAATTCGGGCTGCTATGTACTGACCTAATCAGGTCGGTGTCTCAGAGTAACGATGTGGTGCTTGACACACTCAGTTGAAACGCTCGAAACTCAGCTCACTTTCCAAATCGAGAGCGCTCTCAACCCGTCCATAACAGGGAGCATTCAAATGCGGCCCAGTGCCGGCTATCGCACCGCAGTTGTCGTCCTTGCCTGCAGCCTCACTTTGCTGGCCTCGGCGTGCGGTGGAAACGACCAGTCCTCCGCCTCCTCCGGATCAGGCGACGACGGTCGGAAGATCGAACTGACCATCGCCACTTTCAACGAGTTCGGCTACAGCGACCTGTACCGCGAGTACGAGGCGGCGCACCCGAACGTCAAGATCACCGAACGCCGGGGCGCCACCGTCGACGTGCACATCAAGAACCTCGACGACAACCTCGCGGCAGGTTCGGGGATGGCCGACATCGAGGCGATGGAGGTCAGCTGGATCTACAAGTACCTGGCGAAGGCCGACAAGTTCGTGGATCTGCGCCAATACGGCGCCGACGACCTGAAGTCGCGGTGGCTGGACTGGAAGGTGGCCGGGGCGACCACCGGCGACGGCCGGATCATCGGTTACGGCACGGACATCGGGCCGATGGCGATGTGCTACCGCAAGGACCTGTTCGCCAAGGCCGGCCTGCCGACCGACCGGGCCGAGGTGGCCAAGCTCTTCCCGGACTGGGCCTCGTACTTCTCGTACGGGCGGAAGTTCAAGCGTGAGGTGCCGAACTCGGCCTGGTACGACTCTGCGACGGTGACCTGGGACGCGATGCGCAACCAGCTGATCCAGGCCTACTACTCCAACCAGGACCGGTACCTGGGCGCGGAGAACGAGAGGCTGAGGCGGACCTGGAACCAGGTCATAGCCGGCACCGAGGAGGGCTTGTCGGCGCGGCTGCCGGCCTGGACCGATGCCTGGACCAAGGGTTTCCGGACCGACGCGTTCGCCACCATCGCCTGCCCGGGCTGGCTGCTCGGCGTGATCCAGGACAACGCGGGCAGCTTCGGCAAGGGCAAGTGGGACGTCGCCGACGTGTTCCCCGGCGGTGGTGGCAACTGGGGCGGGTCCTACCTGACCGTGCCGACCCAGTCGGCGAACCCCGAGGAGGCCGCCAAGCTGGCCGCCTGGCTGACCGCGCCGGAGCAGCAGATCAAGGTCTTCAAGAAGGTCGGCTCGTTCCCGTCGACCACCGACGCGTACGACTCGCCGCAGGTGAAGTCGCAGGTCAACCCGTACTTCAACAACGCGCCGGTCGGCAAGATCTTCATCAACCGGGCCCAGAACGTGATCCTCAAACAGCACAAGGGACCGCGCGACGGCGAGATCAACCAGGTCTTCTCCGAGGCGCTGCAACGCGTCGAGGAAGGCAAGCAGTCCCCGGCGGCCGCGTGGAAACAGGCACTCCGAGACAGCGACAAGGCCGCGAACGTCCGTAAAACCGGCTGAGTGAGCTTTGCCGAAATCGCTCGAAACATCCCCGTAAAGACCACTGACGACAACCCGAGGTACTACGGTGTGAAGGTCCAGCACCGTCCGGGGAGGTCCGTTGCCGAAGCAAGCCCACGAGTCGATGTCCCCGACCCTGGAACAGGTGGCCGCGCTCGCCGGGGTTTCGCGGGCGACGGTCTCGCGGGTGGTGAACGGATCGCCGAAGGTGCTGCCGGACACGGTGGCCGCGGTCGAGCGCGCGATCGTCGAGCTCGGATACGTACCGAACCGGGCCGCCCGGGCGCTGGTGACCCGTCGTACGGACTCGGTCGCGCTGGTGGTGCCGGAGCCGGACAGCCGGGTGTTCTCGGACCCGTTCTTCGCCGGCATCCTGCGGGGCGTGAGTGCGGCCCTGGCGCCGACCTCGTCGCAGCTGGTGCTGCTGATCGAGCCGTCCGCGGGGGACGACCAGCGACTGCTGCGGTACCTGCGCGGCGGTCACGTGGACGGCGCGATCATCGTCAGCCACCACGGCCGCGACAACGTGCTGCAGGAGCTGGCCCAGTTGCCGCTGCCGATCGTGTTCAGCGCCCGCCCGCTCGGGGTGGAGGTCCCGGTCGCGAGCGTCGACGTGGACAACGTGGCCGGTGCCCGGACGGCAGTGGAGTACCTGCTGTCCAAGGGACGTCGCAAGCTCGGCACAGTCGCCGGCCCGGTCGACATGACGGCGGGAATCGACCGCCTCACCGGGTACCAGCTGGTGATGGCCGAGGAAGGTCTGCCCGAAGCCGTTGCGTACGGCGACTTCACGGCCGACGGTGGTGAACAGGCCGCGCTGAAACTCTTCGACGAGCATCCCGACCTCGACGGCTTGTTCGTGGCGAACGACCTGATGGCGACAGCCGCCCTGCGGGTGATCTCGCAACTCGGCCGGCGGGTGCCGCAGGACGTGGCCGTGGTCGGTTTCGACGACTCGGTGGTGGCTACCACGACGACGCCGAAGCTGACGACCGTGCGGCAGCCGGTGGTCCAGCTCGGCACCCGGCTCGCGGAGATCCTGCTGGCGAAGATCAACGGCGCGGACCTGACCGGCCCGGAGATCTTCAGCACCGAGCTGATCATCCGCGGCTCCGCCTGACAGCTACGGCGGGTCGTTCTGGAACTGGAACTGCACCCGGATCGAGCTGTCCAGCGGTAGTACCAGCGTGGTGTTCGCGGCGTTCCATTTCTGCGGTACGAGGAACAGCCGGTTCTCGCCGACCACGAGCAGCCGGAGCCCGCGGTACCGGTAGTTGAAGGTCTGACCGGCGCCCGGCCGGAGCACGGTCTCCTCGAGCCCGGGGGACCGCAGTTGCAGGCGTTCCTTGGTGTCCAGGATGACGACCGGGAACTGGCCGAGGTCCTTCGCATTGGACTTGGCCAGCCCGCGCCCGGAGTACTGCGCTGTCGTCGCGGTCGCCCAGAACGCACAGGTGATGGTGACCACCGCCAGCAGGCCGATCAGGACGGCTTGCTTCCCCACCTCTGGCTGGGCCTTGCTCGCCAGGTAGGACAGGTACCCGAGAGCCGCCGCGGCCAGGCCGATCACCACCGGCACCAGCAGCGCGTAGTACGGGATGCCGCCGATCAACGGATACGCGAGCAGGCCGAGGATGCCGAGGACCAGTACTGCGCTCGCCACGATCCGCGCGCGGCGTAGGGGATCTGCGCCAAGCCGGGCCCGGATCACGTTGTGCAGGAACAGTCCTGCGACCGCCAGCAGGGTGAAGATGAGCAGCGGAACCAGCAGCGGCTGCGGACTGCGCATCACGTAGTCCTGGGTGCTCAGGCCGATCGTGTCGACGTCGATCCCGAAGTACTCGTACTGCGATCTCGCGGACACGTAGCCGAAGTAGAACAATAGCCCGCTGATCAGGGTCACCGGCGCGACGATGCCGGCGGCGAAACTCACCCAGCGCTCGGCCGGCGACCGCTCGGCAGCCATCTCGTCAGCCGGTCGGGGACGTCGTGGGGAGGTCCCCGGGGCTGAACGCGATCTGGCTGCCGGGCTGGTCACCGGCCAGGCTCTTGCAGTCGGCTCCGGTGTTGCAGGTCGCGCGGATCGGCATGATCAGGGCGATGTCGTCGGTACCGGCCGCGACCTGGCGGGCGCCGACGAAACAGGGCTGGAAGTCGCCGGTGACCCACTGGACTTCGGGACACGGCCGGGCGTCGGCAGGGCAGCCTCGCTGGTCGATCTCGAAGACACCGCCGGGCTCGACGTGCGGGGAGCCGGTGACGATGGTGGTGCCGGCCGGGATCGGGCTCCGGCCGAGCCAGTTGACCTCGGCACAGCGGTAGATCCCGTTCTCCACGACGTTGCCGCCGATCGGCGCGGAGGCCAGCTCGATCGACGGTTTCGGCTGCACCTGCTGGGACGACTCGGGATCGGTCGGCTCGATCGACGGCTCGGCGAAGGTACCGGTCGGCGCCGAATCGTCCGGTGTTCCGGGGCCGGCGGTGGGGCCGCCGCAGCCGGCCAGTACCGCCAGCAGTCCGGTGGCCAGCGCTCTTCGCCATGGGCTCATGACGACCACCCCCGGCTTCAGAATGACTCCGGCCGCTGCCCTCGGCAACAGTTCGGGTACCTCTTTGTTCACTCTCCGCTGCGATGGGTGTCTCAGCGGGTCACCCACGTGATATCTCTGGATGCGAGGACCGCGACGGGGGGGAAACCGAATCAATGTCGGACCATGAGATCCGGATCGCGCTGGTATTGAACGGCGGGGTCAGTCTGGCCGTCTGGATGGGCGGTGTCACGCACGAACTCGACCTGATCCGGCGTGCTTCCGGTGGTGGCTCGAGGCCCGCTGCGCAGCCGTACGACGAAGTCCTGGCAGCGCGCTGGAAGGAGCTGTGCCATCGCGATGGGGAGCAGCGCCGGCTCGTCGTCGACGTGATCGCGGG
Organism: Kribbella qitaiheensis; assembly: GCF_014217565.1. Lineage (NCBI taxonomy): Bacteria > Bacillati > Actinomycetota > Actinomycetes > Propionibacteriales > Kribbellaceae > Kribbella > Kribbella qitaiheensis. The sequence goes on from NZ_CP043661.1 coordinate 6,758,460, forward strand.
CACCAGCGCGGGTGGGCTCAACGGGTCACTCCTCGCGACCGCGATCTCGCACGGGTCCACACTTGATCCAGATGGCGACAACGGACCGTGGTTGCGGCAGCGCTGGGTCGGGCTCGGCTCGCTCGAGGTCGGCAAGCTGGTCCCGGCCGCGGGCAAGCCGTCGTCGTCGGTGCTGGACGGCGACTTCTTCCTGAAGGAGCTGAACAGCCTCCTCGAAGGCGTCGCCGATGCGGGCAAGGCGTCGGCCGCCGAGCCGGTGACATTGTTCGTGACCGCCTCGGGGCTCGGCATCCAGCAGTTCGAGGCGAAGGACGCGGCCGGCCAGCGCTTCGTCGTACCGGACCATCGGTACCTGTACTGCTTCACCAGCGAGCGCGCCGCGAAGTACGACGGGAAGAACCGGTCGTTCTCGGTCAAGGAGAACAACGGGCTGAAGAACACGAACCTGCTGGCCCGGGCCGCTCGCGCGTCGGCGTCGTTCCCGGTGGCCTTCGGGCCGGTGCTGGAGACGCCGAAGATGGGCGACGCGCCGCCCCGGATGCAGCCCGGACCACATCAGGAGTCCGGCGCCTGGCTGGTCGACGGCGGCGTGCTCGACAACGCGCCGTTCGCGCCCGTCCTCGATGTGGTCGCGCGGCGGCCGGTGACCGGACGCGCGACCCGGTACGTCCTGTACGTCGTACCGTCGGCCGGGATCGGTTCTGCCGAGACGCGACTCGTGGATGCGAACCAGCCGAATTGGCGGGTGGCCGCGTTGTCCGCCGTCCAGTACCCGCGCGAGGTGGACTTCAGGTCGGATGTCGAGCAGTTGGAGCGGCTGCTGCTGGAGGCGGACGCATCCTGGTCCGACTCCCAGCGGCTCTTCGATCGTTGCATCCAGCAACCGCCTGAGCGGGACCGGTTGCGGGCGGCGGCGCAGATGCTCCTCCCGGCGTACTCGCGGGGCCGGGCCGCCGGTGGCGTCTGGGAGGCGGTGACCATCGCGACCCACGACCAGTCGACCGTGCTGGACGCGGCGACCGCGTTGTCCGAGGCGCAGATCGACGACATCCTCGCCACCAAGCATCCGTGGGTGCCCGGGCCGGACGGGTCGATGCTGCCGCTGCGCATCGAGGCCGGAAACCCCTGCTGGGATTGGGGAACGGGCGCCGCGGAGCGCGTAGTACGGCTGGTTCTGCGGTCGCTGCGGACTCAGATCGACAGCGCGGCCAGGGAGGAGCGGGCGGACCTCGATCGGCGGTTGAAGGCGACCAGCGACAGCCTGCAGCGGGTTCTGGCGGTGCGTGACGAGTTGTCGGACGAGCTGGCGAAGGCGGACCTGGATCTGCAACCTGCCGGTGGAGCCGAGGCGGTCGCGGTCGGGCTGACCGACATCTTCGAGCTGCTGCAGGTTCAGCGGGCGCTCGGCGACGAGTTTGCCGCGCTGATCAAGGTCGTCGGGATCGACGTCGTGGAGACGGCGCTCGAGGTCGAGGTCGTGTCGCGGTGTACGTCCGCTCGTACGCCGCAGCAGCGCAGCGCGCCGTTCCAGTTCCTGCGACTCGGACCGGATATCCCACTGACGCTGCTGGACGAACTCCCCGAGGGCTCGATCGCGAACGATCTGAAGGACCGGATTCTGTACGGCACCCAGGTCGGGCACTTCGGCGCTTTCGGCGCGGCGGACTGGCGGCGCTGGGATTGGCTGATGGGCCGGCTGCACTGCGTCGCGCACCTCGGCGCGATGCTCGGCGCCGACCCGGACTGGATCCGCGAGACCCAGCGTCAGGTGCTCGAAGCCGAGGACTGGAAGATCGGCAAGGTGTTGGAGCGGATCCAGCGGCTGGCCAATGACTTCCCGGCCGACGCCGGGATGGGCGCGCTCACGACGATGCGGAACGAGCTCAACACCACTCGCGAAGGCATCGCCACCACCAAGGGGCTTGCCGACCGGATGGTTGCTGTGTCGGGTGGGCTCAGTCCTGTCTTCGGCAACTGGGTGAAGGCGGTCGCCGGGCGCAAGCAGCAGCCGGGGTCGTGGTTGTTGCAGTGCGCGCGGTGGTTCACCGAGCCGGCGCGGCAGACCGCTTGGCATCGACTGGTGAAGAGCGCGGATCTGACACCGGCTCGGCAGCCGTTGATCTTCCAGCGGTGGTTGCCGGTGGCGTTGCTGGCCGCGGTGGTGTTGCTGCTGGTGGCTGCGGGTGTGGTCGACGTGGCGGCGGTCCGGATCATCTTTGCGTTGCTGGCTGGGCTGGTGCTGGCCGTCGGTGCCGCGGTGATGGCCGGAACTTGGTATGTCCGGCGGCAGCGGAAGCGGATCCAGTTGTGGATCGAGAACCGGCTGCCGCCGATCAGTCCTGAGCCGCGTGATCGGTCTTGAGGCCTGTTTTCAGTCCTGGGTTACGAAGTCGATGAGCTCTTCGACCCGGCCGAGGAGCTCCGGCTCCAGGTCGGCGAAGCTCTTCACCTTCGACAGGATGTGCTTCCAGGCCGCCGCCACGTCGGCTTGATCGGTCGCGGGCCAGCCGAAGGTCTCCAGTACGCCGTGCTTCCAGTCCGTGCCGCGCGGGATCTTCGGCCACGCCGCGATGCCCAGCGACGACGGCTTCACCGCTTCCCAGATGTCGATGAACGGGTGCCCGACGACCAGCACGTTCCGGTTGTTCACCTGGGCCGCGAGCTTGGACTCCTTGGACCCCTCGACCAGGTGATCGACCAGTACGCCGAGCCGCCGGCCGGGACCTGGCTGGAATCGGTTCACGATCGCCGGTAGGTCGTCGATGCCTTCCATGTACTCGATGACGACGCCTTCGATCCGGAGGTCGTCGCCCCACACCCGCTCGACGAGCTCGGCGTCGTGGCGACCCTCGACGTAGATCCGGCTGGCGCGCGCGACCTTGGCCCGGACGTTGCTCACGGCGACCGACCCGGAGGCGGTCTTCGTCTTCTTGGCCGGCCCCGGCCGCTTCGGCGGCTGCAGGCTGACGGGCTTCCCGTCGACCCAGAACCCCGGACCCATGGGATAGGTCTTGATCCGCCCGTGCCGATCCTCGAGATCCACGACTCCGTGTTCCCACCGGACGACAGCGCCGACGAACCCGGACGACGGTTCCTCGACCACCATCCCTTTTTCGACCGCTATCTCAACGGTCCGCCCGTTCTTGGGCTTCCGCCAGTCACCCGACAGCACGTCGTTCCCATACCGATCAGCCACTCCTGCACCCTAGTCGTTGAGCAGGAACCAATCGCGCGTTGCCTGCCGGGCGAGTTTGCCGCTGGAGGTCCGCTGGATGCTGCCGGACGCGGCCTGGCCTGAGCCGGGAATGGGCCGCGGCGACGATCGCCTCGATGTCTTGCGGGTGGTGGTTCTGGCCGTCCACGATGATCAGGTCCTTGAGGCGACCGGTCAGATACAGCTCGCCGTCGTACAGGGCGCCGAGATCGCCGGTCCGCAGCCAGGGCCCGGTGCCATCGGCAAGGGTCGCACCGAACACTTCCGCGGTGCGTTCCGGGTCGGCCCAATACCCGGCGGCAACGTTGGGCCCGCTGAGCCAAACCTCGCCGACGACACCTGCTCGCAAGGCATGCAATCCGGATCAACAATCACCAGCGGTGCCCAGCCGGCAACCCAAGAGACACCAACTCGACCTCGCGCTCGACCGAAGCGCGTAGTACTCCCTTGCTCAAAGCCTCCCGGTCGAACGAGCGCGCGGTCGGCGGCGCGTCCACCCGAGCGCTGGTCACGAAGACAACCGCCTCCGCAAGCCCGTACGCCGGCGTGTGGGGTGGCCGGGGCCAAGTTGAACGTGCGGTTGAAGTTCTCGATGGTGGCCGCACGGACCGGCTCGGCGCCATTGAGAAAGACCTTCACACGAGACAGATCGAGCGAATCCTTGTCGCTGATCCGCTTGACGCAGTAGTCGTAGGCAAAATTCGGCCCCGCCGTGTACACGTCCAAGGAGCTCTGACCGAGCTTCCACCAGCGCGCGGGGTGCATCAGGAATGCCATCGGAGCAATGAACACCGACTGATCGCCGTGCAGGATCGGTACGCCGAACGCCAGTATCAGTCCCATGTCATGCCACAACGGCAACCAACTGACCGTCATCGACCGCCCGGGCTCAAACCGAAAAGCCTCGATGAGCTGCCGAATATTGGCAACAAGATTGCCATGAGTAACCAGCACCCCAGCCGGCTCCCCAGTAGCCCCCGACGTGTACTGCAGATAGGCAACATCATCCGGCCCGACACGTCCGAGATCCCGGTCAGCCGGGTCATCGGTGCTATCGGGCTGCCGCGTGTCTGGTTTGCCGATGCGCTGGAGGTTCCAGTCGGATGAGTCGATCACTGGGCAGACGGCGACTTGTTCGGTCGCGGCGCGGAGGGCGCGGGTGGTCAGCGCGCAGGCGGGTGCGCTGTTGGCGAGCGGCTCCTGAGCCGCGATTGATGGCCGGGCAGCTCGGGGGAGAACAGCGGAACCGCGATCGTACGGGCATAGCAGGAGCCGAGCAGAGCGACGAGGTAGTCCAGCCCTTGTGGCGCAAGGATGGCGACGCGATCGCCCGGTTCGGCGTACCGGCGAATCGCGGCAACAGCAGCGCGGGCTCGACGATCAACCTCAGACCAGGTCAGCGTCTCCCTCGTCCCATTCCGGTCGGCCTGATAGTCGACGAAGGTGTAGGCAGGCGCGTCGGGCTTCTCCGCGGCCCAGCGTCTGACCAGCTCGACGATGGTCACCAGCGACGCCAGGACGCGAGCGGCAGCTCGACCACGCGGCCGGCTCGGCGTTCAAGCGGATAGCCGTGAACTTCGAGAGTCGCGAGCTGACCGCCATCCGCAACCGCGGCAATCACCCGCGCCCCGTCCGTGACAGACACCACCCCCGCGAGCACCGCGGCCGCTACCTCACCGACCGAATGCCCAACAACCCCACCCGGCACCACCCCACGCCGCCGCCAAAGCAACCCCAACGCAACCTGCACCCCAAACCCCGCCGCCACGTTCTTGTACGGAGTATTCGGTGGGATGCCGGTGAGGACCGCGTTTCTTAGGGAGAGGCCGTTGCCCAGTGGAGGAGGGGGGCTAGTTCGTCGATGATTGCGGCGAACTCTGGTTCGCTTTCGGCGAGGGTGCGGAGGCTGGTCCAGTTCGGTTGGTGGCCGGAGAAGACCCAGACCGGTGCGGGCGGTGGATCGATGACCTGGCCGAAGACCACTGCCGGATGTGGGCGGTCCTCGGCGAGCGCGATCAGGCCCGCCACCAGCTCGGCGCGATCCCGGGCGACCACGGCCGTTCGGACTGGACCACGGCCGACCAGTCTCGCCAGGGCGTAGGCGACATCGGCCAGGCCGTCACCACCGCAACGGAGCTGATTCGCAAGCGCAGCGGCGTACGGGCGGATGCGATCGAGCGAGCTGTCGGAGAGGAGGAAACGTCCAACGCCGTGCAGTGGTGATTCGGCCAGCGGCTGGCGGACCCGCTGTACGACGAACTGGTTGGTGCCATCTGAAAGCGTCGTGAGCTTTCTGCCGGTGTCCAGCACCGTCTTGATCAGGCTGTCGAATTCGGTCGCGGTGTCGGCGGACTCGATCTCGCCGGGTGTCGCGGTGTCGTTGATCAGGGCAAGCACCCGATCGCCGTCGCGTTCGGCGTCGGGGAAGCGCTTGAGTACGACGACCGCGCAGCCCGCATCGGACCGTTCGACTGCCGCCAGGGCGAGATCCGACTCACCCGCGCGAAGACTCTCGACCGCCAGACCGCCAGACCGGCCGCGGCGAGCGGCGACGAATCCGCGAACTCCACCACCCGGCTGCGATCAAGCCCCCACGGCGCGATCCCCGCCCGCTCCAACGCCTCCCACCCAACCTCCAACACCAACCGCTCCCGCGGATCCATCCCCTCGGCCCCAAAAAACTCCGCATCAACCCTGGTCGCATCAACCTCGACCGTGGCTGCCCCGGCGGCGGCAACGCCTGTCTCGGCGACGTCGGTCGTGTTCGTGCCGGGCTGGCGGCGAGCGAGGCCTACGACGGCGATCTGCTGCGCCTCGGTCAGCAGGCCATGGACCATCTGGTTTGATCGTCGGATATCGCCAGAGACTCGTTGGCTGCAGCGGCCGATCGAGCAGTTCCTCCAGCTCCCCGGTGACCGCGATCGCATCCCGCGACGCCAGCCCGTACTCCGCCAGCAGCCGATCCGGATTGATCTCGTCGAGGGCCAGGTCACAATGCCGGGCCAGCCGTTCGATCAGAAACTGCCTGAGTTCCTGCTCCCCGATGGCCAAGCTCACGCCTCGAGGAGGGCAAGGTCGGCCAGCCGCCACGGCGAGACATGGAGGTCCAGCAACAGAGGGGCCGCGTTCACGAGGCGTGGCCGAAGTCGGGCGATAGGTGAGGCGTCGCATTAACGGGCCGTAGGTGAGTCTTCGCGCCAAGCAGGGCGTACTGCGCAGGAGTCCCACTCACACTCGTACCCCCTAGCGCTGACCGGTTGGGTAGACCCTAGACCGGCTCGCTTCGGTCTTGGGAGATACACGGCCGCGGGGTACCAGGGGGTGTTACCGCACAGGCTCGACCGACCCGCCGCCCGGTGATTCCTGCCGGTCGACGGTTGTGGGTCAGGCGGCGTGGGGTATGGCTGGTGGGTCGATGTAGGCGCGGTCGGTGGGGCTGATCCAGATCAGTGATCCGGTGTCGGTGGTGAAGATCTGCCAGTTGCCGTGGTGCTTGAGGCGATGGTGTTGGCGGCAGAAGGCCTCGAGGTTGTCGGCGTCGGTCAGGCCTTTCGGGAACGGGACGCGGTGGTCGAGGTCGCAGTATTTGACGCGTGCGTTGCAGCCGGGGAACCGGCAGCGCCGGTCCCGGTCGCGGACGTGCTGGTCCAGTCCCGGACTCGGTGTGTACCGGGCGGGATCGGACTTCGGGGACCGGTCGGTCAACCTGTATCTGAACTTGGCGCGGGTGAAGGCCATCGCGAGGGCGTCTTGGGGCAGGGTTCCGTAGCCTTCGAGTTCGCCGCCGGTGCAGACCGCGCCGGTGGCGAGTGCTTCGGCCTCGGCGTAGGTGCAGTGGATCACCACCTGGACCCCGACCGCCGGGTTCAACCCCGATTCCGGCAACACCCCAACCGCACCAGCCACACCCGGCGCACCCGGCGCCACACCCGCCGCAACACCCGGCGCACCCGGCGCCGTACCTGCCGCACCTGCCGCACCTGGCGCACCTGGCGCCGCAGCCGAGGCTGTACTCGGTGCGGTCTCCGCGTCAGCAACTCGGCCGGCGGTCGCACCTCGATCATTCGCGGCGTCCCCGGACGCGGGCTCAGAACCCGGGTGGGCGCTGTTGGTGTGGTCGGGGTGGGCTGTGGAGGGGCCGGGGTGGTTCGGTGCCTCACCCGCAGCGGCGCCGGGGGCCGCGGTGGCTTGGTCATGGCCGAGGAGGCGGGCAACGGCCAGGTCGGTGCGGAGCTGGTCCAGGGTGCGGGGATCGCCTTGGCGTTGCAGCTCGATACAACGCGCGGTCAGGGCCGCCATGATGGCGGTGATGTCGATCGCCGAGGTCGACACCACCAGATCGGCCATCCCGCCATCGTGGGACACCGTGTAGGTGGTGCGTTCCAGCTGCCGCTGCGCATGCAGCAGCGACTCGTACTCCGCGAGCACTTTGGCCGCTTCGCGGTGTGCGATCTGCTTGATCCGCGCCCAGCCATAGCGTTGACCCCACGCGAGCACGACCTTCTCGACGCCGGCGCGGAGATCGCCGTCGGCAATGACTGCCAGTTCGTGGGCGATGTGCTGCGCTGCGGCCGCCGGCAACCCGCCGGCGCGCAGCAGCGCGAGGGTGGTGGGGAACCGCTCGACCAGAACAGCCGCCCGGTTCAGCCACCGCGCCGCCGTCCGGCGGTGAGCGCCCAGCACCAGCCCGATCTCGTCCGACACCGACCGCAACACATCACCCGACCAACGCCGCTCCGCCGGACCCGCCGCCCGATCCCCGGGCCGCGGCGACTCATGACCCAGATCAGCCGACGTCCCCGCCAACACGTGATGCAGCCCGACCATCCGCTCGGCCTTCCGGGCAGCCAGCACCGACTCCAACTGCGAGATCATGGACAACTGACCCAGCAACTCGTCCGCGTCCAGCACAGCAGCGTCCGCGCCGACCACCGAGGTCAACGCGTCCACCATCTCCGCAGGACTATCGAACATGCTAGCGACTATAGACCCTTCTGGCGACAGTGAGTGACACCAGAGAAGGGCTGTGGACAACCTCAAAACCCAACCCAGCAAGGGAAACAGGCTCTCCATGGATCAGGCCGAGCTGCTTGTCCTTGGTGGCGCGAAGGGGCGTAGTACGGATCTAGAGGGTGGTGGCCGCGGCGGCGGCGGCGGGGGTGCGGTGGGGGGAGGTGATGGTTAGGCCCAGGAAGGTGACGAAGCCGGCGACGAGGCCCACAATCCACGAATAGTCGTAGAGGGGCTTGAGGAAGGGGATCAGGCCGTCGGCGGGGAAGGGGCCGGCGCCTGGGTTGGAGTAGGCGCCGCCTACTGCGAGGACAGAGCCGACGAGGGTTGCTACGACGGCTCGCCAGTTCCAGCCGGCGGCGTACCAGTAGCGGCCGTTGGGGAGGTAGAGGTCGGCCAGGAAGAGGTTGGTGCGGTCGACGAACCAGTAGCCGGCGATCAGGACGCCGGCGACGGAAGCGAGCAGGCCGCCGTAGAAGGAGAGCCACACGAAGATGTAGATCGACGGGTCGGAGATCAGCCGCCAGGGCTGGATCAGGATGCCGATCACGCCGGTGGTCAGGCCCGCCGTACGGAAGTTCAAAAGCTTCGGTACGGCGTTGGCGAAGTCGTACGACGGGCTGACGACGTTCGCGGCCACGTTGCAGGACATGGTCGCCAGGATCGCCATCACCAGGCCGATCGTCACCACGACCGGGTTCTCGAAACGGCGGGTGAGTTCGACCGGGTCCCAGATGGCGGAGCCGTAGACGATTACCGTGCCAGACGTGGTGATGATCGAGACCAGCGCGATGAACGACATCGTGGTCGGCAGACCGATGATCTGGCCGATCACCTGCTGGCGCTGGCCTTTGCCGAACCGGGTGAAGTCCGGCATGTTCAGCGACAGCGTCGCCCAGAACGCGATCATCCCCATCAGCGACGGCGCGAAGATCTTCCAGAAGTCGGCGTCCCAGCCGAGTTTCGACGGTTGCGACAGGATCGGGCCGAAGCCGCCGGCCTTGACCAGGATCGCGATCATCAGCGCGAGGAACGCTACCGTCACCAGCGGGGCGGCCCAGTTCTCAAAGCGGCGCAGGCCCTCGATGCCGCGCCAGATCAGCACCATCTGCAGCGCCCAGAAGAACGCGAAGCTCAGCCACATCGTCCACGGATGCCCGCCGACGACAGAAGCTTTCGTCCACCCGTCACCGGCCAGTTCGCCGACGATGACGTAGATCGCCTGCCCGCCGATCCAGGTCTGGATGCCGAACCAGCCGCACGCGATGAACGCGCGCAGCAGCGCCGGGAAGTTCGCCCCGCGTACGCCGTAGAAAGCGCGCGCGAAGACCGGGAACGGGATCCCGTACTTCGTTCCCGCGTGACTGTTCAGCAGCAGCGGGACCAGCACGATCAGGTTCCCGAGGGTGATCGTGAGGAACGCCTGCAGCCAATTCATCCCCAGCGCGACCAGCCCGGCCCGCGAGCAGGTAGCTCGGGATGTTGTGCGCCATCCCCATCCACAGCGCCGCATAGTTGTACGTCGTCCAGCGGCGCTCGGGCAGCCGGGTCGGTGCCAGTTCGGCGTTCCCGTACGGGCTGGCCGCGATCGCTGCCGGATCGGTCAGTTCGACACGTCCGTCCGGGTGACAGGTCTGCTCTGTGCTGGCCATCGGTCCCACCTCATCCCGTCGGTGCGGCAAGCGCTTCGCAACAACGTGCGGGATGGGCTGTCTTCGTGTCAACGGATAACCCCGCAGAGCACCTCACCAGCCGCTACGCGAACGGGTAGTTCATCCCTGCGTCTTAAGGCATCCTCAGGCCTGGCCGAGGATGGGGAGCGTCGGGCGACGCGGGATCCCCAGCGTCGCGTACCCACGGCGTACGGCGTGTTCGACGTGCGCAGCAGGCCACGGCCAGTCGTCGGTGTGAGCCAGCGCGTCCTCCAGCGAAGTGCCGGCGTGGTGCAGCCCGGAGATCGTGTTGGCGACAGTCCCGAGGTCGCCGGCCTGGTCGCGGACGAACTCGGCGTCCACCACGGCGCCATGACCCGGAACGACCTTGGCGGTCGCCGAGAGCAGCCCGATCAGCCGGTCGACGGTGTCGGCCCACTCGAGCGGGTACGAGTCGTCCCCGTACGACGGGGGAGCCGACTCCTCGATCAGGTCGCCGGCGAAGAACACGTCGACATCCGGTACGACGGCCACCACATCGCCGTCGGTGTGCCCGTTGCCGAGGTGCAGCAGTTCGACCCGACGGTCGCCGAGGTCGATCACCTTGGCGACCGCGAAGGTGTTGTCGACGGCAACCAGTTTGGTGTTCGCGACCTCGGTCAGTACTGCGGGCGCGATGTCGGGGAAGTCCGGATCCGCGGGATCGTGGGCGTACCGCGACTGCAAGGCGGGCCCACGATCGGCCAACGCCGCGGCAGCGTTCTCCTGCGCGAAGCTCGTCGCGCCGGCCTCGGTGAACACCCCGTTCCCGAAGGTGTGGTCGAAGTGCGCGTGCGTGTTGACGACCCAGCGAACCGGTACGTCGGTGAGTTCGCGGATCTCCGCGAGCAGCTCAGCAGCCTGGGCCGCGCTGGCCCTGGTGTCGATCACCACGGCGCTCTCGCTGCCGACCACCAGGCCGACGTTGAGGTCCCACTCGCGATACCGGCGGACCCAGCATCGATCACCCAGCTCGGTCCATGCACTCATACCGCGACCTTAACCGGGCAGCTGAAAGGGCAAAGGGGTGGGCATCAGCACCTGGTCGCAGGCAAGGCGAGGCGGGCGTGGCGGACCGGTTAAGCGGCAAGCCCTATCCGAGCGGTGGGAAAGGGCTTGAAGGGGCTCGGAACGACGCCTAGGGTCGCAGGGCGGCAAGCATTCATCCGATCTCTGAGACGGGCATTCTGAAGGGCGGACGGCGTGACCACACGACGGGCACTGGTGACCAGAGGCGGCTGGGAAGGCCATCTTCCGGTCGAGGCGACCGAGCTTTTCATCCCGTTCCTGCGGGAGAACGACTTCGAGGTGGAGGTGTCGGACGACCTCGACAGCTATCTCGACCTGGACGGCACCGACCTGGTGCTGCAGTGCATCAGCATGGGCGAGATCACCGCCGAGCAGGTCAAGGGACTCGAGGCCGCGGTCCGGTCCGGGACCGGCCTGGCCGGCTGGCACGGCGGCATCGTCGACTCGTTCCGCGGCGACACCGACTACAGCTTCATGACCGGCGGCCAATTCATCTCGCACCCGGGCGGCTTCGTCGACCACCGGATCGAAGTGGTCTCCGACGACCCGATCGTCGAGGGCATCACGCACTTCGACCTGCACACCGAGCAGTACTACGTGCATGCCGACCCGACCAACAACGTGCTCGCCACCACCACGTTCCGCGGCCACCCGGACTTCCCGTGGATCGCCGGCGCGACGATGCCGGCCGTCTGGACCCGCGGCTGGGGCGAAGGCCGCGTCTTCGTCTGTACGCCGGGCCACAGCCTCGCCGACCTGGACGTGCCCGAGGTCCGCACGATCATCGAACGGGGGCTGCTGTGGGCGAGCAAGTGACCGGCATCGGCATCGTCGGTACCGGTGTCATCAGCGGCACCTACCTCGACCACCTGGCCAAGCTGCCCGGCGTCGAGGTGGTCGCCGTCGCTGACCTGGACATCTCCCGCGCCCAGGCCATCGCGGACCAGCGCCCGGGAGTCCGGGCCCTGTCATCCGACGACTTGCTGGCAGACCCCGCGGTCGACATCGTCCTCAACCTGACGATCCCGGCCGCGCACGCACCAGTCCACCAAGCCGCGCTGCAGGCGGGGAAGCACACGTACGGAGAGAAGCCGCTCGCGGTCGACCGGGCCGAGGCGGAGCCGCTCCTCAAGCTCGCGGCCGCCAACAACCTCCGCATCGGTTGCGCACCCGACACAGTGCTCGGCACCGGCACCCAGACCGCACGGGCCGTCCTGGATCGCGGCGACATCGGCGTACCGACTGCTGCGTCGGCCTCCTTCGTCACACCCGGGCACGAGCTGTGGCACCCCGCACCGGAGTTCTACTACCAGCCCGGTGGCGGCCCGCTGCTCGACATGGGCCCCTACTACGTCACCAGCCTCGTCACGCTGCTCGGTCCAGTACGCCGGGTTACCGGGCGAGCTGGACGCTCCCAGGAGCAGCGCAAGGTTCACACCGGTCCCCGGGCAGGTGAAACCTTCCCTGTGGACGTGCCGACCCACGTAACCGGCGTACTCGAGCACGAGTCCGGCGCACTCACCACTGTGCTGATGAGCTTCGACGTCTGGGCCGCGCGACTTCCACGGATCGAGGTGTACGGCACCGAGGGCAGCCTGTCCGTGCCGGACCCGAACGGCTTCGACGGCAAGGTCGAGCTCGTCACCGCATCCAACCGGGAGTGGACAGAGGTCCCAGTAGCCGGCGGGTACGCCGGAGCGGGCCGTGGCGTCGGCCTGGCCGACATGGCGCGCGCGATCCGTACCGGTGAGCCGCATCGGGCCAACGGCACGCTGGCCTACCACGTGCTCGACGTACTGGAGTCGCTGCTCGAGGCTGCCGCTCAGGACCAGCCTGTGGACGTGGCAAGTACTGTCGACCGTCCGGCGGCCGTACCGTTGGGAGCGTCACCCGAAAGCAGCTGAGACGGGGCCCACGCCGCTTCGACGGGGTAACTGTCGCTACGGCTCGGTAGACTGGCACTCGAATTGCGGGAGTGCCAAGCCCGAAACGTACGGGCGAGCGTGGCCGACGGCCGGAGAGAGGGTGGTGTGCGTGCTGGACGAACGCAAACTGGACGTGCTCCGGGCCATCGTCGAGGACTACGTGGCGACCCATGAGCCGGTCGGTTCGAAGACACTGGTCGACCGGCACAACCTGGGCGTCTCCCCGGCGACGGTGCGCAACGACATGGCCGCGCTGGAGGAAGAGGGGTACATCACGCAGCCGCACACCAGCGCCGGCCGGATCCCGACCGACGCCGGCTACCGGCTGTTCGTGGACAAGCTGAGCACGGTGAAGACCTTGTCGGCGGCCGAGAAGAAGGCGATCTCGTCCTTCCTGGTCGGCGCGGTCGACCTTGACGACGTCGTACGCCGGACGGTGCGGCTGCTCGCGCAGATCACCCGGCAGGTCGCGATCGTGCAGTACCCGACCCTCAGCCGGTCCAGCGTGCGCCACATCGAAGTGGTCACGATGACGCCGCGGCGGTTGCTGCTGGTCCTGATCACCAGCACCGGGCGGGTCGAGCAGCGGATTGTCGAGACGCACGACGACGTCGACGAGAAACTGATCGCGGACCTCCGCTCCCGGCTGAACTCGGCGCTGACCGGCCAACGGCTGACCGACGCGGCGACCTCGCTCGAGAGCGTGACCGAGAACTTCGCGCCTGCCGACCGGCCGTTGGTCGCCGCTGTCGTGACCAGCTTGCTGGAGGCCTTCACGGTCGAAGGTGAGCAGCGGATCGCGGTCGGTGGCGCGGCCAACCTGACCCGCTACGGCGACGACTTCGAGCGCAACGTGAAACCGGTGCTGGAGGCACTCGAGGAGCACGTGATCCTGCTGAAGCTGCTCGGCGAGGCGACCAACCCGCAGACCCTGACGGTCCGGATCGGCCACGAGAACCCGTACGAGGGCCTCGTCACCACCTCGGTCGTCGCGACCGGTTACGGCTCGAAGTCGGAGGCGCTGGCCACCCTGGGCATCGTCGGCCCGACCCACATGGACTATCCGAGCACGATGGGCGCCGTCCGCGCCGTCGCGCGCTACGTCAGCCAGATCCTGGCCGACTCATGAGTGAACACACCACCTACCGTTGGTCTGGAGTATGAGCACCGATTACTACGCCGTCCTGGGCGTCAGCCGAGACGCCTCACCGGACGAGATCAAGAAGGCCTACCGCAAGCTGGCCAGGCAGTACCACCCGGACGTCAACGACTCCGAGGACGCGCACCACAAGTTCCAGGAGATCGGCCGCGCGTTCCAGGTACTGAGCGACCCGCAGAAGAAGCAGGTGCACGACCTCGGCGGTGACCCGTTCGCGAGCGGCCCGGGCGGGGGAGCAGGCGCAGGCTTCGGCCAGGCGTTCACCTTCACCGACATCATGGACGCCTTCTTCGGCCAGACCGGCGGGGCCACCCGCGGGCCGCGGCCGAGGACCCGGCGCGGCCAGGACGCGCTCATCCCGCTCCGGATCGATCTCGCCGAGGCGGCCTTCGGGACCACCCGCGAGCTCAAGGTCGACACGGCGGTGCTCTGCCCGACCTGTTCGGGGTCCGGCGCGGCCGCCGGATCCGAGCCGGTCACCTGCGAGATCTGCCACGGGCCGGGGCGAGGTGACGCACACGCAGCGTTCCTTCCTCGGTGAGGTCCGGACGATGCGTCCGTGCCCGACCTGCCGCGGCTTCGGCACCACCATCCCGAGTCCGTGCATCGAGTGCTCCGGTGACGGCCGGGTCCGCTCCCGGCGTACGGTCACGGTGAAGATCCCCGGTGGCGTCGACAGCGGCACCCGGGTGCAGCTGTCCGGCCAGGGCGAGGTCGGCCCCGGCGGCGGCCCGGCCGGCGACCTGTACGTCGAGATCGAGGTCGAGCAGCACGAGATCTTCAGCCGCAACGGCGACAACCTGCACTGCACGGTGACGCTGCCGATGACGGCCGCGGCGCTCGGTACGACGATCGATCTGCCGACGCTCGAGGGCGAGACCATGCCGCTGGAGATCCGCGCCGGCACCCAGTCCGGTACGACGATGACGCTGACCGCGCGCGGTGTCCCGCGACTGCGGCACGCGGGTCGTGGCGATCTGATCGTCCAGGTGATCGTCGAAACCCCGACCAGGCTGGACGAGAGCCAGTCGGCGTTGCTGACGCAGCTCGCGCAGGCCCGTGGCGAGGAGCGGCCGCAGGGGCAGATCCAGGCCACCCACAAGGGCGTCTTCGGGCGCCTGCGCGACGCTTTCGGCAACCACTGAACAGATGGGACTCGCGGTCTTCTACCTGGCTGACCTCGACGCGCCCGAGCTGGTGCTCGACGGCGCCGAGGGTCGTCATGCTGCCGTCGTACGCCGGATCGGGCCGGGCGAGCGGCTCCGGCTGACGGACGGGCGCGGGTCCTTCGCCGAAGGGCCCGTGACGGCTGCCTCGAAGACCGGGGTGACCGTGTCCGTGGAGCAGCGGGGGACGGTACCGGCGGCGAGTCCGCGGCTGGTCGTAGTACAGGCCTTGCCGAAGGGCGAGCGGGCCGAGCTCGCCGTCGAGATGCTCACCGAGGTGGGTGTCGATCTGGTCGTGCCGTGGAACGCGGAGCGGTCGCAGTTCCGGTCGAATCCCGAGCGGGTCGCGAAGACGCTGACCAAGTGGCAGGCATGGGCGTTCGAGGCCAGCAAGCAGTCCCGTCGGTCGTGGTTCTGCGAGGTCGCTCCGATCGCCTCGACCGCCGAGGTGGCCCAACTCCTGGCCCACGCCGCGCTGCGGGTGGTGCTGCACGAGGAGGCGAAGACCCGGCTCTCCTCGCTGCCCTTGCCCACGAGCGGCGATATCGTATTGGTCGTCGGCCCTGAGGGAGGCATCTCCCCAGCTGAATTGGAGGCATTCGCGGTCGACGCAGTTCTCCTTGGCGACACAGTTCTTCGTACTTCGACCGCAGGCATCGCCGCCGCTGCGGCCTTGCTCGCCCGCTCCCGCTGGAGCTGACTAGCCGCGCGCGGCCTGCTGGTAGGCGCCGAGGGCTTCGGCGTTGTCGATGCTGCCGTGGTGGTGGAGTTGGGCCCAGCGGCCGTCGTCGTAGCCGAAGATACGGGTGGTGCGGATTTCCAGCGGGACCTCGCCACGCTGCGGGTGCTGGTAGGTGCCGCGCTCGCGACCGGCGAAGACGACCGAGTCGGCGCGCCAGTAGGTGACCGCGTCGCCGAAGGTGACCTGTACGTTCAGGCCGCCGGTGAAGACCTTGCGATAGAGGTTCTCCACCGCGGACCGCGAGCGCAGGATCCCACCGATCGGGTTGTTCAGCTGGACCAGCTCATGATCGGCCCAGACAGCTGTCAGTACGTCGAGGTCTTGCTGGTTCAGCGCGTAGTAGAACGTCTCGAGCGCCGCGAGTGCACCTTCCCGCCCGGCCTGCTCCGCCTCGGCCAGCCGGTTCCGGACCTCCGGACCGAACTGGTAGTCGACGAGCTCGATCATCACGCCACCTCCGCTAGAGTGTTCGATGTGAACCAAACACTAGTGTATGACGAAGGTCGAACACTATGAGTACGGCCCGGTCCCGCTCACTGACCCACGAGGACCCGGCCGACGTCGACCTGCAGACCGCGCTGGAGGCACTCGCCGATCCGGTCCGCCGGATGATCCTGCAGGACCTCGCTGCGCATGAGGACTGGGTGCGGGCGTGCGGCACGTTCGACCTTCCGGTGACCAAGGCGACCCGCAGCCACCACTTCGCCGTACTGCGGGGCGCCGGGCTGATCGAGCAGCGCGACCAGGGGCCGCGTCGCGTCAACCGGCTCCGGCGGTCCGAGTTCGACCAGGCGTTCCCCGGCCTGCTGGCCGCAGTACTGGAAGCTAGCGGACGCTGACCGTCTTCGAGTCGAGGTCGGTGATGCGGCCGTCCTGGGGGGAGATCAGGTAGGCGTCGACCTGCCAGCGGCCGGGGGCGAGCTTGGTGGTGAAGGAGAACGGGGAGAAGCCCTGGCCCTGTTTCGTCGTCGTCTGACCTTGGACCAGCTGCTTGGTCTTCGGGTTGCTGGCGCGCCAGTTCACGGTCGCCTCGAAGGTTGCGGCGATGCCGTCGACCGTCACCAGGTTCGACACAGCCTCGCCCTCAGTGGGCGAGTTGATCCAGACCAGCGCCTGGACGTCAGCGGCCTGCGCGCGGCTGAAAGCCTGGCGGGTATCGACCTGACCGAACAAGGTCACTCCGGAACGCCCTTGCAGGGTCACGCGGACCTGTGCGCTTTGGTCGCCGAGCGCGCCTTGGACGGTGTAGACGAGCTGCTGGACGGCGACTTGTGCGATGCCCGCTTCCAGCTTCTGCTGTGGCAATGTCTTGAAGTCGACCGTCACCACGCCATCGGCCTGTGTCACCGAGCTGGGGGTCGCGTCCTGCCACAGCGAGTAGTAGTCGGGATCTTCGGTCTTCCCGCTGCTCATCATGCGGACCGCCTCCAGTGCCGGGCGCCCACTGACCCGGGCGAACGTCCGGTAGAGCCGTACGCCGGCGCCGGTGTCGTTACCTGTTGATTTGCCGAGCCAGTAGACGGAAACAGCCCTGCTCTTGACCATCGGTTCAGGCGTGCCACTGTCCTTGGCAACCGACGCCTTCTCGGTCGGCACGGCGCTCGGCGGCACGGTCGCCTGCGAAGGGAGTGTCGTAGCAGGGGCGGTGGCCTTCGAGCTGGTCGTGCCCACCGGTGGGCCGGCCACCTCGGGCTCGCCGGTGTTGCGGGCGTCGTCGCCGAGCATCGTGAAGGCGCCGATCGCGGCGGCGGTGCCGATCGCGGCCGCACCGGCCGTGATCACCCACGGGCGCCGGGTGACGACCTTGCGCTGGGAGCGGACCCGGGACTGGATCTCGTGCAGGCTGTCCGTCGGCTCGACCCGGTCGGCCTCCGCGGACAGGGCGCGACGCATCAGCTCGTCGAACTGGTCGTCGGGGTTGGTCATCGGCTCTGCTCCAGGACCTGGCGCAGCGACTTGCTCGCCCGCGCGGCGTGGCTCTTCACGGATCCGCGGCTGATCCCCATCGTGTCGGCGATCTCGGCCTCCGAGAGCTCACCGTAGTACCGCAACACCATCACGGTGCGCTGCTTCTCCGGCAGCGTGCGCATCGCTTCGATCACCCGGTCGGTCTCGGCCGTCCGGAGCACAGCCTGCTCCGCACTGGGCTCCTCCGGCAAGGACTTGGGCATGTGCTTGTCCACCACGACGAGGTGCCGCTGCCGGGACCGGCAGCGGTTCACGACCGCGGTGCGTAGGTAGGCCAGAGCCTTGTGCGGATCGCGCAACCGGTGCCAGCGAGCGTGCATCGCCACGAAGGCGTCCTGCACGATCTCTTCCGCCGAACCGGTATCACGCAGCAGCAGGGCGCCCAGGCGGACCAACGACGTGTAGTGCGCCGTGTAGACAGCCGTCAACGCCTCGTCTGCGTCCCACGAGGACTCATGTGCCACGCACTCATCGAACACCACAACGGGTTGTGCCACGCAACGGAGACGCCAAGGTCCCGTCCCAGGTTGACAACCTCTTCATGAGAACCTGACATTGCCGCAGGTGGGAGGACTCTTCGAAGCTGCGCGGTGACGCTCAGTGGTCAGCGTGCCGGGTGATCAGCTACACGGCGGCCGACCGGCTGTCGACGAGCTGGCCCTGGAAGACGCATCCCGCGTGCCCGCGCGCTGGATGAGGGTTTCGGGAGGGTTTGGAGGGGCGGCGGGGGTTTTATCGGATGAGGGTGTCGGGTGGGACGGCTAGCATGGGTGGAGTCACACCATCTGCATCAGGAGGAAGAGCCTGTCCAGGCCACGCAGTATCGAGCCGTCGCACCCGGATGCGACGCGCGCCGGCAGCGGCGCAAGCGGTGCCGGCCACAAGGCGTCCCACAAGATCGTCGTACCGAACAGCATCGACATGGTGGCGCTGCTCGGAGCCCGGGACGAGTTCCTCCGGATCGTCGAGAAGGAGTTCACCGCCGACATCCTGGTCCGCGGTAACGAGGTCAGCATGTCCGGTGAGCCGGCCGAGCTGGCCCTGGTCGAGCGGCTGATCGACGAGCTGATCGCGGTCGTCCGGACCGGTCACGGGCTGACCGCCGACTCCGTCGAGCGCAGTATCGCGATGATCAAGGCGCAGACGGCCGAGAGCCCGGCCGATGTACTGACCCAGAACATCCTGTCGAGCCGCGGCCGGACGATCCGGCCGAAGACGCTGAACCAGAAGCGTTACGTCGACGCGATCGACAAGAACACGATCGTCTTCGGCATCGGCCCCGCCGGTACCGGCAAGACGTACCTGGCGGTCGCCAAGGCGGTCCAGGCGCTGCAGGCCAAGGAAGTCAACCGGATCATCCTGACCCGGCCGGCCGTCGAGGCCGGCGAGCGGCTCGGGTTCCTGCCCGGCACGCTGTCGGAGAAGATCGACCCGTACCTGCGGCCGCTGTACGACGCGCTGCACGACATGCTGGACCCCGAGTCGATCCCGCGGCTGATGACGGCCGGGACGATCGAGATCGCCCCGCTGGCGTACATGCGCGGCCGGACCCTGAACGACGCCTACATCATCCTGGACGAGGCGCAGAACACCTCGCCCGAGCAGATGAAGATGTTCCTCACCCGGCTCGGTTTCGGCTCCAAGATGGTCGTCACCGGTGACGTCACCCAGGTGGACCTGCCGACCGGGACCAGGTCGGGCCTGCGGGTCGTCCAGGACATCCTGGAAGGCGTGCGGGATCTTGAGTTCTGCCGGCTGACGTCGCACGACGTGGTCCGGCACAAGCTGGTCGGCCGGATCGTGTCGGCGTACGAGAACTATGAAAGCGACGCTGAGCCCAGAGCATGAACGTAGAGGTCAACAACGAGTCCGGCGTGGAGATCGACGCCCACGGACTGATGCGGTTGAGTCGTTTCGTGATGTCGTCACTGCGACTCCACCCCGAGTGCGAACTGTCGATCAAGCTGGTCGACGAGGACACGATGGCGCGGTACCACGTCGAGTTCCTGGATCTGCCGGGACCGACCGACGTGATGTCATGGCCGATGGACGAGCTGCGGCCCGGGACCAATGACTCCGACGAGGGCGACATGCCGCTGGGGCACCTCGGCGACATCGCGCTCTGCCCGACCGTCGCGGCCGCACAGGGCGCGAAGGCCGGGCACGGCACCTGGGCCGAGCTGGAGTTGCTGACGGTGCACGGGATCCTGCATCTGCTCGGCTACGACCATGCCGAACCCGCCGAGAAGGCGGAGATGTGGGACGTTCAGGGGCGGTTGCTGGAAGCATGGCGAGCCCCCGGAAACAGGCTCGGACAGGAGTGACGTTCCAGTGACCTACCACGACGGCGTTCTGCTTGTTGTGGCCGCGGTGCTCGTACTCCTCGCCGGATTGTTCGCCGGCGCCGAAGCGGCATTGTCGTCGTACTCCAAGGTGCGCGCGAACGAACAGGTCGAGCAGGGCAACCTCCGGGCGACCCGGCTGCGCGACCTGCTCTCCGACGCCCCGCGGTACCTGAACTCCCTGCTGCTGGTCCGGCTGAGCTGCGAGATCACCGCGATCGTCTTGGTGACCCAGGCGCTGTCGAACATCTTCTCGGTCACCTGGGAGCACATCGTGATCACCGCCGTCCTGATGGTGGTGGTCTCCTACGTGATCATCGGCGTCGCGCCGCGCACCCTCGGCCGGCAGCACTCGGACCGGTTCGCGATGATGTCGGCCGGCCCGACGATGGCGCTGACCAGGATTCTCGGCCCGTTGCCGAAGCTGCTGATCCTGCTCGGCAACGCGCTGACTCCCGGCAAGGGATTCGCCGAGGGCCCGTTCGCGACCGAGGCCGAGCTGCGCGCGCTGGTCGACCTGGCCGAGAAGTCGTCGGTGATCGAGTCCGGCGAGCGGCAGATGATCCACTCGGTCTTCGAGCTCGGCGACACCATCGTCCGCGAGGTGATGGTGCCGCGGACCGACATGGTCTACATCGAGCGGCACAAGAAGCTCCGTCAGCTCACCTCGCTCGCCCTGCGCAGCGGCTACTCGCGGATCCCGGTGGTCGGTGAGTCGCTGGACGACATCGTCGGGGTCGTCTACCTCAAGGACGTGATGCGCCGCGTCTACGACAACGCCCAGGCCGAGTCGACCGAGCGGGTCGAGTCGGTGATGCGGCCGTGCATGTACATCCCCGACTCCAAGCCGGTGGACGAACTGCTTCGGGAGATGCAGGCGGCCCGGATGCATGTCGCGATCGTGGTCGACGAGTACGGCGGAACGGCCGGCCTCGTCACGATCGAGGACATCCTCGAGGAGATCGTCGGCGAGATCACCGACGAGTACGACGAGGCGCCGGAATCGGTGCAGGCGTTGTCGGACGGCGCCTACCGCGTCTCGAGCCGGTTCCCGATCGACGAACTCGGCGAGCTGTTCGGCGTACCGCTGGACGACGACGACGTGGACACGGTCGGCGGCCTGATGGCGAAACTGCTCGGCAAGGTGCCGATTCCCGGTGCCGAGGTCGAGATCGAGGGTCTCGGGCTGTCTCTCACCGCGGAACGCCCGTCCGGCCGGCGCAACCAGGTCGGTACGGTGCTGGTCCGGCGCGGCGAGCCCGCCGGCCAGCCGCAGGACAGCAGTCATCAGACTGCCTGAAATCCATGGAGCCGTGTTTTGTCTGCTGACCTGTCCGCCGAGGACGCCAAGCTCGTCACCCTGGCCCGGGCCGCCCGGGCCAGGACCCGGGCCGCCGAAGGTGCCGCTGTCCGGGACACCGACGGCCGGACTTATGCTGCTTGCACGGTGCAGCTGGACACCGTCCTGCTGAGCGCGCTGCAGTTGGCGATCGCGATGGCGGTGTCTTCCGGCGTCAAGGGGATCGAGGCCGCCGCGGTGGTGACCGAATCACCGGACGTCGATGTGGAGGTGGTGCGCTACTTCGGTGGCGCGGCCCTCCCGGTAGTCGTTGCCAATGGCAACGGAGAGGTTCGTGATGTCGTCCACACCTGAGAACGCGCCGGAGTTCCGGTCCGGGTTCGCCTGCTTCGTCGGGCGCCCGAACGCGGGCAAGTCCACGCTGACCAACGCGTTGGTCGGCCAGAAGATCGTGATCACCTCGTCGAAGCCGCAGACCACGCGGCACGCCGTACGGGGCATCGTGCACCGGCCGGACGCCCAGCTGATCCTGGTCGACACCCCCGGTCTGCACAAGCCGCGGACGCTGCTCGGCGAGCGGCTGAACGACATCGTCAAGACGACCTGGGCCGAGGTCGACGTGATCGCGATCTGCCTGCCGTCGAACGAGAAGATCGGGCCGGGCGACCGGTTCCTGGTGACCGAGGCGGCCAAGGTTGCCAGGACGCCGAAGATCGCGCTGGCGACCAAGTCCGACCTGGTCGGCCCGGACCGGATGGCCGAGCACCTGTCCGAGATCGCCGCGCTGGGCGAGTCGGTGGGCATCGAGTGGACCGCGGTAATCCCGGTGTCGGCCACCGACGGCTTCCAGACCCAGCTGGTCGCCGACGAGCTGGTGAAGCAGCTGCCCGAGGGCCGGCCGCTGTACCCGGACGGCGACATCACCGACGAGCCCGAGGAGATCCTGGTCGGCGAGCTGATCCGGGAGGCGGCGCTGGAGGGTGTACGCGATGAGCTGCCGCACTCGATCGCCGTCACGATCGACGAGATGGGGCTGCGCGAGGACCGGCCGGCGGACAAGCCGCTGATCGACATCTACGCGAACCTCTACCTCGAGCGGGACAGTCAGAAGGGCATCATCATCGGCCACAAGGGCGCCCGGCTGCGTGAGGTCGGAGCGAACGCGCGCCGCCAGATCGAGGCCCTGCTCGGTACGCCGGTTTACCTCGACCTGCACGTCAAGATCGCCAAGAACTGGCAGACGGACGCGAAGCACCTTCGCAAGCTCGGCTTCTGATGGGCGTGCTGAAGAACCCGGTGTACTACGCCCTTGAGGGGGCGCACGCCGGTCTTGCCGAGGTGCGAGGGCCGGGCCCGTCGCTACCCGTCCCAGGTCGCGCCGTTCCTCGGTCTGCCGGACGAGATCACGTCGCAGGACTGGGCGGACGCGGCCGAATTGGTCGGCGTCGGTCATACGGCGGCGTTGATGCGCCCGGACCTGCCGATCCCGGAGCCCTTCAAGCTCGTTCAGCAATTCGACCTGGTCCAGTTGGTGGCGCCGGAGTCGTTCGGCGCCGAGGACCCGGCGGCCGTAGTACTGGGTGTCGAGGACGTGCCGGAGATGCTGGCGCTGACCGAACTCACCGAGCCTGGGCCGTTCCGCACTCGGACCATCGAGTTCGGCGGCTACCTCGGGCTTCGCTCCGGTCAGGGCGAGGAGGGCAAGCTGATCGCGATGGCGGGGGAGCGTTTCCGCCCGCCTGGTTACGTCGAGATCAGCGCGGTGTGCACCGACCCGGCGTACCGGGGCAAGGGGTTGGCGACTCGCCTCGTTCGTGCGGCCGCGGCTGCCATCGAGCGCACCGGCGCCCGCCCGTTCCTGCACACCGGCGGGACGAACACGACCGCCATCCGCCTGTACGAGGGCCTCGGCTTCACTGTCTCCAACCGGATGAAGGTCACGATCGTGGAGCCGGTCGCCGCCTGAAGGTCAACGCCTCCGCGAGCGGCTTGCGATCCAGTACCGGTACTTCGCAGTCGTCAGCGGGGTAGCCGACCGGGAACAGGATGAACGGCCGTTCGGTCGCCGGCCGGTCGAGGACCTGGCTGAGGAACGCCATCGGGTTCGGGGTGTGGGTGAGTGTCGCGAGGCCCATCGTGTGCAGCGCGGCAATGAACAGGCCGCAGGCGATGCCGACGCTCTCGCTCACGTAGTAGTTCTTCTGCAGGGTCCCGTCGGGCAACGGGGTGTGCTTCTGGGCGAACGCCACCACCAGCCAGGGTGCGACGTCGAGGAACTCCTTGTGCTCGTCCGTCTCCAGCCGGGCCAGCGCGCCGTGCCAGTCCGGAAGCTCGCGTTCGAGGTAGAAGCGTCGCTCCTCTTCCTCGGCGGCGAGCCGGATGCGGTGCTTGAGATCCGGATCGTCCGTGGCGACGAAGGTCCACGGCTGCTGGTGTGCTCCGCTGGGCGCGGTGTTGGCGGCCCGGACCGCAAGTTCGATCGCCTCGACGGGCACCGGGTCGGGGGAGAACCAGCGCACCGACCGGCGCTGGTCGAGTTCCTGGAAGAACTCCTCGCCGCGCCGCAGGCTCTCCTCCACCGGCAGGCGTGGCAGGGCGTACGGCTCGAACGGATGCTGATGGGGTCTCGTCGACGACGTCACAGGTCGAAGGTGACAGACGAGCGGTCATGAGTCCACCTTGGAAAACTGCACCAACCCATAAGCTGAACTCATGGCACTTCCTGCCGTTTCGCCCCGGCAGCTCGAGTACTTGGTGGCGATCGCCGAGACCGGTGGCATCACCGCGGCCGCTGCTCGGTGCCACGTCTCCCAGTCGGCGGTCTCATTGGCCGTGGCCGAGCTGGAACGTGCTTTGCAGGTCCGGCTCGTACTGCGCGGCTCGCGGCGCGGCACCCGCTTGACTCCTGCCGGAGCGCAGGTGGTGACCGACGCCCGCAAGGTGTTGGGTGCCCTGTCCGAGCTGGCGGCCGGGGCTCGGAGTCTGGGGCAGGATCTCGATGGAGGGTTGACGGTCGGGTGCTACGCGCCGATCGCGCCCTTCCATCTGCCGGCAGCGATCGCCGGGTTCCGGCAGGCGCAGCCGCAGGTGGAGATCCAGTTCACCGAAGGCACGCTGCCGGAGGTGCAACGGGATCTTCTGGATGGCCGGTGCGAGCTGGCTTTCCTTTATCTGCAGAATTTGCAGCCGGGGATCGAGTACGCAGTACTGCATGATCGGCCGCCGGCTGTGCTGCTTCCACCCGACCACCGGCTCGCTCGCCGGCGGTCGGTCGCTCTGGCCGAGCTGGCTTCTGAACCATTGGTCTTGCTGGATGTCGCACCTAGCGAGCATTACTTCCGCGCGGTGTTCGAGGCGGCCGGTCTGGAGATGCGGCCCGCGTATCGGGCCGGCAGCGTGGAGTTGGCCCGGGCTCTTGTTGCTCGCGGTATCGGCTACTCCCTTGCCGTGCAGCGCCCGCGGGTCGACCTCAGCTATGAAGGCCTTCCATTGGTCACCCGACCTCTGAAGGACGTCGTACCGACTACCCCAGTAGTCCTGGGGTGGGCCGCTGGAGGCCGCCTCACCCGCCGAGGCGAGGCGTTCCTCAAGTTCTGCAGGAAGACCTTCTAGAGCGACTTCTGGAAGTCCAGAGCTCTGGCGACTATGTGGCCCCCACCCACCCCGCTTTCCTTCCCTTAAGTGCAGCTAGAGGGACTTTTGGAAGTCCAGGGCTCTGGCGACTATGTGGTAGTTCAGCTGTTCGTTGATCGCGATCATGTGGGAGTTGGACTCTGCGTTCCAGGTGTCGAGTTGGGTGATGGCCGGCTCGGCCTCGCGCAGCCACAGGAGCATGCCGGTCTTGACCAGCGCGCCGAGACGATGGCCGCGGTGATCGCGGGAGACAGCGGTGTCGGCCTGTTCGGCGATGTGCGGACGCTCTTGCTCGACGGTCACCGTCGAGTGGCCGGCCAGTACGCCGGTGGCTCGTTCGCGCGCGATCACGCGGTAGATGCTCCGTTCGCGCCCGAGCTGGGCCTCTTCGTAAGCGCGCAGCCGTTCCGGGCTGTACTCGTCGTCCTCGATGTCGAGCTCGTCCCTCGGTGCGTCGTTGATCGACTCCGTCACCGCGACCATGTCGGCCAGCATCTCCTCCGGCAGCCGGCCGGTGATCCGGATCAGTTCGTACGCCGACGAGGCGCGGACCGCGTCGTCGTACAGGGCCTCGACCAGCGACCAGTCCAGACCCGCGATGTCCTGTCGCCGATTCACCTCGATCGCCTTCTGCTCGAACCCATGATGCTCGGCGAACGCGGGCCGCCTTCGGCAGATCCCAACTGCTGATACCGATCGAGCTCCGGCCGACCCGGCGCGCCAGCTGCTCGGCGTACCGGATGAGCTCGCCGCCGATGCCGCGGCCGCGGTAGTCCGGGTGAACCTCGATCTCCAGCCAGGCGAGGTTGGTGTTGTCGTAGTTCGGCAGATCGACCGTCAGCAGGCCGGCCGCGAAACCGTCGGTGTCGCGGGCCAGGTAGGCCTGCGGGGGTTCGCCGTCCCACCCGTACCTCAACTGGCCCGAGAAGCCACGAGCTGTCGGCAGCACCTGTTCCGGGCAGTCGAGTTTCGCGGTGGCGGTGAGGAGGGCCACCGCTTCGATGCAGCCGGCCTCGTCATCGGGGGAGAGCCTGGTGATGTCCACCCTCCCAGGGTGCGCCCTACCCGCCGGTCACCGCGAGTCGATTACGACTGGTGAAGAATTTCCCCGCTCACATCGCCGCCCCGTAGGAGTGGTCGACTGTCATCGAGAACAGCAACCGCTTGTCGGCAACCATCGCGCGCCGATAGTCATCCCAATCGGGATGCTCACCGGACGCCTCGCGGTAGTAGGCGACCAGTTGGTCCACGGTGTCGTCGTGCTCGTCGGCCGCCACCGGGGTGAGCTGTGCGTTGCCCTCGAGTACGACGTACGAGCGCCCGCCCGGCCCGTTCACGTACAAGCTCGCCCGCGGATCCCGGCGCAGATTCTTGGTCTTCGCCCGCCCGTCGGTGAGCGAGATCCGGATCGTCTCCCCGTCGTACAGATACGTGACATTGGACAGCTGCGGCCGCCCATCCCGCTTGACGGTGACAAGCACCCCAAGCCCGGTCTTCCCAACCACCTCAGAAGTCATACCTGCAGCTTAAGTTTCAATCAACCCGGGCGCACGCCGACCCACTTCGCGTACGCCGACCCGATTCCCGCTTCCTGCGTCAGCGCTCGTCCCACCCGCCCGGTCGCCGCTCCTGCGTCGCGGCTCGGCGACTACGGGGTGATCGCGGGTGACTGCGCTTCGACGACGCAGGAGGCGCGACGGGTGGGCGCTTCTCCCGCGCAGCACCCACCGAAGCGCCAACCCCCGTCACTCTCCGTCTCAAACGGCGAGACCCCCGGTTCGACCTGCGGATCGGCTTGTGCATAGACTCACCAGCACTATGCGGCACCAGCTTCTTCTCCTTCGCTGCCGCGGCGAGGCCTGACGTAGGCCGGTTCCCTCGCCGCGGAGTTTTGTCGTACGCCGGTCGCATCCCGACCCCCGCAGTACAGACATCCCGCGAGGAGAACCCGCATCATGGCACCGAAGAACCAGCCCAAACCCGTTCAGCAGAGTTCCGGTATGCCGATCGGCCGCTACAGCGCGTTTCCGCCGATCGAGCTGGCCGACCGCACCTGGCCGGCCAAGTCGGTCACCGCTACGCCGCGCTGGCTGTCCACCGATCTGCGTGACGGCAACCAGGCCCTGGTCGAGCCGATGTCGCCGGCCCGGAAGCGGCGGATGTTCGATCTGCTGGTGAAGATGGGCTACAAGGAGATCGAGGTCGGCTTCCCGAGCGCCAGCCAGTACGACTTCGACTTCGTCCGCAGCCTGATCGAGGGTGACGCGATCCCCGAGGACGTGACGATCTCCGTCCTGACCCAGGCCCGCGAAGAGCTCATCGAGCGGACCGTGCAGTCGCTGCAAGGGTCGCCGAAGGCAACGATCCACCTCTACAACGCGACCGCGCCGCTGTTCCGCCGGGTCGTGTTCAACGTGGACAAGGCCGAATGCCGCAACATCGCGGTCCGCGGCACCGAGACCGTGATGAAGTACGCCGACGAGATGCTGGGCGACTGCGAGTTCGGCTACCAGTACAGCCCGGAGATCTTCACCGGCACCGAGATGGAGTTCGCGCTCGACGTCTGCGAGGCGGTCAGCGATGTCTGGCAGCCGGCCGAGGGACGCGAGATCATCCTGAACCTGCCGGCCACCGTCGAGATGTGTACGCCGAACGTCTACGCCGACCAGATCGAGTGGTTCGGCCGGCACCTGACCCGGCGCGAGCACAGCTCGATCAGCCTGCACCCGCACAACGACCGCGGTACTGCGGTGGCCGCGACCGAGCTGGCCCTGATGGCCGGCGCGGACCGGGTCGAGGGCTGTCTGTTCGGCCACGGTGAACGGACCGGCAACGTCGACCTGGTGACGCTGGGGATGAACCTGTTCAGCCAGGGCATCGACCCGCAGATCGACTTCTCCGACATCGACGAGATCCGCCGCACGGTCGAGTACTGCACCCAGATGCGGGTGCCCGAGCGTCAGCCGTACGCCGGTGACCTGGTTTACACCGCCTTCTCCGGCTCGCACCAGGACGCGATCAAGAAGGGCCTGGAGGCGCTCGACAAGCAGGCCGCGGCCGAGGGCAAGCCGGTCGGCGAGATCCACTGGGAAGCGCCGTACCTGCCGATCGACCCGAAGGACGTCGGCCGGTCGTACGAGGCCGTCATCCGGGTCAACTCCCAGTCCGGCAAGGGCGGCATCGCCTACATGATGAAGTCGGAGCACCGGCTCGACCTGCCGCGCCGGCTGCAGATCGAGTTCAGCCGCGTGATCCAGCAGTACACCGACGCCGAGGGTGGCGAGGTCGGCCCGCAGCAGATGTGGGACATCTTCTCCACCGAGTACCTGTCGCCGGGCAAGCTGTCGCTGCTGACGGTGAACTCGACGTCCGGTGAGGGCCAGGGCGACCAGCTCCGCGTGCAGGTGTACGCCGACGGTGTGCCGCACGAATTGGTTGGCGAGGGCAACGGTCCGGTCTCGGCCTTCGTCGACGCGATCAAGCCGCTGAAGTACGACGTACGGGTGCTGGACTACCACGAGCACGCGCTCTCGTCCGGCGGTGACGCCCTGGCCGCGGCGTACGTCGAGTGCGAGGTCGGCGACGACGTCTACTGGGGTGTCGGCCGGGACGCCAACATTCTCACTGCGTCCTTGAAGGCAGTCGTCTCCGCGATCAACCGCGCCGGCCGCTGACCGTTGGAAGGGTCGCCCGCTGCTCTAAATGAGTAGCGGGCGACCCTTTCGTTGGACAGACTCGGCCGATGATCACCGCCCGCGAGATCGATCCGTACAACGAACCGCTCTTCGACGAGTGGTACGCCGTACTCCGCGAAGGCGCGTCGGCGGACAGCGAAGCGGCGATCGTCACCAGCCATGAGGCGATGGCCTTCTCGCTCCGCGACCCGACCACGGTCAAGACGAGGGTCCCGGTCGGCGCCTTCGACGGCGAGCGGATCGTCGGCTCGATGTTGTTCGAGTACCGCCTGCAGGACAACCTGGACACCGTCGAGGTCGAGATCGACGTCCCACCGGCCGAGCGCCGCCGCGGTGTTGGTACCGCGTTGTGGGCGTGGGCGACCGCCCGAGCCGAGGAGCTCGGCCGGACCATCTTCCAGACGGAGTTCGGCGCAGCCGACGAATCCGCGCCCGGCATGGTCTTCGCCACCGGCCTCGGCTTCAAAGTCGAACACGTCGAGGACCACTTCGTAGTACCGCTGCCGTACGACGAGGCGCGGCTGGAGGCCCTTCGCAAGACCGCCGGCGAGCTCGACGGCTATCGGCTGACCTCCTGGGCTGGGATCTGCCCGCCGGAGTACCTGCAGATGTACGCGGACCTGCGGACGGCGATGGACCGGGACGTGCCGACGGGTGGGATGACGCACGAGCTCGTGCCGTGGACGGTGGAGCGTCTGCAGATCAACCAGGATCGAATGTTCAAGAACTACCTCGCTCTCGTCACGATGGCGCAGACCATGGACGGCGCCCCGGCCGGGTACACGTTGATGTTCCTGCCCCGGGAGAGCGCCGAGTTCGCCCAGCAGGACGACACGCTCGTACTGCGGGATCACCGCGGCCACAACCTCGGGACCCACCTGAAGCTGGCGAACCTGGACCAGCTCGCGAAGCACCGTAGTACGCAGGTCTGGTTGCACACCTGGACCTCGCTCACGAACGCCCCGATGCAGAAGGTCAACGAGCGCTTCGGCTTCCGCCCGGTGGAGCGGTACTACGAACTGGAACTGACTGCCGGATGATCGTCGGCCGCGAGCTCGAGGACAGCGTCTACAGGCGGCGTTGCCAGGTGAAGTGGCCTTCGTCCATGGTGGCGTGGCCGTCGGCGCCGGCGGCGACGTTCGGGTCGTGGGTGGCGATGATGACTGCGGCACCACGGTCGGCTTCGCGGCGCAGGAGTTCGAGCACGCGTTCGCGGTTGGTGCTGTCGAGTTCGCTGGTGGATTCGTCGGCCAGGATCGCTTTGCCCTGCTGAGCGAGGCCGCGCGCTACCGCGACCCGTTGCTGCTCACCACCGGACAGCTCCTCGACCAGGTGGTCGCCGCTGTCCTCGAGTCCGACGTCCTTCAACGCTTTCTCGATCGTCGCCTCGACGGTGTCCAGAGCGTTCTCGCGCTCATCATCGCCGTCCTCGTCCCGCCGAGCCAGTACGCCGGCCAGCGCGCGATCCGCGAGGAGTGGCATCGACAGGTTCTCGCGCGCGGTGAGCACCCGCGCGAGCCCGTTCCCCTGCGGGATCAGGACGACACCGTGCGCCGCGGCCTCCGGGCGGTGGGTGATCTTCAGCCCGTCCACCTCGACCGTGCCGGACGTCGCCCCGACCGCGCCGGCGATTGCCCAGAGCAACGAACTCTTCCCGGCTCCCGACGGTCCGCTGACGGCCAGCACGCAACCCGGTGGGACCAGCAGCGACACGTCCGCCACGGCGAGCAGTTCGCCGTACGCGACGGTGAGATTGGTGACGGTGATCATGACTGACCTTCTTGCTCGACCGGGGTGAGGTGGACACCGCCGCTGCCGTCCTCGGAGCTGGTGACGCGGACCAGAGTGCCGGGTGGCAGCAACTCGGCGACGTGCGGTGGCAGCGGCAGCGAACCATCGGTGGCGACGACCGCGAACTCCTCGCCGGAGCGGCCTTCGGAGGCGATCCGGCCGTCGCGGATGGTGATGGTGCGGGGCAGTAGGGCGGCGACCTCGGGGTCGTGGGTGATCAGCAGCACGGTCATCCCGGTGCTGGAGTTGATCGCGGAGATCGCGGCCAGCACCTCGTCGCGGGCGTGGTGGTCGAGCTGGCTGGTCGGCTCGTCGGCCAGCAGGAGCCCGGGGAAGGTGGCGACTCCCACAGCGACAGCGCAGAGCTGGATCTGCCCGGGCGTGAGGCGGTCGAGCGGCGTACGGGCGTGGTCTTGGAGGCCGACGAGTTCCAGTACTTCGGCTGGGCTGGGCAGGTGTCTGCCGCGAGCCGCCGCGCGCTGGGCGTAACGGATGTTGTCCTCGGGCGTGAGGTACGGGATCAGGTTGCGGCCGGCGCCTTGCAGCACGATGCCGACGTCGCCGGACCGCATCTGGTCGAGCTCGGCGTCGGTCATCGTCGCGATGTGGTGCTCGCCGATCTGGAGACGTCCAGCGCTCGGGGTGAGCAGGCCGCCGCACAACTGCAGCAGGGTTGACTTGCCGGCGCCCGACGGGCCGAGCAGCCCGACGAGTTCGCCCGGGCGTACGGAGATTCCGATACCGGACAGGGCTGCGACATCGTGGCCCTGGCTGCGATAGATGTGCACCAGGCCGCTGGTGCTGATCGCCAGCCCGCTCATGACAGCTCCTCCCTGATCCGGTTGTAGCTGGCTCGCCGGTTCACGCCGGTGCCGAGCAGCAAGGTCGTAGTCGTCAGTACTGCGGTCCCGATCAGCCACAGCAGGAGGGCGACGGCCCAGTTGGTGTGCAGGTCGAGCGGGATCGGCGAAGCCTGCAAGGTCTCGGCGAACAACGGGATCAACGGCAACGCGATCTGTGCGCCGATCACCCCGCAGGCCGACCCGAGCAACGCCGCCAAGGCGACCGGTCCGGTCTGCTCCCAGCGCGCGGCCCGGCCGGTCGTGCTCGCCGGTACGCCGGTGATCCGCAGGCTCGCGTAGTCCTGGGCACGGGACCGCCAGGAGGTGACCACCATCAACAGCAGCACGATGATCGCGAGCGACCAGCCGGCGATCCCGACCACCGGCGTCAACTGGAGAGCCAGCGCGCTCGCCGACCGGCCGTAGCCGGCGATCCGGTCGCTGTGCCGGTCGATCAGGGTCGCGGAGATGCCGGCCTCGCCGAGTCCGTCGATCACCTTCTGCGAATTCGACAGCCCGTCGGCATTCAGCCAGACCTGGAACTCGGCGGCGGTCTGGTCCACCGAACCACCGAGCCGGCGGACGTTCTCCAGATCCAGCACCGCGGTGTTCAGCGTTTGGCGGTTGATCGGTCCCTGCGGCCGGTCCAGCTTCTCGATCGGTACGGCGGTGCCGTCGATCCCCGGCACCGTGCTCGCGTCGCTGAAGACGTACCCGGGGCTGATCAGCGCCGGCATCAGGATCGGCACCGAGGTGTGCTGCACGATCTGGTCGTTGCCGGTGTTGGTCAGGTCGAAGGTGAGGCCGCCACCACTGCGGTCGTCGATCGCGAGGGAACCGGTCGTCCCGTCGATCACCTTGATCGGCTTCCAGCCGGCGGCCGGGCCGAGCGCGACCGTCTGCCCACCCTCCGTCGTGAACTTGCTGATCTCGATCTGGCCCTTGAAACCGCCCGGGTCGTTCAGGCCCCGGGTGATCCCGAGCCGGGTCAGCTGGCACCCCTGCAGACAGCCGATCGACGCCTTCAGCTCGAAGGTCTTGCCCGGCACCAGCGGCATCGGCGGGAACCGCACCAGGAAGCGGGCCCCGCCGACCAGGCTGACCACGTTCGCCTGGAGGATCACCGATTTCGCCGCCGGTGGCGGGCCCACGTCCGCACCGTTGAGATTCGGCGGTGCGACCGGCGTCAGCTCCCCCGGCGTCGCGGTGATGGTGAGGTCGTGGCCGCGAATGTCGATCCGGGCGGGCTTGGCGGATGCCTTGAGGGCAGCGAAGCCGGCCGCGTCGGTGAGCTGATCGCCGCGGAACGCGACCCTGCGGAAGCTGTCCGGTTCGATCATCATGTCGGTGAGCGCGTCCGGTGACGGCGGCCTGGACAGGATGACCGGAGTGAGCCACCTCCGGTCCGGGTCGATCTTGTCGATCGTCTGGGTGAAGGTACTCAGATCGGTGACCTTCATCGACAGCACGCCCTCGGCCCCGGCTTCGTACCCGGCCCGCAGGTCCCGGTTGTCCCCGGCCACCGAGGAAGCCTGTCCGGCGAACGACGCCAACGCCGTCGCCACTGCGACGACTGCGACGATCCGGGTCACAGCGGGCCTTCGGGAGACCTGCAGGGCACCCAGCGCGAGGCCAAGCCGACCGCGGCGCAAGGCCCGTCGGCTGATCAACCCTGCAGTGGGAAGCAGCAGGTGGGCGAAGGTCAGCCCGACGGCCAGAGCGAGCAGCGTTGGCGTGAGGACCGGCAGCGGACCGCGGCCGCTTCCAGTGAGTGCTGCGATCAACCCGGCCGAGGCCAGGACGATGATGGACAGGTCGATCATCCCCAGTGCTCGACCGCGACGCCTCGGGACCACGCGGCGCAACAGCGTCGAGATGGGCTGCTGCACGACGGCCCGTACGGACCAGGCGACGACAGCGAGCCCTACAAGCACGGCCAGCGCGACAGCGGCCGGCACTGTCCACGGGACCTCGAGCGGCGCACCGTCGTTCAGCCAGGTGGCCCGCACGACCAACAGCAGCAGGAATCCCGTACCCATCCCCGCGAGCAGTCCGACCAGTACGGGCGCACCAAGCTCCACAGCCAACGACCGCCCAGTACGCCGTGCGCTGGACCCACGAAGCCGGGCTACGGCCAACTCCGGCCTGCGCTGGTCCACCACAGCGGACAGCGCCAATGCCAGGACAACCACGCCGAACAGAGCGACCTGGACCATCACCAGCGGGATGATCGTGGTGGCCTGCTTCCGCTCCGCCTGGATCTGGTCGATCACTCCGACCAGACCGGACGCGTTCCTGGCCTCCAGCTCCAGTTGCTCGGCGTTTCCGTCGACCTGCGTGGTGGCGTCCTCGATCCGCTGCAGGTCGTCGGCCCGGACCGTTCCCGGTAACGGCCGGGTGTCCAGCGTCGACCGATGTCCCCAGATGCTCTTGGTGAACGTACTGCGGTCCGTGAGCAGGTAGTCGCCGGTCCCAGGGTCCGGGAACTCGCCGGCATGGGACTGGCCTACCGGCGTACGGCCGAACCAGTAGTCGCCGAGCGGGTCGACCGGTCGGTAGACACCGACCACTTTCAGGTTGCCGCCACCGACGACGTAGTCCGTCGGCTTCGCCAGCAGTACCGAGCCGAGCTTCGTGTTGAGGTTCGCCTTGTCAGCGGTGGAGACGGCGACCTCGTTGGCAGCCTGCGGGCAGCGCCCTTCGGTGATGACCAGTTGGCCGCAGTACCCGCTCCGCCAGGCCAGCCGGGCGACGACCTTGATGTCCGCCGGGTCGGTGGGGTGCCGCCATTGCATGTCCACGGCCTGGCCGTAGACCGGCGGGCTGAAGAGCGGTTTCAGGTCGGCGGGGAGGAGTTTGGCCAGCTCCTCCGGTGCCTTGGCAGTGGCCGCACCGACAGAGGGCCGGCGGCGTGGCCTCGATCTGCCAGGCCGCGGACTGCCGCTGGCTGTGCAGCGTCTCGGTAGTCACCGTCTGTTCGACGGCTCGCGCGAACCAGGGTGCGAACGCGGCGCAGGTGCCGATCAACACGGAGACCCCGGTCAGCACCAGGGCCTGGGCATACCGATAGCGCAGCGCGCGCCGAAGAAACATCTATTGAACCCCCAGGAACCAGCCGGACACCTGAGCTGCTGACGATACGAATCCGGGAGTCGATCGGGTTCAGAAGGCCTGAAAAGACATGAAGTTGTTGCAGGATCGGCCGGACTACCGCCTGGTGAGGCTCGGCGGCTGCGGAGCGGGCAGGATCGCCTACCGTGCGTGTTTCCGGGCCCATCGCGACCCGTCGGCGTGGCACAGGTAGGTTCGGATCATGCGTGAATCCCAACTCGGAGAACTGACCGTTTCCGGCCTCGGCCTTGGCTGCATGGGGATGTCCCAGTCCTATGGCGTCTCCACCGACGAAGCCGAGTCGATCGCTACCGTGCACGCAGCGCTCGATGCTGGCTGCACCTTCATCGACACCGCTGACGTGTACGGCAGTGGCGCCAACGAGGAGCTCGTCGGCCGGGCGCTCGCAGGCCGCCGCGACGAGGCGGTGCTGGCGACCAAGTTCGGTTTCCAGTGGTCGAGCGATGACGGCATCGTGCCGACCTCGGTGAACGGCACCCCGGAGTACGCGCGGTCCGCGCTCGACGCGTCGCTGCAGCGGCTCGGGGTCGAGCACGTCGACCTCTGGTACCTGCACCGCCGCGATCCGGAGGTCCCGATCGAGGAGACCGTCGGGGCGATGGCCGAGGCCGTGCAGGCCGGCAAGGTCCGCTACCTGGGGTTGTCGGAGGTTTCCGGGGAGACGGTTCGCGCGGCTCACGCCGTACATCCGATCAGTGCCGTGCAGAGCGAGTGGTCGCTGTGGACGCGCGACCCGGAGACCGGTGTGCTGCCGACGCTGCGGGAGCTGGGCATCGGGTTCGTCCCGTTCAGCCCGCTTGGTCGCGGCTTCCTGACCGGCCAGCTCAAGTCGCCGGACGACTTCGAGCCGGACGACATGCGGCGCGGGTTGCCCCGGTTCAGCGGCGAGAACTTCCAGCGCAACCTGGACCTGGTGGAGAAGGTGCGGTCGCTGGCCGCCGCCAAGGGTGTGACCGCGGGACAGCTCGCGCTGGCCTGGCTGCTTGCCCACGGCAACGATGTCGTGCCGATCCCGGGGACGAAGCGGCGCAAGTACCTGGCTGAGAACCTCGGCGCGCTAGACGTCACACTGTCGGCCGAGGACCTCGCTGCACTGGACGAGGCGTTCCCGCCGGACGCGGTCGCGGGGAATCGCTACAGCCCCGAGGCACTGAAGGCGGTCGACCGATGAGCACACTCGACCCAGAACTGAGCCCGGTAGAGGTTGAGCCCGGTACGGCGTCCCTCGGGCTGATCGGGGTGACCGGGGCGACGGGGCAGCTGGGATCGCGAGTCGCTCGGCAGCTCGCGGAGTCCGGGATCGCGCAGCGCCTCGTAGTACGGGACCCCGCGCGCGCTCCCGAACTGTCCGGCGCCGAGGTCGCGCAGGCGGCGTACGGAGACAGTGCGGCGCTGCTGAACGCCCTCGACGGCGTGCACACCCTCCTGCTGGTCAGCGCCTCCGAATCGGCCGACCGCGTCTCCTTGCACAAGGCAACAATTGACGCGGCGGTCGCGGCCGGCGTACGACGGATCGTCTACACCTCCTTCGTCGCCGCGGCCCCGAGCGCCACCTTCACCTTCGCCCGCGACCACTGGCACACCGAGCAACACATCATCGGCACCGGCGTCGACTACACGTTCCTGCGCGACAACCTGTACCTCGACTTCATCCCCGGTTTCGCGGGGGAGGACGGAGTGATCCGCGGCCCCGCCGGCGACGGCCGCGTCGCAGCAGTCCTCCGAGAAGACGTCGCCGAAGCAGCCGCGCGAGTAGTTGCCGACCCGTCGCACTCAGGAAAGACCTACGACCTCACCGGCCCCGCAGCATTCACCCTCGCCGAAGCCGCAGCCATGCTCAGCGACGCCTGGGGCAAACCAATCCGCTACGAAGCCGAGACCCTCGACGAGGCCTACCGCTCCCGCGAATCCTTCGGCGCCCCCGCCTGGGAAGTAGCCGGCTGGGTAACCTCCTATGCCGCCATAGCCAGCGGCGAACTAAGCACCCCAACCACAGCCATAGAAGAAATAACCGGCCGGCCCCCAACCGCCCTATCCACCTACCTGGCCCGCCCACGCCCAAGCTAGCTGCAGCCGCCGACACCCACCGCTGCACGGTCTCGATGTTTCGCCGGCCCGCCTTCGCCCCCGCCCCTGGCGCGGTCAGGCGGCGCCCCGGCTCGGCTCGTGGGGTTGGTTCGGGGTGGATGAGAGACTGGGTGGGTGCCGCTCTACCGTGATGAAGCGATCGTGCTCCGCACCCAGAAGCTGGGTGAGGCCGACCGCATCGCCACGCTCCTGACCCGGACCCACGGCAAGATCCGGGCCGTCGCGAAGGGCGTCCGCCGTACGTCGTCCCGGTTCGGCGCGCGACTCGAACCGTTCAGCCACGTCGATCTGCAACTGGCGACCGGCCGGACCCTCGACGTGGTCACCCAGGCCGTCTCCATCTCGGCGTACGGCGAAGGCATCGTCAACGACTACGCGCGCTACACGACCGGCACCGTCCTGCTCGAGACCGCGGACCGCCTGGTCGTCGAGGAGAAGGAACCAGCCACCCAGCAACACCTCCTGCTGGCCGGCGCCCTCCGCGTCCTGTCCACCGGCGAACGCGAACCAGCCCTAATCCTCGACTCGTTCCTCCTCCGCTCCCTGGCGATCTCCGGCTACGCCCCCTCCTTCGCCGACTGCGCGAAATGCGGCGAAGAGGGCCCGCACCGAGCCTTCAACCCAGCCGCCGGCGGCGTCGTCTGCTCCACCTGCCGCCCCCCAGCCTCCGCGATGCCGGCCCCCACCACCATCGCCCTCCTCTCCGCCCTCCTCACCGGCGACTGGCCCACCGCCCAACAGTCCGACCCCCGCGCCCGCCGCGAAGCCAACACCCTGGTAGCCGCCTTCGTCGCCTACCACCTAGACCGAAACCTCCGCTCCCTCCCGTACCTGGACCTAACCCCGGACCCCGCAACTTCCTGAGGCCGCCGACGGGGACCGCTGCCTGTGGACAACCTCAGATCCAAGGACCGCCCGTGTGGCAGAGTTACACACTCAGTAATCGATGAGGTGTGACCGGAGGCAACAGATGAGCAGGCGAGTCCTGGCACGAGTGACAGTTGGATTAGCTGTCGTCAGCCTCGTCGCAGCCTGCGACAACGCTCCGTCCGGCAGCGCCACCCCGCCGCCCTTCACCCCATCTCCGGCCCCGACAAGTGCAGTTACCACGTCAGCGGCCCCGCAAGCAGCGGCCGCAGCCGGAGCTCAGGCCGGCTATCGCAAGTACATTGAGGTGAAAGATGCGACTCAGGCCAGCGGTGGATCAGATACCAAGGGCCTGTCCCAGGTGGCGATTGGCGCGATCCTGGGGTCTGAACTCAATCAGGCAGCGACGTTTCGAGCCCGCAAGTGGCGAGGAACCGGCAAGGTCGAGGTCATCTGGACCAAGGTGTTGAAATTCGGTCCGACAGGAACTGACGGTCAGATCAGTGAGGTGACTGTTCAGGCCTGTTACGACTCCTCCAAGTCGGTGGCTGTGGATGCGTCGGGGAAGAGTGTGAAGAAGCCCGGGACGCCGACAAGGTGGCTTGACGAGATGCAGATGCGCGCGAACGGTGGCGCTTGGAAGGCATCCTTTGGACTCAACAAGGCCGCCGCATGCTAGCCAAGGTCATCGGCGCCGCGGTGATTCTGCTCGCGACCTCGGTTCTACAAGTGACAGGCTGTGCAGGTGCAGAGGCATCTGTCACGCGAACCACCGGTACAGAGCCGCCAAACTGCAGAGTCAATCCCACGACTGGCCTTTGTGAGTTGTCCGTTACCGATGAGCAGCAGTGGCCGGGGCCGAAGAAAGGGGGGAAGAAGGCGACGAAGGTGGTGAAGTCGTCCTGTCGGTACAAGGGGCAGGCGATTCCGTGTTCCACGCCTGAAGGGTTCTGGGATGCATCTTCAAGTTGTTACCTGACCGCTGTCGCGACGCCGAGGACTCTGGGGGATGCCAAGAGCA
Source organism: Kribbella qitaiheensis (assembly GCF_014217565.1). Classification (NCBI taxonomy): domain Bacteria; kingdom Bacillati; phylum Actinomycetota; class Actinomycetes; order Propionibacteriales; family Kribbellaceae; genus Kribbella; species Kribbella qitaiheensis. The sequence goes on from NZ_CP043661.1 coordinate 6,797,075, forward strand.
TTCCACCCGGCAGCCGGTTCTATCGGTGCTGGTTCGTCTTCGATGTAGTCGACGGGAAGCCGGTGGGTGAGGAGACCTTCGAGTCGATCGTGCGGCAAGGTGGACCCACGCAGACCATGGATCCGCGGGAGGCTGCCCGGCTGGCGGTCGAGCAGATGAATTTCGAGGCACCACAGCTCGGGCTCTCGCCGTACCAGCAGAGTGCCACGCACGAGGCGATCGTGAATGTGCCGATCTGGATGTGGGTGACGGACCCCGGGAAGTCGACAACAGGCCCGCAGACCAAGAGCGCCCTAATCGGCGGTGTGGGCATTGAGGCAACCGGGACGGTTGACCGGATCGAGTGGTCGATGGGCGGCGGTGAGGTGGTGACCTGCAAAGGTGCGGGTACGCCGTTCAACCGCGCTGCCGTGATAGGCAAGTCGCTCAAGCAGATCCCGGACTCGCCGACCTGCGGGCACAAGTACCGGAAGACTTCACGCTGTGAGAAGGGCGGAACCTTCGCGGTGTCCGCAACCGCCTATTGGAATGTCCACTGGACCGGCGGCGGCACGCAGGGCGACATCCCGCTGGACTTCACCCGAGCAGCCCCGCTCCGCGTTGTGGATCTCCGGCCGGTCCTGGTTGCCCCAGACGGGACCGACAACGTGCCGCAGAGCACCGCCGTCCCTGAGCGCCCGTGCCCCTGACAGAGCTCTGCTAACGCGCCCACCGAAGGCTGCTGGCGAGCGCCACGTGCGCACTTCGGTACCTGCGGGTCGGCGAATCCACCGTCGCGGGGCGAACTCGATCAAATCCTCTGCCGCGCCAGCGCTTGGCTAATTTGCGTCTTCCTTGGCCTTGGTCCCTCTGGCTGCGGCGGCCTTCGGCAGCAGAGATTGCTCCTTCGCGTCGGCTTAGGCAGGTCGCGTGCCAGCTGGCAGGAGGTTGGGGAGGAGAGCGTGGGAGAGCTGGGATGGACTGAGACGTCCTGTGCGTCGACGTCAGCTGATGGCTGCGGGGCGGGTGGGTGTGTGGGTGGTTGGTGGGTGGTGGGGGTGATGAGGGAGGATCGGGGTATGTCGCCGTTGGGTCGTCGTCGTGGTCGGGGTGTTGGGCAGAGGGTGGGGGCGGTGGTTGCGCCGGAGGGGCATCCGTCGGGAGCCAGGGCGCCGGGGGTGCCTGCTGAGCTGGTGCCTCGGCATGTGGCGGTGGTGATGGACGGGAACGGGCGGTGGGCCAAGGCGCGGAATCTGCCGCGGACCGAGGGGCACAAAGCCGGTGAGGCCTCGCTGCTGGATGTGATCAAGGGCGGCATCGAGATCGGGGTCAAATACCTGTCGGTATACGCGTTCTCGACGGAGAACTGGGCCCGGTCGCCGGAAGAGGTCAAATTCCTGATGGGGTTCAACCGCGAGGTGATCCATCGGCGTCGCGATGAGCTGGATGCGATGGGGGTCCGCGTGGTGTGGTCGGGGCGCCGGCCGCGGTTGTGGAAGAGCGTCATCTCCGAGTTGGAGGACGCGCAGGAGCGGACGAAGAACAACGACACGATCACCCTGCAGTTCTGCGTGAACTACGGCGGGCAGGCGGAGATCGCCGACGCGATGAGGTCGATCGCGCAAGAGGTTGCCGCTGGCAAGCTCAGTCCGGACCGGATCACCGAGAAGACGATCGCCAAGCACCTGTACGCACCCGACATCCCGCCGGTTGATCTGTTCGTCAGATCGTCGGGGGAGCAGCGCACCTCGAACTTCCTGGTCTGGCAGCTCGCGTACGCCGAGATGGTCTTCCTCGACACCCTCTGGCCGGACTTCGACCGCCGTCATCTGTGGCACGCGATCGAGCTCTACGCCCAGCGCGACCGCCGCTACGGCGGCGCCATCCCCAACCTCGTCGAACCCACCTGACCCGTACTCTGGGTCTAGGGACCGTTGGGTGTTCGGCTTGCGGATCAGTTGCGAGAGCCCGCCGTAAGGTCCCACGAAAGTGTGCAGGTACGCGCAATCGTGGAGAAAGTCGAGCGACTCGTAAAGACGGCGCGGTGCCGGGTAGCCCGCGGCTCCGCGTGGAGCTGGACCGGTTCAGGCGCGCGTGCTCGGGGCTATCTCGCGCACCATCACGCAGTTGCCCTGGCCCTTGGGCCGGTCGTAGGTGAAGCCCTCGCGCTCGTACATCGTGCGGGTGCCGTTGTAGAGGAACGAGGAGTTCTTCTTCCGGACCCCGCCGGTGTCGTGCGGGTAGCCCTCGACCAGGCCGCCCCCGGCCTGCGCAATCAGCACGACGGCTCCGCGCAGGGCGATCGCGGCCAGGCCGTGACCGCGAAGGCCGCGCTCGACCAGGATGCAGGTGACCCGGTAGTCGGGCAGTCGCTCGGCAGTGGCGACGTACTCCTTGCGGTGTTGGATGTTGGGCAGCTCCTCGGGAGATCCGTACTCCGCCCAGGCGACGGCCCGGTCGCCGTCGTAGACCAGCGCCGCGTGCGCGATCCCGGCGGCCACCAGACGTTGTTTGAGCGCCCGGTTCCCCTCGGCGCTCTGGCCCTTCTCTGCGCAGTCGGGATGGAAATGTGTGCACCAGCAGCTGGCGAACATGCCCTTGTTCCGCTCGACGAGAGCGGCGAAGTCGTCGAACGTCTCCGGCGTGAGCGCCTTGATCGTGAAGTCGGACATGCCAGCAACGTACTCCTGATTGTGGACGTTCGGCGTCGGTAGCTCACGCTGCCAGGGCGGGGTACGCGCCGTCGCGGCCGAGGAGCTCGGCCGGCATGCCGTACTCCGGCGGCCGGTACGCGCGGAAACAGGAGAGTGTCGGTGGGGGGTTCTAGCTTGGAGAGATGTCGAATGATCTGAGACTTGGACTGACGTTTTCACCTGGGCTCGCACCGGAGGCGCTCAGGGGGTTCGCGGCGTCGGTGGAGGCGAGTGGTCTGGATGATCTGTGGATCTCGGAGGACTGCTTCAAGGAATCCGCGATCGCAAGCGCGGTGACAGCTCTGGCGACCACAGAACGCATCCGCGTCGGCGCGGCCATCCTGCCGATACCACTGCGCAATGTGGCGCAGGCGGCGATGGAGATCGCGACGATCGACCGGCTCTTCCCGGGCAGGTTCGTCGCGGGTATCGGCCATGGGGTTCAGCCCTGGATGGAGCAGGGCCGGCGTCAAGGCTGAGGCGCCGCTCACGCTCCTGCGCGAGTACGCGACAGCTCTGCGTCAACTGCTGGACGGCGAACGCGTCACCACATCAGGTCGCTACGTGATCATCCAAGACATCGCACTGGAGTATCCGCCGCTGAAGCCTCCGCCCCTGCTGATCGGGGTCGCTGGGGCGAAGTCGCTGGCGGCTGCTGGTGAGCTCGGCACCGGGACACTGCTGGCGCTCGGTCTGGATCTGGACGCGATCAAGGAGGCGTCTCAGACCACGCTGAAGTCGGCCGGATCCGACCATGAGGTGATTGCGAGCGTCCTCGTGGCAACTGGCCCGGATGCACGGGCCCGAGTGGATGCCGAGCTAGCGGAGTACGGGATGAAAGGCACTCCCGAGATCGGTGCCGTTGGCAACGCGGAGGAGATTGCCCACCGGCTGCTGCAGGTCGCCGCGGCCGGAGCAACGTCGATCTCCGTCATGCCCACCCGGGACGAACCGGACTTCGACGCCTTCGCCCACTTCCTCGGCCAGGAGGTCCGCCCCTTGCTCGCCTGACAGAAGTCACCGTCGTGGTGAAGGCAACAATCCTCGCTCGATGGCAACGGTCACCGCGCGGGTTCGATCATCCACGTCCAGCTTCGTGAACAGCCGCTGCAAGTGGGTCTTCACGGTCGCCTCGCCGATGAACAGTTCCCGCCCGATCTCCGCATTGCTCAACCCCCGCGCGACCGCGGCCAACACCTCAAGCTCGCGAGGCGACGGTTGCGCAGCGGCGGGCGCGACCGGAGTACGCAAGCGCGACATCAATCGAGCGGCAACAGGCGGCGCCAAAACCGTCTCACCGCGCGAAGCCGCCCGGATCCCGTCCAGCAACTCAGCATGCGGAGTGTCCTTCAACAAATACCCAGCAGCGCCCGCCTCGACGGCGTGCAAGATGTCGGTGTCCGTGTCGTACGTCGTCAGCACGAGCACCTTCGTCGCCGGATACCCGGACACGATCGCGCCCGTCGCCGAAACGCCGTCCCGCCGAGGCATCCGCAGGTCCATCAGTACGACGTCAGGCCGGGTCGACTCCACCAGCACCAAGGCTTCCTCGCCATCACCCGCCTCGCCGACCACCTCGATGTCCTCGGTCACGGCGAGCATCCCGATCAGCCCGGACCGGACCACCGGGTGGTCGTCCACCACCAGCACCCGAACACTCACGAACTCTCCCCAGACGTCGAAGGAATCAACACAGCCACCCGGGTCCCTCGACCGGGCGCACTCTCGACCGAGACCGTCCCACCGGACTCCTCGACCCGCCCGCGCATGGCCGTCAGCCCAAAGCCTTGGCCGGCCGCATCCACGGCGAACCCGGACCCGTCATCACGAATCTCGATCCCGACCCCGTCGGCAGACATCCCCAACCGGATCAGCACCGAAGTCGCCCCCGCATGCTTGCGCACGTTCGCCAACGACTCCTGCGCCGCCCGCAACAACACCACCTGCTGCGCCTGCGGCAACGCGGCCACTTCGTCATCAGCCATATCAAGAGACACCTGTACGTCGACGCCCGTCTCCGCGGCGAATCGCTCAGCCTGCCGACGCAGTACTTCGGCCAGCGTGGCCCCCGTCAACGCGACCGGTGTAAAGGCAGCCACCAAGGCGCGAGCCTCGGCCAGGTTCTCCCGGGCAGTGTCTTCGATCGCCGCCAACCGACCGGCGACAGGCTCAAGAGATCCTCGTTGCAGCTCCACAGCAGCCGTCTGCGCGAGCATCACCACGCTCGTCATGCCCTGGGCCAACGTGTCGTGGATCTCCCGCGCCATCCGCTCCCGTTCGGCCATCACCCCTGCCGTGTGGTGCGCCTCGGCGAGTTCGTCGCGGGCCGATTCGAGTTCCTCGATCAGCTCGGCGCGCTGCTGGCTCTGGGCGATCACCCGGTCGATCCAGATCCCGAGCATCAGACTCACGACCAGGCTGATCACCATCCAGGGCAAGATGTCCCAGAAGGCGTCCGTGGTCCAGCCGGCCGACCACAGCTGAGCCGTCCCGACGGCGAAGAGCAGCAGTAGACTGAGCAGTGCCGCGTCCCGGATCCGCCCGCTCAGCAGCCAGATCTGCGGCGAGACGATGAAAAGGATGAAGACCGACTGCGGATAGAGGGCCACCAGCCCGGACACGCAACCGATCATCAGCAACCGGTACGCCGTGGCCGGCAGCCGCTTCCGCGAGGTCATCGCCGGGATGGCGAGGACCCGGTAGCCGACGGCCAGGACGACGCCCAGCGCCAGGAACGCGATCCGTTCCCGGCTGTCGAGGTCAGACGTCGTCAGCGCGGTCACCAGGGTGACGCCGAGCAGGACGTAGAACACCACGTGCCAGCCGATCAGGGAGCGAACCCAGACCGGCTGATCGTCGCGGGATTGGAGCTGCATGGTCACCATCTTCCTCCAGCCCTCCCGGACGGCGTTCAGCACGCCGCCGGGAGAGCCGGAGAAAGCGTGGGTGACCATCAGCCCGCGTCCCGGCGGGTCCAGCGGAACACCCGCTGCGCGATCACCAGCCCGGCGACCAGCCAGACAGCCAGTACTACGGCGCCCAGCCCCAGGTGCCAGGAGCCACCCGGCTCGTTCACCTGGAAACCGTCCGGTAGGAAGACCGATCGCATGCCCTGGGCCAGCCACTTCAGCGGGAAGATGGAGGCGACACCGCGCATCCACGACGGCAGGTCGCTGTAGACGAAGTACACGCCGGACATGAATTGCAGCAGCAGGACGACCGGCGTGACCACCGCGGAAGCAGCCTTGCCGGATTTGGGTACGACCGAGAACGCGATCCCGAGCACCGAACCGGACGCAGTACCGAGCACGAAGATCCACAGGAAGTTGAGCCACTTCGACGGGTCGGTCGGGATGTCGACGCCGAGCACGAGACCGGCGATCACCAGCAGCAGTCCGAACTGGGCGATCGAGGTGCACAGCACCAGCCCGATCTTGCCGATGAAATAGGACTGCGGCGACATCGGCGTACCGCGCAGCCGCTTCAGCAGGTCCTCGTCGCGTTCCATCGCGATCGTGATGGCGAGCGACTGGAAGCTGGTCAGGAAGATGCCGGACGCGATCATGCCCGGGGTGAAGTAGGTGGCGGCGTTGACGCCGCCGGAGAAGTCGGTGCCGCTGAAGACGGCGGAGAAGATGCCGAGGAAGATGATCGGGAAGAAGAAGGTGAAGATCAGCTGCTCCTTCTCGCGGAAGAACTGCTTCACCTCCAGCTTGGTCCGGGATACCCCGACCTTGACGGTCGAAGGCAACGGCTTCGGCGCAATCAGCGTGCTCATCAGGCAACTCCAGCTTCTACTGCAGCGGCGGCAGCGACGTTCGCCTTGCCGATCAGATCCAGGTAGATGTCTTCCAGACTCGGCCGCCGTACCTCGAGCTCAGGCACCTCACCGTTGAACCGCGCCATCAGCGCCGCGACCTCGGCGGTCGGGGAATCGGTCCGTACTTCGTGCGCTCCGTCGGCGTCCAGCCAGGACACCCGCGCGGTGCGGGCGCCGCGGCCGCCGAGGGTCTCGGGGGTGGCGATCTCGAGCATCCGGCCGTCCGCGATCACACCGACCCGGTCGGCCAGGTGCTCGGCCTCGTCCAGGTAGTGGGTGGTCAGCACGATGGTGGTGCCCTCGGTCCGCAGGTTCTCGATCAGCGTCCAGAACTGGCGGCGCGCCTCCGGGTCGAACCCGGTGGTCGGCTCGTCCAGGAACAGCAGCTCCGGGTTGCCGATCACGCCGAGCGCGACGTCGAGCCGGCGCCGCTGGCCACCGGACAGCTTCCGGGTCCGCGCCTTGCGCTTCTCCTCCAGCCCGACCGAGGCGATCACCTCGTCGGGGTCGCGCGGGTTGGGGTAGTAGCCGGCGTAGTGGTTCACCAGTTCCGCGACCGACAGTTCGGCCTCGTCGCGAGACGACTGGGCGACGATTCCGATCCGGGCCCGCCAGCTCCGGTCGCCCCGCGCGGGGTCGACGCCCAGCACGCTGATCTCACCCTCGTCAGCCTGGCGGTACCCCTCCAGTACCTCCACGCTCGTCGTCTTACCGGCCCCGTTCGGGCCGAGCAGCGCGAACACCTCACCGCGGTGGATGTCCAGGTCGACGCCCGCGACGGCGACCTTGTCCGGGTAGCGCTTGACGAGTCCGCGGACCCGTACGGCGTTGTCTTTGTCGGTCATGGCTCAACCTTCCCGTCCCGGCCCGTACTCGGGGGAGCACCGACCGGCGTACCGGCTGTCCCCCGACCGGTGGACAGCGGTGTGTCAACCGCCCGATTCTGCCGCGACGACGCGCGTGGGGGCTGACGCGAAGTTGTGGCGGCAGTTAGCGTCGGGGCATGAGTCAGACCGTGCGTGGAGTCGTGGCCCTCAGCAAGGGCGCCCCGGTGACGATCGAAGAGATCACCATCCCCGATCCCGGACCGGGGGAGGCGGTGGTGAAGGTGCAGGCCTGCGGGGTCTGCCATACCGATCTGCACTACCGGGAGGGCGGCATCAACGATGATTTTCCCTTCCTCTTGGGCCACGAAGCCGCGGGGATTGTGGAGAGCGTTGGTGAAGGCGTCACGGACGTCGAACCCGGCGACTTCGTAGTACTGAACTGGCGGGCCGTCTGCGGCAACTGCCGGGCCTGCCTGCGCGGGCGCCCGTGGTACTGCTTCAACACGCACAACGCGAAGCAGAAGATGACCCTTGCCGACGGCACCGAGCTGTCGCCCGCACTCGGCATCGGCGCGTTCGCGGAGAAGACCCTGGTGGCCGCCGGGCAATGCACGAAGGTCGACCCGGCCGCGAAGCCCGAGGTCGCCGGTCTGCTCGGCTGCGGCGTGATGGCCGGCCTCGGCGCCGCCATGAACACCGGCAACGTCGGCCGCGGTGACACCGTCGCCGTGATCGGCTGCGGTGGAGTCGGTACTGCGGCCGTCGTCGGCGCGCGGCTGGCCGGAGCCGCCCGGGTGATCGCGATCGACCTCGACGAGCGCAAACTCGACGTTGCCAAAGAGCTCGGCGCGACCCACACCGTGCACGCGAAGGGCCTCGATCACGACGGCGTGGTGAGCGCGATCCAGGAACTCACCGGCGGCTTCGGCGCGGACGTGGTCGTGGATGCCGTCGGCCGCCCGGAGACCTGGAAGCAGGCGTTCTACGGCCGCGACCTGGCCGGGACCGTCGTGCTCGTCGGCGTACCGACGCCGGAGATGCAGCTCGACATGCCGCTGCTCGACTTCTTCGGTCGCGGTGGTTCGCTCAAGTCGAGCTGGTACGGCGACTGCCTGCCGAGCCGCGACTTCCCGCTGCTGATCGACCTCCACCTGCAAGGCCGGCTCCCGCTCGACCGCTTCGTGTCGGAGACGATCGCGCTCGACCAGGTCGAGACCGCGTTCGAGAAGATGCACGGCGGCGACGTACTCCGCTCGGTGGTGCTCTTCTGATGGCGGCCCGGATCGAGCGCGTCATCACCGCCGGCACCTTCAGCCTCGACGGCGGCGACTGGGAGGTCGAGAACAACGTCTGGCTGATCGGCGACGACGAGGAAGTGCTCGTCGTCGACGCGGCCCACAACGCCGAATCCATCATCAAGGCGGTCGGCGATCGCCGGCTCGCGGCGCTGATCTGCACCCACGGGCACAACGACCACATCAACGCGGTCGGCGGGATCCGCGACTACCTCGACACGCAGGTCTGGCTCAGCTCGGCCGACACGATGTTGTGGGAGACCCTGTACGACGATCGCCCGGACCACGACCTCGTCGACGGCACCACGTTCGAGGTCGCTGGTACGACGATCCGCGCGATCCACACTCCGGGCCACAGCCCCGGCAGCACGTCCCTCTACGCGGAGGACCTCAACGCGGTCTTCACCGGCGACACCCTTTTCCAGGGCGGCCCGGGCGCGACGGGACGCTCGTACTCCGACAAGCCGACGATCCTCGACTCGATCCGCACCAAGCTACTCACGCTGCCCGCGGACACAGTCGTCCACACCGGCCACGGTGACACCACCACGATCGCCGCCGAGACGGGCAATATCAGCTAGGCGGGAGGCACTCTTTGCAGGTGCCGAAGATCTCCAGGGTGTGACTGATGTCGGAGTAACCGTGCTCGGCCGCGACCTTGTCCGCCCAGCGTTCGACGGCCGGGCCCTCCACCTCGACGGTCCGGCCGCAGTTGCGGCAGACCAGGTGGTGGTGATGACCCTTCGAGCAGCGCCGGTACGCCGTTTCGCCGTCCGCGGTACGCAGTACGTCGACCTCGCGGGAGTCCGCGAGAGCCTGCAGGGTGCGGTAGACCGTGGTCAGGCCGACGGCCTCACCCGCGCCCCGGAGCTCCTGGTGGATCTCCTGGGCGGTCCGGAAGTCGTCGAGGTTGTCGAGCGCCGAAGCGACTGCCGCGCGCTGACGGGTCGAGCGTGTTCCGATGGCCACCGTGCCTCCTGTCATCTCGTCACCGATTCTCCCCGGCAACCCGGGCATTCTTTCATGCGCCAAACCTCTATTCTCGCACTTGGCAACAAGTCAGTGCTCATCCCAGTGATCTCCGTGCGCCGCGTGCAGGTGTCCGTCGTGGACGTAGTCGACGTGGTCGTCGTGCTCCACCTTCGGGTGACCGCACGCCGGGTTGTGGGCGTGCGCGTGGACAGAGCTGACCACGTGCGGTGCTGGCTCGGGGAGATCGACCTCTGGCTCCTCGTCGGTGAGCGGTGCATGTACAGCCTGGCGACGGCGGAGCAGCGTGCCGATCGTGGCCGACACCACGAACCCCGCCAGCGCCAGTACGACGATGGTCGCGCCCGGCGCTACATTCGCGTTGTAGGACGTGATGATGCCGGCCACGCACGCAGCCACCCCGATCGCGCAAGCGGTGACGAACGTACTGCGGAACGACCGCGTCACCTGCTGCGCGGTAGCAACCGGCACGACCATCAGAGCGCTCACCAGCAGCAGCCCGACGGTCCGCATCGCCACTGTCACGGTCACTGCGGCCATCACCGCGATCAGCAGGTTCAGCAACTGCACCCGCAGCCCAGTGACCCGCGCGAACTCTTCGTCCTGGCACACCGCGAACAGTTGCGGTCCGAGCCCGATCGCGACCACCAGAACAGTCACGGCCAGCCCGACTACGACGTACAGGTCGGACGGCGACACAGTGGTGAGTGAGCCGAACAGATACGTATTCAGCGTCGCTGCGCCCTGCCCTGCCAAGCCGATGAGCAGCACACCACCCGCTATGCCGCCGTAGAAGAGCAGTGCGAGCGCGACATCGCCACTGGCCTTCCCACGAGCCCGGACGAGCTCGATAGCAGTTGCACCAGCGATAGCGACCAGTACTGCGGTCAGCACCGGCGCTGTGCCGGTCAGCAGACCAAGAGCGACACCGGTGATCGCGATGTGCCCGATCCCGTCGCCCATCAGCGACAACCGGCGCTGGACCAGGTACGTGCCGATCGCCGGCGCCGACAATCCGGTCAGCAGCCCCGCGATCAAGGCCCGCTGCATGAACTCGAGCTGGAACATCGTCACGACAGCCACCCCGGCTCGTCTTCCGCGCTGTGCGGGTGGACATGGGCATGCGTCTGGGACGCGTGCGGCGGGCCGTCGTACACGATCCGGCCGCGGCGCAGCACCACCGAGCGGTCGATCAGCGCGTCCATCGGCCCGAGATCGTGGCTGACCATCACCACCGTGGTGCCGCCGGCGACCCGTTCGCGGATCGCGTCGGCGAAGATGCCCTGGCTGGCCAGGTCGACCCCGGCTGTCGGCTCGTCGAGGATCAGCAGGTCCGGGTCCGACACCAGCGCCCGGGCGATCAGCACCCGTTGCTGCTGCCCGCCGGACAACTCGGCGACCCCGTCCTTACGCCGGTCGGCCATGTCCACGAGTTCCAGCGCCTGCTCGACGGCATCCCGGTCGGCCGCCTTGAGCGGGCGGAACAACCGCCGCTTCGACAACAGCCCGGACGACACCACCTCTTGCACAGTCGCCGGTACGCCGCCCGCCGCGGTGATCCGCTGCGGCACGTACCCGACGCGATGCCACTGCCTGAACCGTGGCACCGCCTGCCCGAACAGCTTGACCTCACCCCGTACTGCGGGGAGCAACCCGACCACGGTCCGGATCAGGGTCGACTTGCCGGAGCCGTTGGTGCCGAGAACGGCGACTACCTCACCCTGGCGAATCTGGAGATCGACACCCCGCAGTACGAGACGACCGCCCAGGTCGACCGAGAGATCGGTGACCTGGACGGCGGGCGTCGGGGTGGAGCGCTGGGCTGGATCCGTCACGCGCAACTGTTCGCCTTCCGGAGTTCCTGCAGGTTCTCCCGCATCAGGGAGGGGTAGGACTCCTTCGAGTTCACGTCCGAGAGCCCCTCGATCGGGCTCAGGACCGCGGTCTTGACGTGGACGTCGCGGGCGATCGACTCGGCCACCTTCGGGCTGACGAGCTCCTCGTAGAAGATCGTGGTCACCCGCTGCTCGCGCACGATGTCCTGGACCTCCCTGATCCGCTGCGGGGTCGGCTCGGCGTCCGGGGTGAATCCGGCGATACCGACCATCTGCAGACCGTACCGCTTGGCGAGGTACGCGAAGGCCTCGTGACTGGTCACGAACGTCTTGAGTCTGCAGTTCGCCAGGCCGGTCTTGAACTCGTTGTCGAGCTTGGTGATGTCGGCCAGGAGAGCTGTCGAGCGTTCCCGGTACCCCTCGGCGTGGGCGCTGTCGGTCTCGACCAGCTTGTCGGTGACGGCCTTGACCACGCCGGCGTACCGGACCGGGTCGAGCCAGAAGTGCGGGTCGAGGGCGTCATCGGTGAAGGCGGCAGGCTCGACCTTGCCCGCGGGAGCCTCGGCGCCGTCCTCCTCGAAGTTGGCGCCGGTGGCCTCGAGCTGCGCGGGCCGGGGCCACGTCGAAGCCGGTCTTCTTCGCGTTCTGATCGATGGCCTCGTCGACGGCCGGCTGGAGGTTCTTCTCGAACACGACCAGCTTGGCCTGCGCGATGTGGCCGACCTGCTTGGGCGTGAGCTCCAGATCGTGCGGCTCGACGCCGGGGGCGGTCAGGGTGGTCACCTTCACGGCGTCGCCGCCGACCTGCCGGGCGATGAACTCCAGCGGATAGAACGATGCGACCACGTCGACCTTGCCGCCGCTCCCCGCGGGGCCGTCGGCAGCTGAGCCGCCACAACCTGCGAGAGTGGCGACCGTCAGAGCGGCGACGCCGGTGACAACAGCTCGAGTGACGGGTCTCATGACAATCATTTTCATTTAATTGGGGATGGTTGTCAAAACAGGAGAGAATCCAACGGTTGCCGAAGAGGAAGAGAAGGTACTGACGGATGCCGAGGCGGAACGTCGGGCGCAGGCGGGCCGACACCAGGTCGAACCGCGGCGGCCGGATCGAAATTCCGCCGGGCCACGGTCACGGCCACGGTCATGGGCACGGTGATCACGTGGTCGATACCTCGGTGGTCGACTCGGACGCGATCGTCGCTCGACGCGTCCGGATAGTCGTCGCAGCCTTCCTGATTCCGCTGATCGCCGCGGCCGTGATCGCGATGATCATCCTCTGGCCGGGCAGTGACCTGAAGGTTCCTGCCGCAGCTCAGCAAGGCGCCCGCGGCACCGTGAACGCGATCGCTCCCTGTCCAGAGACGCCGGCCGACTGCGACGAGGCCACGGTGCATCTGACCGACACCCCTGGACTGAACGACAAAGGCCTCGACGTACCGGTCCAGGTGCCGAAGGCCGCCCAGGTCGCGCTGCCGATCAAGGTCGGTGACCGCCTGCTGCTGAATGTGAAGCAGGGTGCCACTATCGACACCCGCTACGACTACGTCGACCACGACCGGAAGTTGCCGCTGCTGTGGCTGGCGGGCATCTTCGCGGTGGCTGTGATCGCGCTGTCCCGGTGGCGGGGCGTGTCCGCCCTGATCGCGCTCGGCGTGACGGCGGTGACGCTGACCCAGTTCATCCTGCCGGCGATCGTGAAGGGCTCGAATCCGCTCCTGGTCGCGGTCGTGGGCGGCTCGGTGATCATGGTCATAGCTCTGTTCCTCACCCATGGGGTGAATGCGCAGTCCTCGGTCGCGCTGGCCGGGACGATCTCCGCGCTGGCGCTGACCGCGTTTCTCGGTTGGGCATTCGTGAAGCTCAGTGCGTTCAGCGGGCTGGCCAGTGAAGGCGCCTCGGCGATCAATGGGCTGGTCCCGGGGATAGATCTACCCGGCGTACTGGTCGCCGGCATCGTGATCGGAGCTCTCGGCGTACTGGATGACGTGACCGTGACCCAGGCGAGTGCCGTCTGGGAGTTGTCCGCGGCCAATCCGGCGGCCAGTCGCTCGGCATTGGTCGGTGCGGGGCTGCGCATCGGTCGCGCCCACGTCGCTTCGGTGGTGAACACCCTGGTCCTCGCGTACGCCGGTGCGGCGCTGCCGTTGCTGATGGTTTTCGCGATCGGCGGGGTCTCGAGCGGCTACGTGGTGACGACCGAGGTCGTGGCGGCTGAAGTTGTCCGAGGTCTGGTCGGGAGTCTGGGGATCATCGCGGCCGTCCCCCTTGACGACGGCGCTGGCCGCAATGGCTGTCGCCGATCGGTCCCGGGATCTGGTCGCCGCGCCCGAAATCCTTGCAGGCACAGGAGAATCTTCCGTCGACGACTAGTCCGGAGTTTGGATGGAATCTGTCAGGCGGTTCTTCCCAAGAGGTCCGATGTCGATCTAGAGTTCCTGCAGTCACTGAAGGTCCGCCCAAGATTACCTTCCGTGGCCGTTGATCGTGAGGAGCAACGGATGCGACGTCTGGTCCACACGCCACACCGCGACAAGACGGCCGGGACCACTCGCACGCTCGACGTGATGAAGGAGTCCGGCCTCGCGCCCGAGCTGGTCGTGGTGGGTCACCTCAACGAGGTGACGGTCAAAGAGGTCGCCGACTCCGGTTGCTGGATGGGGTTCTCGATCTACCCGGACACCAAGATGGATCCCGACCGCATGGTGGTGATCCTGCAGGAGTTCGGCACCGAGCGGATCCTGGTCAACTCGGCCGCCGACTGGGGCAAGTCGGACCCGCTGCGGACGTATGCGACCGGCCAGGCGATGCTCGCGGCCGGGTTCACCGATGACGATGTCGACCAAGTGCTCTGGCGCAACCCGGTCGCCTTTTACGGCCAGTCCGGCCGGCTCGACCGGGCTGCCGCCGAAGCCGTGGACAGCTTCGAAGGGAACTCGATCCTGCGCGGAGCACAATCATGAGGTTCCGGCATCCCGACGGCTCGATCGTCCATCTCGCGTACTGCACCAACGTGCATCCGGCCGAGGATCTCGAAGGCGTGATCGCCCAGCTCGACGGCTGCGCGTCACTGGTCCGCAAGCATCTCAAAGTCCCCGTCCTCGGCGTCGGTCTATGGCTCGCGAACACCCTCGCCGAACGGCTTTCCAACTCCCCGGTCGCCCTCGGCAGACTCGCTCGCGCGCTCGATCGCAACGGCCTGGAAGTCGTTACGCTGAACGGCTTCCCGTACTCCGGGTTCCACGACCGCGTGGTCGGCAAGAAGGTCTACCAGCCGGATTGGACGGAGTCGGCGCGCCTCGAATACACCCTCGACCTGGTGAAGGTGCTCGGCGAGCTGATGCCGGCCGACGCGTCGTACGGGTCGATCTCCACGCTGCCATTGGCCTGGCGTACGCCGTGGACCCGGAGCCGGGACGCGCAAGCGCGGCGTGCGTTCGACAAGCTCGACGAGCACCTCGCCCGCGTGCAGACGAGAACAGGTCGTCGCATCCGGGTCGCCGTAGAACCCGAGCCGGGCTGCGTCCTCGAAATGGTCCCCCAGGCAGCGAACTGGCTCACCCCGTACGCCGGCGGCGGCCGCGTAGGGATCTGTCTGGACACGTGTCATCTGGCAGTGCAGTTCGAGGAGCCGGCCAAGTCGTTCGCCGTCCTCGCCGACGCGAACGTGGAGATCGTGAAGAGCCAGGTCTCGGCCGCGCTGCACATCGCGCAGCCGTGGGACCCGGCCGCTCGCGAACTACTCGCGGAGTTCGCCGAGCCCAAGTTCCTGCACCAGACTCGCGAGTACGGCGGACCGGGTGTCGACGACCTGGATCTCATCGGGGAGCTGTCCGGGCATGCGTCCTGGCGAGTGCATTTCCACGTTCCCGTGCACGCCCCGCCGCGTCCTCCGCTGACCAGCACGACCGACGTGCTCGACGAGAGCCTGAGGCACCTTGTCGGTGGTCCCCACCCGCTGACGCACCACCTCGAGTCGGAGACCTACACCTGGTCGGTCCTCCCGTCGCCGCCCAAAGGTCAGCAGCGACTGGCCGAAGGAATCGCCGGAGAGCTCGCCTGGCTCCGCGACCGTCTGCTTGCTCTCGGCCTGACTCAACTCTGACAGTGAAGGAGGCCCCGATGACTCAGCAGGTGCTTGTGATCGACGTCGTCGGCCGCACTCCACGCTTGCTCCGGAAGATGCCGAGGCTGCGGTCCCTGCCGTTGTCCCGCACGCTCGGAGCGGTCCTGCCGGCGGTGACGTGCTCGGCACAGGCCACCTTCCTCACCGGGAAGCTCCCCTCGGACCATGGCATCGTCGGCAATGGCTGGTACTTCCGCGACCTCGGCGACGTGTTCCTCTGGCGTCAGCACAACCAGTTGGTGCAAGGCGAGAAGATCTGGGACGTCGCCCGCCGCAGCAACCCGCAGTACAAGGTCGCTAACGTCTGCTGGTGGTACGCGATGGGCGCCGAGACCGATCTGCTCGTCACGCCGCGCCCGATCTACTACGCGGACGGCCGGAAAGCTCCCGACTGCTACACCCGCCCGGTGGAGCTGCACGACCGGCTGACGAAGGACCTCGGCGCGTTCCCGCTCTTCAACTATTGGGGGCCGACAGCAAGCATCAAGTCGAGCAAGTGGATCGTCGCCGCTTCGCGCAAGATCCTTGCCGAGGACGACCCGGACCTGCTGCTCACCTACGTCCCGCACCTGGACTACGACCTCCAGCGGTACGGCGCGTCATCGGTCGAGGCGACCCGCGCGGCGATCGAGCTCGACGCCGTACTCGCCCCGCTGCTCGACGACGCGGAGGCCCGTGGCGCGACGGTGATCGTGCTCTCGGAGTACGGAATCACCGACGTCGACCGGCCGGTCGACATCAATCGCGTACTGCGAAGTGAAGGCCTCGTCGAGGTGCACACACAGGACGGGATGGAATACCTCGACCCGTGGACATCGCGGGCCTTCGCGGTGGCGGATCACCAGATCGCCCGTGTCTATGTGAAGGACCCAGTCGATATCGATGCCGTGAGCAAGCTTCTCCAACGCGTCGCCGGCGTGGCCGAGGTCCTCGATGCCGACGGCAAGAAAGAGCAAGGTCTCGACCATGAGCGCGCCGGAGAACTGGTCGCCGTCGCCGAAGCAGACTCGTGGTTCACCTATTACTACTGGCTGGACGACGAGCGGGCGCCGGACTTCGCCCGAGCTGTCGAGATCCATCGCAAGCCCGGCTACGACCCGGCCGAGCTGTTCTTCGATCCGTCCGATCGCTTCGTGAAACCGCGAGCCGCGTCGTACCTGCTACGCAAGAAGGTCGGTCTCCGGTACGCGATGCAGGTCGTCCCGCTCGACCCGTCGATCGTGCGCGGCTCGCACGGCCGGTTGCCCGCCTCCGACGAGGACGGCCCGGTCTTCCTGAGCTCGGATCCGACCCTGGTGCCCGAGGGGCAGATCGCGCCGACCGCAGTACGAGACCTTGTCCTGAAGGCTTCTAAGCTGATTCCCGAATGATCAGCTCGGTCGGCAGGATGACGGAATCCGCGCTGCCGTTGGCAAGCAACTCCAGCAACAAGCGCGTGGTCCCAGCTGCCTGCTCACCCATCGGGCTGCGGACGGTGGTCAGCGGGGGAGCAGTGTAGAGCGCGGCCTCGATGTCGTCGAAGCCGACCACGGCGACGTCGTCCGGCACCCGTCGACCGGCCTCGCGCAGGGTCCGCAGCGCACCGATCGCCATCAGGTCGTTGGCCGCGAACACGGCGTCGAGCTGCGGATCGTCGTCCAGCAGTTGCCGCATCGCCTCGGCGCCGGAGATCCGGGTGAAGTCGCCGAGGGCAACGATCGACCGGCGGCCGGTGCCCTGCAACGTCTCCCTGTACGCCGTCAGGCGATCCTGCGCGGCCGTCATGTCCAACGGACCGGAGATGGTGGCGATCCGCTGCCGCCCCTGTTCCAGTAGGTGCTGCACGGCCTTCGTAGCCCCACCGATGTTGTCGTTGTCGACGTACGGCATCAATCCCGGCGAGGCCAACCGCCCGTGCGACACCACCGGCAACCCGGTACGAGCCAGTGCCGCGGGGAGCGGGTCGGCGCCGTCCATCGAAACCAGCATCGCGCCATCGACATGTCCGGCCGCCAGGTAGTGCTCCACTCGACGGCGACTCTCGTCGGAACCGGCCAGCACGAGCGAGACCTGCTTGCCTGCCGCTTCCAGCTCGCGGGAGGCGGCCCGGACCACCATCGCGAACATCGGGTCGTCGGAGACCAGCCCGGCCGGCGGATCCGAAACGATGATCGCGATCGTGTTGGTCTTCTGGGTGACCAGGTTGCGGGCCGCGCCGTTCGGCACGTAACCGAGCTCGGTGACGGCGGCCATCACGATCTGCCGGATCTCCGGGGCGACCGTGGGCTCACCGTTGATCACCCGGGACACGCTGGACTTCGACACCCCGGCCCGGGCCGCGACGGCGTGCAGGGTCGGTCGTCGCACGGGCACCCCCTCGGCCTCAAAACAGCAAACAGCAAACAGCAGACAGCTTGGGGAGCGCTCCCCAAGCACTGAGCATCCCGGCGGTTCCGGAACCTTGTCAAGCGCCCCGGCGGGTTACCGCGAGGTTGCGCCCGGATCACCACGAAGCCTTGACACCGTTCCCGGAGCACGCAAGCCTCAGACTCAGGGAACGTTCCCCCGCCTCTTCTCCCGCCCGCCCTGGAGATGCCATGAGACCGTCTTTCCGTCCCGCGCGCCTCAAAGCCGCGACCCTCCTCGCCGTCGCGATGAGTTTCGTCATCGCCCTGGTCGTCAGCCCATCGGCCGACGCCGCCGACTTCCTCCTTTCCCAAGGCAAGCCCGTCACCGCCTCCTCGGCAGAGAACATCGCGTTCCCGGCCACCTCGGCCGTCGACGGCGATCCCGGCACCCGCTGGTCCAGCGCCTTCAGTGACCCGCAATGGATCCAGGTAGACCTCGGTCAGACCGCCACCGTCAGCCAGGTCCAGCTCAGCTGGGAGTCGGCGTACGCGATTGCCTTCCAGCTCCAGACCTCTGCCGATGGCAACAATTGGTCCTCGATCTACAGCACGACCACCAGCACTGGTGGCAACCAGACTCTCAAGGTCACCGGCTCCGGTCGCTACGTCCGCCTGCTCGGCACGCAGCGCGCTACCCAATGGGGCTACTCGCTCTGGGAGTTCAAGGTCTTCGGTACGACGAGTGGCGGCCCTGGCCCCGGCCCGGGCAGCAAGTTGCTCTCGTACAACAAGCCCGGCTTCGCATCGACGCAGCAGAGTGACGGCAACTGCTTCGAATGCACCCCCGCCAGGGCGTTCGACCTCGACCCGGCCAGCCGCTGGGCGACCGCGACGGATGTCGGCTGGGTCGACCCGGGCTGGATCTACGTCGACCTCGGCGCGACCGCCCAGATCGACAAGGTGATCCTGCAATGGGATCCGGCGTCGGCGAAGTCGTACCAGCTCCAGGTCTCCAACGACGCGAACAACTGGACCGCGATCTACACGAGCACGACCGGACCCGGTTTCAAGGAGACGCTGAACATCACCGGCTCCGGCCGCTACGTCCGGATGTACGGCACGCAGCGCAATACGCCGTACGGGTACTCGCTGTGGGAGTTCCAGGTCTACGGCACCGGCGGCGCGCCGACCACACCGCCGACCCCGCCCGCCGACCCGGCGAACCCGCCGCAGCTGATCTGGTCGGACGAGTTCAACACGACGGCCGGCACGAAGCCCGACGCGAACAAGTGGCGTGCGGATCCGGGCACCGGCCAGAACGGCGAACTGCAGGTCTACACGGACAACAACAACATCCAGACCGACGGCCAGGGCAACCTGGTGCTCGAAGCGCGTCGTGAGGTGACGCCTGGCGCCGGCTGCCCGATCGACCCGGTCAGCGGTAGCGGGACGTGCCAGTACACGTCGGCCCGGATCAACACCGGTACGAAGTTCAGTACGACCTACGGCAAGATCGAGGCCCGGATCAAGGTGCCCAAGGGCAACGGCTTCTGGCCCGCGTTCTGGATGATGGGCTCGGACTTCCTGACCGGTCGCCCGTGGCCGTACAACGGCGAGATCGACATCATGGAGATCCTCGGTCGCGAGACCACCAAGGGCTACTCCACGCTGCACGCTCCGGCGTACAACGGTGCCGGCGGGTACGGCGGTAGCTACGGCCTGCCTGGCGGTGCGGATTTCGCGAACGATTTCCACACCTGGACGATGCTCTGGAACTCCACCGGCATCACCTACCAGGTCGACGGCACCACCGTCTTCACCGTCGACAAGGCCCAGCTCGAGGCGACGCGCGGTCCGTGGATCTACGACCACCCGTTCTACCTGATCCTCAACCTGGCCGTCGGTGGCGACTTCCCCGGCCCGCCGAACTCGGCGACGCCGTTCCCGTCCCGGATGCTCGTCGACTACGTGAGGGTCTACCGATGAAGGGCTCCGTACTCCGGTTCGGCACCTTGCTCACCGCTGTGCTCGCGTTGTTCGGTGCCTATCTGGTCAGTACCAGCCAGGACGCGCAAGCAGCTGAAACACTGCTGTCCCAGGGCCGTCCCACCCTCGCCTCGTCGGTGGAGAGCGCTGCCTTCCCGGCCGCCGCGGCAGTCGATGGCGACAACGGCACCCGCTGGGCCAGCAGCTTCGCGGACAACCAATGGCTCCGGATCGACCTGGGCTCGGTCCAGCCGATCAGCCGGGTGCTGCTGCGCTGGGAGGCGGCGTACGCACGCGGCTTCCAGATCCAGACCTCCAACACCGGCAACGAGTGGGTGGACGTCTACTCCACCACGACCGGCACCGGGGGAGAGCAGAATCTCGTTGTCAACGGCAACGGCCGGTACGTCCGCGTACTGGTCACCCAGCGCGCCACCCAGTGGGGCGCCTCACTGTTCGAGTTCCAGGTCTTCGCCGGTACGCCGGGAGGCGGCCCGATCGTCCGGGTCGCCGAGTTCCTCGCCGACTGCGCGTTCACCCACGGGCTGCCGGACGACCCGATCGTGTTCCCGAACCTGCCGGGCGCCTCGCACATGCACAGCTTCTTCGGTGCGACCGTGACGAACGCGAACACCACCGTGCAGGACCTGGCCAATTCGCCGACGACCTGCAACCCGGCGGAGGACAAGTCGTCGTACTGGGTGCCGACGCTGTACGTGAACAACCAGCCGGTCGAGCCGACCGGGACCACCTTCTACTACCTCGGTGAGGGTGTCCGGGACGACGTGATCGCGCGGACCCAGCCGCTGCCGTTCGGGCTGCGGATCGTGGCCGGCAACGCGAAGGCGACCGGACCGACCGACAACACCATCTCCCGCTGGTCCTGCCTGCACGCCGGTGACGCCGGTGCCGGGCACGACTTCATCAACTGCCCGGCCGGCAGCATGCTCGAGTCCTACCTGGACTTCCCGCAGTGCTGGAACGGGCGCGACCTGGACTCGCCGGATCACAAGAGCCACATGGCCTACCCGGTCAACGGCGACTGCCCGGCAAGTCACCCGGTACCGGTGCCGAAGCTGCGCCAGGTACTGCGCTATCCGGTGAACGGCCCGACGGCCGGCTTCCGGCTGGCATCGGGTGGTGGCTTCACCATGCACGGCGACTTCTTCAACGCCTGGCCAGTGGCCGAGATGGAACGCCGCGTCAACGACTGCATCCGCCCGATCATCAAGTGCGGGGCCGACGGTCATCCGTAGGCACACCTAGACTGCCGGGTGGGTCCCGTCCCAGGACCCGCCCGGCTCCCTCTCTTGTACTGAAGGAGTTTCTGCCGATGAAAGCCCTCGCGGTGGTCGCCCTGCTGCTCCTGGGTCTGGTCAGTGGCTGTGCTGGATCATCGGCCGCTTCCTCACCACCTCCGCCGGTCAACACCGTCGTCGAGACCGACCCGGCCTTCAACCCGACCGACCTGGCCTGGATCGAGCTGATGGTCCCGATGGACGAGCAACTCCTCCGTGTCCTGGCGCTGGCGGAGAAGCAGGCCGTGAGCCCCGCAGTACGGACGTTTGCCGCGTCCATCGCCACTGGGCATCAGGCCGAACTCACCCAGCTGATCGCGCTCCGCACCCGGTCCAAGGCGCCGACCGCCAACCAGCATGAGGGTCACGACATGCCCGGCATGATGACCGAGCCGGAAGTCGTTGCTCTCAGCAACACTGCGGGATCCGCCTTCGATCCGCTCTTCGAGAAGAACCTCGAGGAGCACCTCGAACAGTCGATCATCGTTGCCCGGAGCATCCGTACCGCGGGCCAGGAACCCGCCGTCAAGAAGCTGGCCGCGTCGATCGAGCACTCCCGAGCCGACCAGCTGAAGCAACTCACCGCACTGAGCTAGCGTCGAGACAATGAAGGGCCGAGAACCAGGACGGCTCGCGGCTGGCAGCCAGGCCTCCCCTCAACCGCCTCGCGGACGGAACGGTGCAGGACTGGTCACGACCAGGTCGGCGTAGTCCGGAAGGCTCAATGAGCCAAGGGCTTTGCCGACTCCGTTGGAGGACCAGACTCGCCGCTGGAGCCAAGCCGGCAGGTGGGGGAGGATGGCGAAGCCGATGGGGACAGCGCGGACCGCGAAAGCGTTGCCGGGGATGATCGTCTTCATCACGGTCGGGCCGATTGCCCGGCTCCGGTCGACGAGTTGACGGATCTTCTGCTCGTAGTTGCGTAGGCCCGAGGGAAGATCGCTTCGGGCTGCGGCCAGTTCACCTGCGAGGACGTACGCCGTGATCGCGGCGAGGCTGGTGCCACCACCGACTGCCGGGCCGGGGCAGTAGCCCGCGTCCCCGACCAGGCCGATCCGGCCGCGTTGCCAACTGTCCAAGGTGATCTGGGTGATCGAGTCGAAGTAGAAGTCGTCGGCCGCGTCCAGGTGCTTCAGCAGGCGCGGCACCTCCCAGCCGTAGTCCGCGAACTCGTCGGCGATGATCCGCTTCTGCTGCTCGGTGTCGCGATAGTCGTACTGCAACTCCTCGGCCCGGCGGAACAGGAAGCACGCCCGTGCCTGACCGGTCTGACGTACGCCGTACGTGCTGGCGCTCCGGCCGACCTTCAGGTGCAGCAGCATCCGGTTGCGCAGCAGAAGCTCGTCAGGCATCGAATAGACCGCGAGATACCCGCCGAGTGGCCGGCGCATCGACTCCTCGGGCCCGAATGCGAGCCGCCGGACCATCGAGTGCATCCCGTCCGCACCGATGACGAGATCGAACCGCCGCGGTTCGCCGTGCTCGAAGGTGACGTTCACGCCGTCACCGTCGTCGTCCAGGGTGGCGATCGAGTCGCCGAAGACGTACTCGACCCCCTCGCGGGTGGCGTCGTACAGGAGTTGGGTGAGTTCGCCGCGGAGGATCTCGACGTGTTGGCTCGAGATGCCCGCGGTGAGCTTGTCCAGGTCGACCGAGATCGGTCGCTTGCCGTCGCGGTACAGGATCAGCTGCGATGTTCGGGTCCGGGCTTCGTGGACGGCCTCGCCGAGACCCATCCGCTCGGCCACCTCGACGCCGGCCCCCGAACAGGTCGACCGCGTGCCCGCCGAGGCCGTGCCGCAGCTCGGGGGTGCGCTCGACGATCGTCACCTCGAACCCGTACCGCTCGAGCCAGTAGGCCAGCACCGGGCCGGCCACGCTCGCGCCGGAGATCAACACCTTCCGCATGACATACCTCCTCGAGAAGATCGTTTACTTAACGGAAGGTAAGTCAACGATCGAGGCCGTGTCAATGGTTTACTTAACGGTCGGTCAGCTAAACTCCCGGACATGCCGAGAGCGCGCAGCGGGGACACCAAGGCGAGGATCCAGGCGGCCGCGCTGGAGCTGTTCGCGGCCAAGGGGACGCAGCAGACCAGCCTGCGCGACATCGCCGACCGCCTCGGCGTCACCAAACCCGCGCTCTACTACCACTTCGCCTCGCGCGACGAGCTGATCCGCAGCCTGGTCCAGCCGATGAAGGAAGCCTTCGACACGTACGTCGACGCGCAGGAAGCGGCCGCTCCCGTCGAGCCGCGCGAGCTGCTGTCGTCGTACTTCGATCTGGCCTATGAGCACCGGCAGCTGATCCAGCTCGCGATCAACGATCTGAACGTGCTGCAGGAAGCGGGCTTGGCGGCACTCTTCGTGGAGTGGCGGCAGCGGCTCATCGCCTTGCTGATCGGCGCCGACCCGTCACTCGGTCAGCAGGTCCGCGGCATGGTCGCCTTCGGTGGGCTGTCGGACTGCGCGGTCATGTTCGACCACGTCGACCGCGACGAGCTCCGCCAAGCAGCGGTTGACGCGGCGTACGACACCGTCCGCCCGTAGTACAGGTCAGCTGTCGGCGATGCGCTTGACGGCGAACAGGATGATCACCAGGACCGAGAAGACCCGGATCGCCTTCTGGCCGGTGGTGACGACAGGCCAGGAGAGAAAGCCCAGCCAGCACAGCAGCAGCGCCAGCAGCAGAAGCGCGGGGACTCCGACTGTTACCGGGGCGAACACCCCGATCAGCGCGAGCACCAGCGTGATGCCGGGCAGGGTGAGCTTCGGCATCCCGTGCAGCCTGGCCACGATGGGGTAACTCGCCTTGGTGATCCGCGCCCGGAGCGGACTGACCGGCTGGCTGCTGGGGGAACTCATGCCCCCATTGTTCCTTGCGTCCGAAGAGGTGAGGGTCCTGACCCTCACCTCTTCGGACGCAAAGGCTGCGCAAGGGGTGGAAAAGGGGAGGTGAGGTAGGGATGGCGGAGAGTGACGCCGTACGCTTGCGCGGGTGTTCGTGGTGATCAGGTTCCGGGTGGAGGAGTCGGCCCAGCCGGAGTTCGTCGGCCGGCTGGAGACCGCTGTCGAGGTGCTGTCGCGGCAGAAGGGCTTCCTGGCCGCCCGGACCGGACGGAACGCCGACGATCCCGAGTTGCTCGCCCTGAGTATGGAGTGGGTGAACATCGGCAGCTACCGGCGCGCGCTCTCGCCGTACGAGGTGAAGCTGGCGGCCGTGCCGCTGCTCTCGCAGGCGATCGACGAGCCGTCCGCGTACGACGATCTGGACGAGTTCGCGCCGCACCGCTGAACCGATAACCTGGGCTGGTGCTTTAGCTGGCTAGCCTTGACCCTTCTCGTATCACCAATCTGGAGTCGAAAAGTGCCCGTGGATACCGTCGATGCCGTCGTCAGCCTGAGTAAGCGGAGAGGCTTCGTCTATCCGTGCGGCGAGATCTACGGCGGTACCAAGTCGGCATGGGACTATGGACCGCTCGGTGTCGAGCTGAAGAACAACGTCCGGACCCAGTGGTGGCGCTCGATGGTGACGAGCCGCGACGACATCGTCGGGCTGGACTCCTCGGTGATCCTGCCGACCAAGGTCTGGGAGGCGTCCGGTCACCTGCAGGAGTTCGTCGACCCGCTGACCGAGTGCCAGTCCTGCCACAAGCGGTACCGCGACGACCACCTGCGCGAGGAGTTCGCGCGCCGCAAGAACAAGGACCCCGAAGAGGTGAAGCTCGCCGAGATCGCCTGCCCGAACTGCGGTAACAAGGGCACCTTCACCGAGGCGCGGATGTTCAACGGCCTGCTGAAGACCTACCTCGGCCCGGTCGAGTCGGAGGAAGGCCTGCACTACCTGCGGCCCGAGACGGCCCAGGGCATCTTCATCAACTTCGCGAACGTGATGGGCACCGCCCGGAAGAAGCCGCCGTTCGGCATCGCCCAGGTGGGCAAGAGCGTCCGCAACGAGATCACCCCGGGCAACTTCATCTTCCGGACCCGCGAGTTCGAGCAGATGGAGATGGAGTTCTTCGTCGCGCCGGGCTCCGACGAGGACTGGCACGAGTACTGGCTGAAGGCCCGCTGGGACTGGTATACCGGCCTCGGGCTGAACCCGGACAACATGCGCTTCTACGAGCACCCGAAGGAAAAGCTCAGCCACTACTCCAAGCGCACCGTCGACATCGAGTACAAGTTCCACTTCGGTGGCAAGGAGTTCGACGAGCTCGAGGGCATCGCGAACCGGACCGACTTCGACCTGTCCACGCACTCCAAGCACTCCGGTGTCGATCTGTCCTACTTCGACCAGGAGAAGGGCGAGCGCTGGACGCCGTACGTGATCGAGCCGGCCGCCGGCCTGACCCGGAACGTGCTCGCCTTCCTGCTCGACGCCTACACCGAGGACGAGGCCCCGAACGCAAAGGGCGGCGTCGACAAGCGGACCGTCCTGCGCTTCGACCCGCGGCTCGCGCCGGTCAAGGCGGCCGTGCTGCCGCTGTCGCGCAACGCTGACCTGTCCCCGAAGGCGAAGGACCTCGCGGCCGAGCTGCGGAAGGCCTGGAACGTGGACTTCGACGACGCCGGTGCGATCGGCCGCCGCTACCGCCGCCAGGACGAGATCGGTACGCCGTACTGCATCACCGTCGATTTCGACACCCTCGAAGACCAGGCCGTCACCATCCGGGAGCGTGACTCGATGAAGCAGGAGCGGGTCGCGCTGACCGAGGTCACCGGCTACCTGGCCCAGCGTCTGGTGGGCTGCTGACGATGAAGACCTGGACGGTGCTGGGGACCGCGGCTGTGTCAGCTTCGCTGTTGACCGGTTGCTCGGACTCGCCTTCGAAGGACGCAGGTGGTATTCCGTCCACCGCACCCACCACTGGTTCGTCCTCGGCGCCGATCCCCACCGCGTCGACGCCTTCGCTGACCCCGTTGCCGACGCCGTCCAAGCCGTGGCCGACGCCGAAGGTGACCGGTCAGCCGGCCTCGGACGCGCCGCTGGCGCAGCGGATCCGGTTCGCGATCTCCAAGCAGGCCCAGATCGCCGCCGGCAAGGCCGCCACCACGACGGTCAGCTGCCCCGGCATCGAGAATGCGGAGGCGCCCGGCACGCACAATCTCACCTGCACAGTCACGTACGCCGGTAAGGCGTACCCGGGCAAGCTCACGGTCGACGCCAAGCAGTACACGGCGACCTACAAGTTCACCTCCGACTCGGTGCCGATCGTTCGCGCCAAGGTGGTGGACGCGATCCAGCGGACCGTCACCGACGCGTCCAAGGTGACCTGCACCATGGACGATGTCGCGGTCGTCAAGCACACCTCGCAAGGCATCTCCTGCGACGTCACCACCACCGGCAACGCCGTCCAGCCGTACCGCGCCCAGGTCTCCGGCAACGGCCAAGTACTGGTCACGAAGGCCTGACTCATGTTGAAGCTCGGCGACCTGACGATCGAAACGCCGGTGGTGCTCGCGCCGATGGCGGGGATCACCAACGCGGCGTACAGGCGGCTGTGTGCCGAGCAGGGCGCCGGACTCTACGTGTGCGAGATGATCACGTCGCGCGGCATCGTCGAGGGTGACCAGAAGAGCCTGGACATGCTGACGTTCGACGAGCGCGAGACGGTCCGCTCGGTCCAGCTGTACGGCGTGGATCCGGTCTATGTCGGGCGCGCGGTCGAGTTGCTCTGCTCGGAGTACGGGGTGGCACACGTCGACCTCAACTTCGGCTGCCCGGTGCCGAAGGTGACCCGCAAGGGTGGCGGCGCGGCCCTTCCCTGGAAGCGGAATCTGCTCGGCGCGATCCTGCGGTCGGCGGTGAAGGCTGCCACGCCGTACGGGATCCCCGTCACGATGAAGACGCGGATCGGGATCGACAGCGCGCACCAGACCTACCTCGACGCGGGCAAGATCGCCGAGGAGTCGGGCGCGGCCGCGATCGGGTTGCACGGCCGTACTGCGGCCCAGGCGTACTCCGGTCAGGCGGACTGGACCAAGATCGCCGAGCTGGTGTCGCATGTGAACATTCCGGTGCTCGGCAACGGCGACATCTGGGAAGCCTCGGACGCACTCCGGATGGTCGCCGAGACGGGCTGTGCGGGAGTTATCGTCGGGCGCGGCTGCCTCGGTCGGCCCTGGCTGTTCCGCGATCTGGCCGTGGCGTTCGATGGCGGTGAGGCGCTGAACCTGCCGGTCCTGGGCGAGGTTGCGACCGTGATGCGTCGGCACGGTCAACTGCTGGCCGACTTGATGGGGGAGCAGCGCGGGCTGCGCGACTTCCGCAAGCACGTCCCCTGGTACCTCAAGGGTTTCCCGGCCGGCGGCGAACTCCGCGCCGCCCTGGGAATGGTCGATTCACTGGCGCTGCTGGAAGAATTGCTCTCCCAACTCGATCCGTCCGCGCCCTTCCCGGTCCAGGAGCTGGGCGCTCCCCGCGGCCGCCAGGGCAGCCCCCGCGACCACGTCGTCCTCCCGCATGGCTGGCTGGACGACACCGACGGACTCACCGTCGACCTCGCCGACGCCGAAATCGGTGTTTCAGGCGGCTGATCACCGGCCGACCTCCGCCGGCGTGGACTGCGTGACCGTCTACTCCTCGGCGGTGGCCTCGCGGATCGCTACCTGCTGGACGTCGGCGTGGGGGTGGCGGCGGAGGGTGGCGAGGCGGGTGCGCCAGTCGGCCGGCCAACCGGCGTACGAGCCGACGGCGCTGACGAGGGTGCAGGCGAGTAGACCTGAGGCCAGGTCGCCGCTGCGGGTCAGGTCGTCCACCGGCTTGCCCAGAGCTGCCGGGTACCACGTGTTGGTAGCCAGGGCGTTCCTGACGAGGTCGCACAGGAAGGTGGCGGCGACAGGGCGATCGGTGACCAGGGATACCAGCTGCCGTAGGTCGTCGGCAGGTGAGGCCCACGAGGTAGCGGTGACCAGGAGCCGCAGTCGATGGGGAAGGAAGCTCGGAACGTCGGCCAGTTCGTCGGCGAGCACCCGGAGTCCGGCTCGACGATCCAGCGGTTGCTGACGTACGGCGTCGTCGACGCCATCCACCAGCAACGTCAGCCGACGCCAGGCCGGGCGATCCCGATCGGCCTCGGTGTCGGGCGCGGGCCGGATCGCCGTCGAGCCGCAGTAGCAGCCGGACGACCTCCAGTAGGTCGTCGAGTTCGCCGATGTGCTGCCGCCCTGACAGGAACGACAGTGCGCCGACCCCGTTGCGCCAGTTCGTGCTCCGCGACGAGAGGTCGGTGACGAACTCGCCGCAGACCTCTGCAGCAGCAGGGATCCAGCGACCCCACCGAGCCAGCGCCCACAGCGCCGCACCCACGACCGGCTGCTCCGACCTGGTCGTGACGGCGATCAGCAGATCGCCGTAGCGCGACCGGTACTTCTCTGCGATGTCCAACGGCAGCCGCTGAGTCAGAGCCGTCGCTGTCGCGTCCGAGTCGTGCACCGCCTGCTGTAACAACGCCCAACTGCCCGGCTCGTGCAGCAAGTACTGCGACGCCGTACTGGTGATCGCAGCCCGCACATCCCGATGCGCCCCACCCCAGGCATCAGCCAGTACTGCGCTCGCTCCCGGAGCGCGTAGCTCGCCCAGCAGCCGCGCAGCCTCCTTGCGAGATGTGACCTTCACACCTTCGCCGACCAGCAGCGGTTGGAGCGCAGTGGCGAGCAGGCTGGGCCGTACGAATCGCGCCGCCCTGGTAGCGGCGTAGATGGCGACGCGGGCGCGGTCGTCACCGGCATGCGCGAGTAGCGCAGGCAGAGCGAGGTCAGGCTGCGACGTCCAGGCCAGTGCACCCAGTGCCGCTTCCTGGAGCAGCACCTCATCACTGGTCAGGAACGGATCGACAGCAGCACGACCGATGCCGGGAATGTGCCCGAGCATCGACACGGCCGTAGCGCGAGACCAATCGGGCATCCGGCTGTCCCGCGCAGCAGCGGTCACCAGTTCGGCGTAACGGATGTGCTGGCGGGGCAGCCAGCGGCGCAGCGCGGAGTCGGGAACCTGCCAGGACGGCTGATCGCGATCGAAGCGATGGATACGGTCAGGCTTGGCGAGCACCGGATCGAGCAGATCGGTGCGCACCTCCGTGACGGCCCGCCAGACGGCGTCCCAGCGCGCCATCCCGACCTCGCGTCCGATGATCCGCCCGACCCGCTCGGCCCGGGTGGACGTGGGCTCCAGCCAGAGCTCCGCAGCCCGGCCGACCGTGTATTCCTTGTTCGACCAAAGCGCCTGCTCGAGTACGCCGTGCAGGTGCTCGTTGGTCCAGCCGCGACGCCCTAGCGCGGCGGTGATCGCGAAGGCGAGGTCGTACTCGCGACGGGCCGCGGCCGCGTCGACATACGGGCGCAGCGCCTCATAGACCTCCACCTCGCGGCCGCGCGGCAGCCCGTCGATCAGCCGGTCGAGGTTGACCGAGCCGGTGTTCTCGGTGAGCCGCGCATGCGACTCGATACCCCAGCGCACCAAGGCAGATTGGTTGCGTAGGGCACCTTCCCGTACTGCGTTCTCGGCCAGCTGGTTCAACGCGGACCGGACCACCCACGAGGTGTCGCGGGCCTCGAGCGAGTCGGTGAGCAGCGTCTGCAACGGGGGCACGTGCTCGTCGGCCAGCAACGAAGGCGGCAGCCCGGCGGCGGCGCTGAGGACGGCCTGGCGAACCGGCTCGCGGTCGTTGCGGACCCGCGTCGCCCAGGACAGCGCTGCCTCGACGGCGGCGGTCTGCCGGGCATGACCGGCGGACGAGATGATTGCCCGGTAGACGGCCGCCCGATCGTCGGCCTCGGGACGCCGGATCTCGGGCTCCAGCAGCGCGAACGCTTCGTCGTACGGAAGGTATGCCGTGATCTCCCAACTGCGACGGATGTTCTCGGCGACGCGGGGAAGCTTGAGGATCCGTCGGGCCTGGTCGTGCCGGAGGTCCCGGGGCAGGACGTCGAGGAGCACTTCCGGGAGCTCGGTCCGGCCGAGGTCGAGCGAGTCGGTGATGGCCTCGAAGACCGCGGAACGGCGCGACGGCGGCAGGTCGACGAGCAGGTTGGCCGCGTTCGGCCAGAGCAGGCGACCGAGCTTTCCGAGTTCGTGGTCGGAGAAGCGGTGCAGGCGACGACGGACGGCCGGGGTCAGCGCTCGGCCGAGCAGCGCCGAGCGATCCGGGGTGAGCAGGATTCGCAGTACCAACTGGCGGTCGACATCGATCATGCGGCCGAGCACGCCAATAATTGCCCCAGGCAACTGGTTGGCGGGAAGTGCGCGGTCGAGCAGACCGAGAATCCGCGCGGGGTCGATCTCGTCGCGATCGAGGAGGGCGACAACGCCGTACGCGATGCCTTTCCACCACTCCTGCCACTCGGATCCGGTCGGGACGGTCTGCTCCGCGTAGGCGAGGACGCCGGCCGGGTGCTTGCCTGCGAGGCGTTCCCAGTCGCCGGCGGACAGGCAGTAGGCCAGTTCGGGGAGGAGCCGTTCGACGGTCGCGTCGCCGGTGCTGCTCACCATGGCAGCGGCCGAGCGGTCGCCCCAGCGGTCCCGCTGGTCTTCGATCAGCCGGTCGGCGAGCTCGTCCCGCCCGGTCCGGCGGATCACGCGGAGGAGCTGTCCGCGCAGGATGGCCGGCGCATCGTCGTACAAGGTGTGGAGGGTTTCGTCGGAGACGGCGACGCCACGGGAGACGGCGACGAGCGCGCGGGCCTGGACTGTCGGGTCGGGATCGGCCAGCAGGTGCGCCACGTAATCGACCTGGCCCGCGATCTGGGCCAACTGCAGTCCAAGCAAGCGCTCGAAAGAGGTGCCGCGACTGAGCTGTTCGAGCAGGGTCACCAGCTCTTGCGTACCGCGCAGCCGCTGCGCCTCCTGGGCGATCAGCCGCGAGCGTTCGCCGTACGGAAGCCTGTCCAGAGAGCGCGTCAGCTCATGCATCCCCACATCCTGCCGTGGACCCGTGTCAGCACCTAAGGTCAGGGCCATGGCGAAAGAGCCGGATGAGACGCGTGACGGGGTACCGCTGACCAACCTCGACCAGCCGCTGTTCGACGGCGCGGACGCGACCAAGCGCGACCTGGTCGACTATCTGGACGCGGTACGGGAGCAGATCCTGCCTGGGCTGCGGGACCGGCCGTTGTCGGTGATCAGGGTCCGGCCGGGGCAGAAGCCGTTTATGCAGAAGAACGTGCCGAAGTACACGCCGGAGTGGGTGAAGACGGTGCCGATGTGGGCCGAGGCTTCCAAGCGTGAGGTGACCTACGCGCTGTGCGACGATCGCAAGACGCTGCTGTGGTTCGCGAACCAGCGGGCGGTGGAGTATCACCCGACATTGGTCCGGGCCGATCGATGGGACCGGGTCACTTCGTTGGTACTGGATCTTGATCCGCCCGAAGGCGAGACCTTCCGTGCGGCTGTGCAGGCGGCGTTCCTGGTCCGGGAGGCGCTGGCCGAGCTGGGGCTGACCGGCGCGGTCAAGACCAGCGGCGCCAAGGGTGTCCACGTCTATGTGCCGATCGACGACCAGGCGACGATCGAGGATGCGGCCGCGGCGACTCGGGCGATCGCTGCCCGGGCGGCGCGGATCGATCCGGCCATCGCGACGACGGCCTATGTGAAGGAAGACCGCGAGGGCAAGGTCTTCGTCGACTCGACCCGCGCCGGTGGAGCGACCGTCGTCGCGGCGTACAGTCCACGGATCCGCCCTGGCGCCACGGTGTCCTTCCCGGTCGGCTGGGACAACCTCGACCAGGTCACCCCGGCCGACTTCACCATCCGTACTACGCCGGGCCTGCTCGCTGACACACCTTCGTGGACAGACCAGCTTCCGGCGCCGCAGACCCTCCCCACGGACCTGATCGCAGAGGGCCACGAGATCCCCATCGCCAGGGTCATCGCCATGCACGAAGGCAAACGCCGCGCGGCTGCCAAGCGAGCTGCCGAGACGGACTCCTGACACCTGCGAGGCCGAGCGGAACCAGATCACCGCGTCGCCGCTGCGCGCGACACTCGACCAGCTGGCCGGTCTCCCCGACGCGCTGGTGATCACCGGCGAAGCCGACGTACTGCGTGACGAGGGCGAGGCATACGCCGCGAAGCTCCGCGCTGCCGGTGTCGAGGTCACCGCGGTACGGATCGGCGGAGTGATCCACGACTTCGTGATGGTGGACGCGCTCCGCGTCACGCACGGCGCCGAGACCGCGATCAACCTCGCGATCAGCACGCTGAAGAAGGCGCTTCAGTAGGCAGCGACGTGCAGTTCCGCGTACGCGGCCGCGAGTTTCGGGAGCGTGTAGTGGGCGTTCAGCCCGCTCGGGTTCGGCAGGATCCAGACTTGGGTCCTGCCGATTGTCCGTTCCTGCCGGCCCATCGCGGCCTTCCGCTCGCCGAACGCGTCCCGGTACGCCGTGACGCCGACGACCGCGAGCCAGTCCGGCTGGAAGGTGAGAACCTTCTTCACCAGGTTCTCGCCACCCGCGGCGAACTCCGCCTTGCTCAGCTCGTCCGCCTTCGCAGAAGGCCGATCCACCACATTGGTGATGCCGAGGCCGAGGGTGAGCAGCTCGGC
Source organism: Kribbella qitaiheensis (assembly GCF_014217565.1). Taxonomy (NCBI): domain Bacteria; kingdom Bacillati; phylum Actinomycetota; class Actinomycetes; order Propionibacteriales; family Kribbellaceae; genus Kribbella; species Kribbella qitaiheensis. The sequence goes on from NZ_CP043661.1 coordinate 6,829,791, forward strand.
TTGCTCGTCCGGCCGGAACTGTCGCGGGGTGAAGCCCGCTTGATGCAGCGCAGGCCAGAACCGATTCCCGGGCCGCGCGAAGTGATGCCCGGTCTCCGCCGACACCAGCCCCGGATTGATCCCACAGAACAAAACCTTCAGCCCGGGCGCGATCAGGTCAGCCAGCTCTTGCATCCCCGCAGCGTAGGTGCCGAACCGCCAACACTCACTAACCCCACCCGGAGGGCTGAGATGAACGGAGGCTGAGCGTGCGTACCCACCACCCACCCGTTACGTCCGAAGGAGTGAGGGGCAGGACCCTCGGTTCTTCGGACGTTGCCGCTGGACCCCGTGCCTCGCCGCCCCGGACCTTGGTGAGTGCTGGCGGTACACCGAGCGGCGCCATCCCCTGGGGCGGTTGGGGATGGCGCCGCTGTGGGAGGGCGGTCAGTCGTTCTCGTTGTTGAGGTTGGCCGGGAGCTGCGACTGGATGCAGCTGCGGGCGACGAACATCCAGATGGTTTCGCCGAGGGCGTTGACGCGGATCATCGAGGCGCCGTTGTCGTTCGTCGAGTAGCGGTAGCCGCCGCTGGTGGGCAGGGCGAAGCCGACCGGGTCGTGCAACCGGCCGCTGCTGAAGTTGCTGTCGACGAAGTAGTTGTAATACCCCGTGCAGGCGGACGGATTGATCGAGACGATGATCGCCCCGTCGCCGGTGTGCGGTGCCGCGTCGAAGTCCTTGCCGATGCTGCGCCGGTGCACCATTCGCGAGCTGGTGTCAGTGCTGCAACTGTCCGCGATCGTCGCCGAGTGGGAGGTGTCGAGCGCTCCCGGCACCAGCCAGGCGCAGTAGCTCGAACCGTCCCCGGCGCGCCAGCGGCCGAAGTGGAAGTTGCTGGCCGTCGTGCTGCTGACGTCGAACCGGGTGCCGGCGATCGCAGTACCCATCACATAGCCGCAGGACTTGTTCGCCAGCCAACCACCGGCGGGCATGATGCCGTGGTTGTTGCAGGCGGCCGGCTTCGGCACGTTGCCGATCGTCACGTACTGGTTGATGGCCTGCGCGGACTGGCTGGCGCCGACCAGCAGCAGTACGCCGGCGGCAACGGCGGTCAGGCCCTTCTTGACGATTGAGGACCTCATGGTCAGCAGAACCAGCCGTCCTGGACCCAGCCCCTGTGGTTGATGGTTCCGTAGGCGAACCCGTAGGCCCAGTCGCCCGAGATCTGCTCGACCAGGAAGGTCTCGCCGCGGTGCAGCGTGCCGGCCCGGGCGCCGCCGGGTGAGGTGCGGAACTGGAGGTCGTCGGCACAGACGGTTTCGCGGACCCCGACCTGTCCATCGGCGGCTTGGGCCTGGGCCGCGTTGACGGTCAGCCCGACGACCAGCAGGGCGCCGGCGGCGGCAGTGGTGCGCAGTACTCGATTCATTGCGGTTTTCTCCTTAAGGGGCGGGATGGAGAGAGAATGAAGAGCTTTTGAGGGGGATAAACAGCGGGATCACCAGCTGTTGTAGCCACCGATGCACTCTTCGCGGATGAAGCCCCAGTCGTTCGGGCCGAAGTCCTGGATCGAGGCCCAGCCGTTGTAGACCGGGTGCTTGCCCGGGGTGTGGCCGATCTTGTCGCCGTAGCCGAGGGTCCGGATGTAGGTGACCGGGCCGGGGATGGAGAAGTTGTAGTTCTCGTACATCGTCGCGCTCTGGCAGACGTTGATCGCATGCGTCGGTACTTCGACCGCGGTGGCGGCCGGTGCGCCTGCCGCGAGGGCTGCGCCACCGAGGGCGAGCGCCGCGGCGGCGATGGCGAGAGGAGCCTTGCGTGTCATCTCAACCTCCATTGGTTTGTCATCTGAGATGACGTTAAACCGTGTCGTCAGAGATGGCAATAGGTGTACTCCGTGGTTACGCTGGCCCGGTGAACGACATTCGACCGGCGCACGACGAAGAGGCGGCCGGCCAGGACTTCGGCGAGCCGGACCTGTCCCGCAAGGCCTTCTACGGGATCGCCGAGATCGCCGAGACGCTCGGCCTGAACCGGCAGTTGGTGACCGCGTGGCGGCGCCGGCGTAGCCACGGCATCCCGGAACCGGACGCCGAACTGTCGTCCGGGCCGATCTGGCGTGGCGAGACCGTCGAGCCGTGGATCGATGTTGTGCGTGACCGGCGCGAAGGCGTCGGCGGCCAGCCGTTGAGTGCTGAGGTCGCGTTGCGGGCCGGCCGCCGGATGCTGCGGGTCTCGGCGCTGCTGCTGGACCAGCCGATTCGTTCGCGGTTGCTGAGCCAGGCGCTGGCCGAGGCGCGCGAACTGCTGCCGGTGGTGGAGTCGGCTTCGGATGATCCGCTGGGCCGGGCCGTCGAGCAACTCCTGTCGCCAGTGCGCGGAACTGACGATCAACCCGTCGATCTGAAGGTCTTTCGTCAAAAAGTTCTGTCGGAGGTGGCCCAGCTGGAACCGCTTGTCCGGCTGGCGGCAGAATCCCTTCCCGATCCGGAGAGTGCGGGTTAGTGTGCGTGCCGTGATCGTCGAAGTACCTGGCTACCGCCTGGCGGAGCCGTTGGGTGCGGGCGCGACAGGGGTGGTGTACGCGGCGAACCGGCTGGCCGACGGGCGGTCCGTCGCGGTCAAGGTGGTGCATCCCGAGCTGGTCGACCCGCAGTACCGTGACCGGCTGCGCCGGGAGGCTCGACTGGCCGCGGCCGTCGACCATCCTGGGGTGGTCCGGGTGCACGCCGTCGGCGGCGACGGCGACCGGGCCTGGCTGGCGATGGATCGGCTGAGTGGTCCTGACCTGCAGCGGTTGCTCGACGACGGTGGTGCGTTGCCGGCTTCTCGTGCGGTGGCGCTGCTTTCGGAGGTGGCCGCCGCGGTGGATGCGATGCACAAGGCCGGGGTGATTCATCGCGATCTGAAGCCGGCCAACATCATCCTTGATGGCGATCGGCCGACGGTGGCCGATTTCGGCGTCGCGCGGCAGCTGGTGAGTCTGGAATCGAGCACTGGGATGGACCTCAGTGGCGGTGCTGACTGGCTCCGGAGTGGAGAGGCGTCCGGCCCGTCGCTCGGGGCGATGGCCGGCACGGTCGCGTACATGGCTCCCGAGCAGTGGCGCGGCGAAGCGGTGTCGGCGGCAACTGATGTGTACGCGTTGGGCGGCACGTTGTTCAGTTTGCTGACCGGTCGGCGACCATTCGATCGGCGGACGTTGCCCGAGCTCGCGTACGCCGTCGCGATGCTCCCGCCGCCGGCGCCGAGCGCGTACGGCGTACCGGCTGGGTTTGATGACGTCGTCCGTGCGGCGATGGCCAAGGAGCCGGGGGATCGCTATCCGACGGCCGCCGCCTTCGCTGATGCTCTCCGCGCCGCTGCTGTTGGCGAACCTTCCGCCGTACTCGAGAAGACCAAGGGCGTTTCGGCTGGTGGCGGGCCTCAGTTGGTTGTGAAGTCGGGTCAGTGGACGCGGCGGCGGATCGGGACGCTGGTCGCGATCGTGGCGCCGGTGCTCGTCATCGGGGGAGTCGGTGCGACCGTGCTCGCCCAGGGGGACGCGCAGTCGCCGGACCTGACCGTCTGCGCGCAGGACGCGACCGTCCGGGACGCACCCCGCAGCCGAACGGTGATCGCGACGGTCCATCACGGCGATCGATTGACTCCGATCGCGCCCCGCGATGGGGCCGCCTGGGTCCACGTCCGGCTGCCCGACGGCCGCACCGGCTGGTCTCTTACCGACTATGTCCGGCACCAGTGCTGAATTGCCCTTGGGGTGCGTCAACCCAGGGTTGACGATCGATTGTTGTCAACCTAAGGTTGACGGCATGACACCTGGACCCGGTCTGCAGCAACTCATCGACACGATCCGCCAAGACGCCGGTACCGACGACGTCCTCGTTCAGCTCGCCACCGCATCGAGCACGATCAACGACCTGACCAGTACCAGCGACGCCGCCCTCGGGTACTTCGTCGACCGCGCTCGGGGCGCCGGCAAGTCGTGGGTCGAGATCAGCGGCGTGCTCGGCGTCAGCAAGCAGGCCGCGCACAAACGCTTCGCCGACTCGTGGGCCGCCGCGCCGAACTTCGACCGCTTCACCAACCGATGCCGGGCGGTCCTCGAAGCGGCCGGAGTGGCCGCCCAGCGCCTCAACCACTCCTTCATCGGCACCGAGCACCTGCTCCTCGGGATGTTCACCGAACCGGTGTCGATCGCGGCCCGCGTCCTTCTCGCGCACGACATCACCGAGGAGGCGGTCGCGGCCGCGATCGAGCCGCTCAGCCCCGCGCGGGAGCCGGAGGCTGCTGGGGAGACGGGTGCTGCGGTGGACGACGGTTCACCGTTCACCCGGCGCGCCGCGCACGTTCTCTCGGATGCGGTCGCCGAGGCGCTGACATTGGGCCACAACTATGTCGGCACCGAGCACCTGCTGCTCGCCTTCTACCGAGGCCAGGCCACGATCGCGACCAAGGTGCTGCTGGAACTCGGCCTGGACGAGTCAACGGCCTGGAATGACATCCGCGCCATCCTCGACGAGCTCACGAAGAACAAGTAGGCACTCTGCCGAAGTCGGCGACATCCCCGATCGGGCCTCGGCGCCGCTGCCCGATCCTTTGGTCGCCGAAGGCCGGCTGTCGCTCGACGACCAGGTCACGAAACTGTTGCCTGAGGCATCGATCGATGAGTGGATCACCGTCCGGCACCTGCTCACCCATACCAGCGGCATCGACGGCGACATCTTCACCGACACCGGTCGCGGCGACGACTGCGTCTCGAAGTACGTCGCGCTGCTCGGCGACGTGGATCACCTGTTCGCGCCGGGGGAGGCGTACTCGTACTGCAACGCCGGATTCGTCCTGCTCGGCCGGCTCATCGAAGTACTGGATGAGCGGAGTTGGGACGAGTCCCTGCACGCTCGCCTGATCATGCCGCTCGGGCTTCGCGAGACCGTGACTCTGCCGGAAGAGGCGATCCTGCGCCGCGCCGCCGTCGGTCACCTCGCCGACGGAACCACGGTCAGCACCTGGCAACTCCCGCGCAGCCTCACCTTCCCCTTTCACCTTGGGTTCACCCCCCTCGTCTTGGGGTTCGCCCCCTCGTCTTGGGGTTCGCCCCCTTGTCTTGGGGTTCGCCCCCTTGTCTTGGGGTTCGCCCCCTTGTCTTGGGGTTCGCCCCCTTGTCTTGGGGTTCACCCCCTCGTCTTGGGGTTCACCCACTGTTGTGCCAATGGGGGAACCCCAAGACGAGGGGGGAAGCACACCGAACACCCCCGGAGGGCGCCGTCTGGGGGGCTCCGGCCAGTCGACTAAGGAATGTCTACCCGCAAAGGGCCTTACCGACGGACCGATGGTCACCTGAACCAGGCCGAGGGACGCGATCTTCGCCGGGTGGTGCGGAAACAACCCGTCAGTGGTCGAAGAACCCGCTAGCCGCCGAACAACCCGTCAGTGGTCGAAGAACCCGCTAGCCGCCGAACAACCCGTCAGTGGTCGAAGAACCCGCTAGCCGCCGAACAACCCGTCAGTGGTCGAAGAACCCGCTAGCCGCCGAACAACCCGTCAGTGGTCGAAGAACCCGCTAGCCGCCGAACAACCCGTCAGTGGTTGAACAACCCGCTAGCCGCCGAACAACCCGTCAGTGGTTGAACAACCCGCTAGCCGCCGAACAACCCGTCAGTGGTTGAACAACCCGCTAGCCGCCGAACAACCCGATGGCGGCCGAGCAGCCCGCCATCGGGCGAATGGTCGGCTGGGCGTGCGGCCGGGGGAGCTGTTGACAGGGATGGTGAGTGGTGGGGTGAGGGGGTGAGGGGTGTAAGCCGAGGGTGGAATTCAGTGCCGGGTTTGGGGTTGGCGAGCTAACGTCGTGTTCGTGACTAGTGCACCTGTTGAGCTTCCCCGGAACGTTGGCGAGCTTCGGGCCGCCGGATACGTTCCCCGTTCGATCAAGGCTGAGATCCGCGACAATCTGCTGACCGAGTTGCGCGCTGGGCGTGACCCTTGGCCGGGGATCGTCGGGTTCTCCCGGACTGTTATCCCTCAGTTGGAGCGTGCCCTGCTGGCCGGGCACGACGTAGTACTGCTCGGTGAGCGCGGCCAGGGCAAGACCCGCCTGCTCCGCACGCTGGTCGGGCTGCTGGACGAATGGACGCCCGTGATCGAGGGAGCGGAGCTGCCCGAGCATCCGCTCGATCCGATCACCCCGGCGTCGAAGCGAAGGGCGGCTGAACTCGGTGACGAGCTGCCTGTCGCGTGGTTGCACCGCAGCCTCCGGTACGCCGAGAAGCTGGCCACGCCGGACACCTCGGTCGGCGACCTGATCGGCGACGTCGACCCCGTGAAGGTCGCCGAGGGCCGCAGCCTGGGCGACCCCGAGACGATTCACTTCGGCCTGGTCCCGCGGGCGCACCGCGGGATCGTCGCCATCAACGAGCTGCCCGACCTGGCCGAGCGGATCCAGGTCGCGTTGCTGAACGTGATGGAGGAGCGCGACATCCAGGTCCGCGGGTACACGCTGCGGCTCCCGCTCGACGTGTTGCTGGTGGCAACGGCCAACCCGGAGGACTACACCAACCGCGGCCGCATCATCACCCCGCTGAAGGACCGCTTCGGCGCGGAGGTGCGGACCCACTACCCGCTCGACATCGACGCCGAGGTCGAGGTCGTACGGCAGGAGAGCCACCTGACCGCGGAGGTCGGGGAGCCGCTGCTGGAGGTGCTCGCACGGTTCGTACGGCATCTGCGTGAGTCGAACGCGATCGACCAGCGCTCGGGTGTGTCAGCCCGGTTCGCGGTCGCCGCGGCCGAAACGGTTGCTGCTGCCGCACTCAGGAGAAGCGCGATCACCGGCGAAGAGCCAGCCGTCGCGCGACCTGTCGACCTTGAGGCCGTTCCGGCCGTACTGCGGGGCAAGCTGGAGTTCGAGCCTGGTGAGGAAGGACGCGAGACCGAGCTGCTCGAGTACCTGCTGCGCAGATCCGTCGCCGACACCGCGCGCGAACGCTTCGCCGGACTCGATCTCACCCCGCTCGCGAATGCGGTTGCCGACGGCCACCTTGTGACCACCGGTGAGCGGATCCCCGGACGCGACGTACTGGCTGCTCTGCCTGAGCTTCCGGTGCTGCACGATGTCGCAGCCAGGGCCGGTGTGGAGCCGAACGATTCGCCAGGCCGGATCGCGGCCGCGGTCGAGCTCGCCCTGGAGGCGCTCTACCTGTCCAAGCGATTGGCCAAGGACGCCGACGACGACACGACCGTCTACGGGGTCTGACGATGACGTCGGCACTACCGGAAGGCTGGTCGTACGGACCCTGGCACGAAGGGCCGGATCCGCTGGCCGCGCCGGTGGATCTCCGCGACGCCCTGGACGAGATCGGCCGGGACGTGATGGCCGGCTCGTCGCCGCGGTCCGCGCTGGAGGAGATGCTCCGGCGCGGTACCCGCAACACCCAGGGTCTCGACGACCTGACCCGCAGACTGTGGGAACGCCGCCGCGAGATCGAGCAACGGCACAACCTCGACGGCACGCTGCGCGATGTGCAGCGGTTGCTGGACGAGGCGCTTGCGGCTGAGCTACACGATCTGTTCCCGAACCCGTCCGACGATGCCCGGTTCAAGGAGCTGCAGCTCGATGCGCTCCCATCCGGTACGGCGGCCGCCGTACGGGAGCTGGCGAACTACGAATGGGAGTCGTCGGAGGCTCGGCAGAAGTACGAGCAGATCCGTGAGTTGCTCGGCAAGGAGTTGCTCGGGTCGCGGTTCGAGGGCATGAAGGAGGCGCTGGAGAACACGACGCCGGAGGACATCGAGCGGATCAACGAGATGCTCGCCGACCTCAATTCGCTGCTCGCGGCGCATGCGCAAGGGCAGCCGCAGATCGATCAGTTGTTCGCCGAGTTCATGGCCAAGCACGGCGAGTACTTCCCGGAGAACCCACGTAACGTCGACGAGCTGATCGACGTACTGGCAGCCCGTGCCGCCGCGGCGCAACGGATGCTCAACTCGATGACTGCCGAGCAGCGGGCCGAGCTGGCTCAGCTTTCGCAGCAGGCGTTCGGCAATCCGCAACTCGCCCAGCAGTTGGCGAATCTCGATGCGCAGTTGCAGGCGTTGCGCCCTGGCGAGGACTGGACCGGGTCCGAACAGCTGAGCGGCGACGACCCGCTCGGGCTGGCCGATGGCGCTCGGGCGATGTCTGATCTGGCCGAGCTGGATGCGTTGGCCGAGCAGCTGGCCCAGTCGTATCCGGGTGCCCGGCTGGAGGACATCGATCTCGACGCGTTGACTCGCCAGCTCGGCGATGAGGCGACGGTCGACGCTCGGCGGTTGTCCGAGCTGGAGCGGCAGTTGCGTGACCAGGGATTGCTGGAACGCGCTCCCGACGGCTCGCTGCAGTTGTCACCGAAGGCGCTACGGCAGCTGGGTCAGACGGCGTTGTCCGACGTACTGCGTACTGCGCGCGGCCAGTCGGGTGAGCGAGACGCGGCCGCGGCCGGAGCAGCCGGCGAACTGGCCGGGTCGACCCGGCCTTGGCAGTTCGGCGATACCCAGTCGTGGGACGTGTCCCGCACGGTTCGCAACGCCGTACTCCGTACTGCGGGTGGCGGCCGAGGTGGTTCGGTCAAGCTGGACGTGGCCGATGTGGAGATCGCCGAGACCGAGCACCGGGCGCGAGCCGCTGTCGCGCTGCTGGTGGACACCTCGTGGTCGATGGTGCAGGAGGGCCGCTGGCTGCCGATGAAGCGGACCGCGCTCGCGTTGCACCAGCTGATCTCGACCCGCTATCGCAACGACGCACTTCAGCTGATCACCTTCGGCCGGTACGCCGGGGTGGTGGAGTTGCCGCAGCTCATCGGGATGGAAGGCACCTGGGAGCAGGGCACGAACGCGCACCACGCGCTCCTCCTCGCCGGCCGCCATCTCCGCCGCCACCCGGACGCCCAACCGGTCGTCCTGATGGTCACCGACGGAGAACCAACCGCCCACCTCGAACCCGACGGCACCGCCGAGTTCGACTACCCACCCCGCCCGGCAACCTTGCGCAAAACTGTCGCCGAGGTAGACCGCCTGGCCAAACTAGGCGCCTCCCTCACAGTCTTCCGCCTAGGCGACGACCCCCGCCTCAACGCCTTCGTAGACCTCTTGGCGAGGCGATCCGGCGGCAGGGTGCTGGCCCCTGACGCCGACGGCCTCGGCGCCGCCGTAGTAGGCGACTACCTACGCACCCGTCGAAGGCTCTAGGCCGTAGTTCGTAGTACCGGAAGCAGGCGGGTTCCCATCTCGAAGGTGGGCACCCGCCTGCTTTTGCGTTTCCTCGGGAAAACCTGGGTTTGTCCTGCGTTGTCAATGAGGTAAGGGTTTTCCGCCCCTGCTCATGTGGGCAGAGTCACCTTCTCAATGTGAGACCAGTGTGCAACTGGACTGTTTTTCTGCCTTACTCTGAAAAGACGTCCAGCGCCATCGGAGTCGTCGGGCCAGCGGTCACCACGCCGCGACCTGCCGCGAACAGTCGCCGCCCACACCTCAGGGAGTCACCGTGCCGAAACTCGTCTACGACTTCGCCGAAGGCAACAAGGACATGAAAGAACTTCTCGGTGGCAAGGGGGCCAACCTCGCCGAGATGACCAACCTGGGACTGCCCGTGCCGCCCGGTTTCACCATCTCCGCCGACGCCTGCAAGGTCTTCCTGAAGACCGGTTCGGTCCCGGCCGAGCTCGCCGACGAGATCGACCACCACGTCGCGGAACTCGAGCAGAAGATGGGCAAGAAGCTCGGCCAGGCCGACGACCCGCTGCTGGTCTCGGTCCGTTCCGGCGCCGCCGTGTCGATGCCCGGCATGATGGAGACGGTCCTGAACGTCGGCCTCAACGACGACTCCGTGAACGGCCTGGCGCACCACTCCGGCAACCCCCGGTTCGCCTGGGACGCCTACCGCCGGCTGATCCAGATGTTCGGCAAGACCGTGCTCGGGATGGAAGGCGACGTCTTCGAGGACGCGATCGAGGCGGCCAAGCAGGCGAAGGGCACCAAGAACGACCTGGACCTGGACGCGAACGACCTGAAGGCACTGGTCGAGAACTTCAAGGCCGCCGTCCACGAGCACACCGGCCGTGAGTTCCCGCAGGAGCCGCGCGCCCAGATGGACCTCGCGATCGAGGCCGTCTTCGGCTCCTGGAACTCCGGGCGCGCCATCCTGTACCGCCGCCAGGAGCGGATCGCCACCGACCTCGGCACGGGGGTGAACATCTGCTCGATGGTGTTCGGCAACCTCGGGATGGACTCCGGCACCGGCGTCGCGTTCACCCGCGACCCGGCCAGCGGCCAGCCCGGTGTGTACGGCGACTACCTGCAGAACGCGCAAGGCGAAGACGTCGTGGCGGGTATCCGCAACACGGTCCCGCTGGCCGATCTCGAGACGATCGACAAGACGTCGTACGACGAACTGATGGCGATCATGGCCAAGTTGGAGGGCCATTACCGCGACCTGTGCGACATCGAGTTCACCGTCGAACGCGGCAAGCTCTGGATGCTGCAGACCCGCGTCGGCAAGCGCACCGCGGGCGCCGCGTTCCGGATCGCCACCAGCCTGGTCGACGAAGGCGTGATCGACATCGACGAGGCGCTCCGCCGCGTCAATGGTGCCCAGCTCGCCCAGCTGATGTTCCCCCGGTTCGACTCCGAAGCCGGAAAAGAGCTGCTGACAAAGGCGATCGGTGCCTCACCGGGTGCCGCCTCCGGCAAGGTGGTGTTCACCTCCGCGGCCGCGGTCGAGGCAGCCGGCAAGGGCGAGAAGGTCATCCTCGTACGGCGTGAGACGAACCCGGACGACCTGCACGGCATGATCGCCGCCCAGGGTGTCCTGACCAGCCGCGGCGGCAAGACCTCGCACGCGGCGGTCGTTGCCCGAGGGATGGGAAAGACGTGTGTCTGTGGGGCCGAGGACCTCGACGTGAATGTTTCCGCCGGCAAGATCACGGTCAAGGGCAAGACGGTCGAGGCCGGCGAGGTGATCTCCATCGACGGCACCACCGGCGAGGTCTTCCTCGGTGAGGTCCCGGTCGTCCCGTCACCGGTCGTCGAGTACTTCGAGGGCAAGCTCGCGGCCGACTCCGGCGACGAGCTGGTCGCCGCCGTGCACAGGTTGATCAGCCACGCCGACGACGTACGGCGACTCGACGTACGGACCAACGCGGACACCGGTGACGATGCGGCCCGGGCGCGCCGATTCGGTGCTCAGGGCATCGGTCTCTGCCGGACCGAGCACATGTTCCTGGGGGAGCGGCGCGAAGCCGTCGAGCGGCTGATCCTGGCCGAGGACGCGACCGAGCGCGACGCGGCCCTCGCAGTACTGGAGCCCTTGCAGCGTGGGGATTTCGTCGAGCTGCTGGACGCGATGGACGGGCTGCCCGTGACGATCCGCCTGATCGACCCGCCGTTGCACGAGTTCCTGCCGCCGCTGACGGAGCTGGCCGTCAAGGTCGCGTTGGCGAAGGAGCGTGGTGAAGACCCGGGGCGGGACGCGACGTTGCTCGCGGCGGTCGAGCGGCTGCACGAGCAGAACCCGATGCTCGGTCTGCGCGGGGTCCGGCTCGGACTGGTGATCCCCGGGCTGTTCGCGATGCAGGTGCGCGCGATCGCTGCCGCCGCGGCCGATCTCAAGAAGCAGGGCAAGGACCCACGCCCGGAGATCATGATCCCGCTCGTCGGCGCGGTCCAGGAGTTGCAGCTCGCCCGCGACGAGGTGGAGGGCGTACTGCGCGACATCGCCGAGGCCGAAGGCGTCGAGTGGAGCACCCCGATCGGCACGATGATCGAGCTGCCGCGGGCGGCGCTGACCTCGGACCAGATCGCCGAGGCGGCCGAGTTCTTCTCCTTCGGTACCAATGACCTGACCCAGATGACGTGGGGCTTCAGCCGCGACGACGTCGAGGGCTCGTTCTTCTCCAGGTATCTGGAGAAGGGTGTCTTCGCGGTGTCGCCGTTCGAGTCGATCGACCGCGAGGGCGTCGGCGCGCTGGTCCGGATGGGGGCCGAACGTGGCCGCTCCACCCGCCCCGACCTGAAGCTGGGTGTCTGCGGCGAGCATGGTGGAGACCCCGACAGCATCCACTTCTTCCACGAGGTCGGCCTCGACTACGTGTCCTGCTCGCCGTTCCGCATCCCGGTCGCCCGCCTGGAAGCAGGCCGCGCCACCCTGCGCTGAAAATCAGGATGCGCTTCGCCCGGCAGGTACTAGTGCCCCGTGTCGGAAGTTCCGTTGCGCTACCGGCGCCCAGGCACGCACCTCGCGGCAGCGGAGCACGCACCTGATCACCGCTATCGCTAACGGAACTTCCGACACGGGGCACTAGCCTGCCGGGATGGGCCGACTGGAGTTGCGGAAGACGTTCGGGGAAGACGCGGAGCTGTACGACCGGGTGCGGCCGACCTACCCACCCGGTCTGTACGACGACCTGACCGCGTTGCTTGGGAACACCGACCGGCCGCGGGTGCTGGAGATCGGCTGCGGAACCGGTCAGGCGACCCGGCCGATGCTGGAGCGCGGCTGGTCGGTGAAGGCGGTCGAGCTGAGCCCGGAGCTGAGCGGAGTCGCGCGGGCGAACCTGCCGGGGCTCGAGGTGATCACGACCGACTTCGACGTCTGGCCGCTGCCGGCCGAGAAGTTCGACCTGGTCATCTCGGCGACCGCCTTCCACTGGCTCGACCCGGAGACGCGGGTGATCAAGTCGGCAGACGCGCTGCGACCCGGCGGAGTACTCGCAGTGGTGTCGACGCATCACGTCGCCGGTCGCGACCCGTTCTTCGGCGAGGTCCAGGAGTGCTACCAGCAGTTCATGCCGGGGACGGACAAGGAAGAGAAGTTGCTGGCGCCGGACGAGGTGCCGGCGGACTCGTCGGAGATCGACGCATCGGGGCGCTTCGGGCCGGTGGAGTTCCGCCGCTATGTCTGGGACCAGACCTACACGACGGCCGAATACCTCGATCTGCTCAATTCTTATTCCGGTCATCGAGCCTTGACAACGGTGGCACGTGACCGACTGTACGACTGTATCGGGGCTCGCATCGAGGCGGCCGGGGGTTCGGTCACGAAGAGTTACCTGACCCAACTAAGCGCAGCAAATTGCCTTAACCAACCTCTTGCATCCAGTTGATCCGCTGGTCCAAGATGTCGGAGCGGGAAGGGCGATCACCGTCGACTTTCGGGTCTGACCTGAACCAGCCGCTGTGGCGGCTCGTGACGCCCTTCCCGCACCAAATCCCCTTGTGGGATTGCGATTCCGGCCGGTCTTATAAGGTCGGGGTATGGCTACCTTCGCGCTCCAGCTGAAGTTCACCGATCCCGAACGCCGGATGGAGGTCCGCCCGGCGCACCGCGACTACCTGGCCGCGCTGAACGAAGCCGGCAAACTCGTCGCCGCCGGCCCGTTCGCCGACCAAACCGGCGCCCTGCTCATCTACAACGTCGCCGACGAGGCCGAACTGCGCGACATCCTCGCCAAGGACCCGTACACGACAGCAGACGTCTACGAGATCGTCACCCTGACCGAGTGGTCGATGCTCTACCCGATCACGGACTAACAGCAAAGCCATAGATTGACGTAATGATTACGTCAATCTATGATTACCTGCATGCTGTACCCCACTCCTGGGCTCACTCCTGACGATCATCGCGTGCTCGACGACGTCGAGCGCATGCGCGATGCACTTCGGCATCAGGTGCACGAGAGCCCCTCGAAATGGACCGACGGCCTGCGGAAGTTCCTCACCGCGGATGCGGTGGCGGCGTCCAACTCCATCGAGGGTTTCAAGGTGGCAACGGTCGACGTACAGGACCTGATGGAGGGCGAGCGCGACGTCGACGTCTCGGAGGAGAACCGCGCGGAGACCCTCGCCTACCAGCGAATGATGTCGTACATCCAAACCCTCCACGAGGCCGACGACTTCAGCTACGGCAAGGGTTTGCTCAATGCCCTGCATTGGATGCTGCAGGGTCACCGGCACGGCCCCCGCAAGCCCGCGGGCCAATGGCGTCGGGGCCCGGTCTATGTCACGGATGCCCGCGATCCCAGCATCGCCGCGTACACCGCACCCGATGCCGAACAGGTACCCGGGCTGATGCAGGAACTCATCGATTGGCTCAATGCCGGGGACGACGCCCACCCCCTGGTGCGAGCCGCGATGGCCCATCTGCACCTGGTGTCGATCCATCCCTGGGCCGACGGCAACGGGCGGATGTCCCGCTCACTGCAAACACTCATGATCGCCAGGGAAGGCGTTCTCGCGCCTGAATTCTCTTCGATCGAGAGCTGGCTGGGTCGCCCGGGCAACACCTGGGACTACTACCGCGAGCTGAACAGTCGTGGCAGCGAATACCTCCCCGACCAGGACGTCTCCAGTTGGATGCGCTTCAACCTCACGGCGTACCACCAGCAGGCTCAGGCAGTCCAAGGCCGCCTTGACCGGTCCGGACGGGTCTGGGAGGCGCTCGCCGACCATGCCCGGAGTGCCGGACTGGACGAGCGGGTTGTGACTGCCTTGCACGACGTGGCGATGGCGGGCCGTGTCCGGCGCTCCCGCTACGAACAAGCCGAAGGCCTCAATATGCAGCAGGCTCAACGCGATCTCCGTGACCTCGTCACAGCCCAGCTACTACAGCCCGTCGGGCGTACCCGCGCTCGCTACTACACCCCAGGTTCCCGCTTCCCCGAGTCGGCGTTGGGGATGGCGACTACGCCGATGGCGCTCGTCGATCCGTACGCCGGGATGCTCGGATAGTCGGTCAGGCTTCGGTGGGTTCCAGGTTCAGGTGGTCCACGTAGGCCCAGAGCCAGGAGAGGGGGGCCAGGACGAGTTCCGGCTCGCCGGCGTCGTCGGCTACGAAGAGCATGGAGCCTTCGCCGTGGCTGATGTCTTCGCAGACCGCGTCGCAGAGTTCGAGTGCGGCCTCGAAGGGGACCACGTCGGGCCCGTCCTCGGAGAGCGGGCGGGGGAGTGGCAGGACCGGCGCCTCGTCGGTGCCGTTCAGATCTACTGACACCTGCTGCAGCGCCTCGTACAGGTCGTACGAGATCAGCCCGGCCAGCGGGTGCCCGTCGATGCCGATCAGGTACGGGTCGTCCGCACCGTCCCGGAAGTTGTCCCGTACTTCGGGGAGCGCGGCGGCCAGATCCGCGAGCTCGACGTACGGCGCCTCGGACGGCTCGACCTCGTTGCTCTCCTCGTCGCCCATGCCGCCACTGCGCATCCGGTCGAACGAGTGCAGCAGGTCGACCAGCTCGTCGTACGCGCCGCCACCGGGAGCCGCCTGCGAGCGCTGCTCCAGGTCGCGCAGGTGCTCGACCAAGTCGTCCTCGAAGTGCAGGTCGTACCGCGGCAGGCCTGGCTCGCGGGCCGGCGTTGATCCGCGCGACGATCTGGGTAGAGACCGGTCCGAGCCGCTCGGCCAGCACCTCCAGCGGCGTGGTCGGCTTCTCCTCCTCGTCGTGCGCGCAGGAGTCGTCGTCGCCCTTGCCTTCGCTCTCCATCGCGAGCAGCACCGAGAAGGCCGGGAAGGCGATCAGCGCCGCGGTCGCCATCGGCCCGTCGCCGATCAGCATCAGCGGGTTCCCGCCCGCCTCTGTCCGGCGCAGATGATCGGGCAGCAGAACGGCGGCCTGCTCCACGTTGACCTGACTCGCCAGTGAGGACAGTCCGTGGTCGGTGTCGACGCCGAGTTGCTCGACCAGCGTCTCGGAGCTCATGTCGAAGGTGGAGCGCAGGTAGTAGCGCAGCCAGCCCGCGTCAACGGGGTTGCCGAGCAGTTCGGCGATCCGGCCACGGAAGTCGGCGAGGTCCGCGATCGCCAGCACGACCAGCACCGGCTGGTCGCCGTCGCCGATCACCAGCGGCCTGGTGTCGCCGTTCTGGAAGCCGTCGATGACCTGGTGCAGGCCCTCCGCGGCTGCCTCCAGCGGCCATGACTCCGCCTCGAACTCGGTCACACCTGCGGCGGTGTTGACGTCGTCGGGCATCTACTGGTCCTCTCCGGTGGCGGCGGCGGGGTGGCGCTAACTGTAAAGGTCGCGAGAGCCGACTGGGGCGGCGCCTCGGTGGGTCGTGACTTTGGCTACGCTGTGAGCGGTGGGTCGGCGCAGCGGTATCTCACATGTGAGATAAGGTCCGGCGCATGACTGACGACTACCTCGCCCGGATCGGCAATCTCATCCGGGACGCCCGGAAACACCGCGGTTGGACCCAGACTCAGCTCGCCGACGTTCTCGGCACGAGTCAAAGTGCGGTGAACCGGATCGAAAAGGGTCATCAGAACCTCACTCTCGAGATGCTCGCCCGGATCGGCGAAGCGCTCGATTCAGAGATTGTCTCTCTCGGTGGCGGTCCGGTCCACCTCCGTGTCGTCGGTGGCCGTGAATTGTCCGGTTCCATCGATGTGAAGTCTTCCAAGAACGCCGGCGTCGCGCTGCTTTGCGCCAGTCTGCTGAACAAGGGCCGCACCACACTGCGCAAGGTGGCCCGGATCGAAGAGGTCAACCGGCTGCTCGAAGTACTGAACTCGATCGGCGTCAAGACCACCTGGCTGAACGACGCCGGCGATCTGGAGATCGTCCCGCCGGAGCACCTCAACCTGTCCGGGATGGATGCCGAAGCGGCCCGGCGTACCCGCAGTATCATCATGTTCCTCGGCCCGCTGATGCATCGCGAGGACACCTTCCAGCTCCCGTACGCCGGCGGCTGCGACCTCGGCACCCGGACGGTCGAGCCGCACATGTCGGCACTGCGGCCGTTCGGTCTGGAGATCAAGGCGACCGCCGGTGAGTACCACGCGCTGGTCAACCGGGCGATCTCGCCGGCCAAGCCGATCGTGCTGACCGAGCGCGGCGACACCGTGACCGAGAACGCGATCATGGCCGCCGCCCGGCACGACGGCGTCACGGTGATCCGCAACGCGAGCTCGAACTACATGGTCCAGGACCTCTGCTTCTACCTCGACCTGCTCGGCGTGAAGATCGACGGCGTCGGCAGCACCACGCTGACCGTGCACGGCAAGCCGGAGATCGACGTCGACGTCGACTACGCGCCGTCCGAGGACCCGATCGAGGCGATGAGCCTGCTCACCGCCGCGATCGTGACCAGCTCCGAGATCACCATCCGCCGCGCGCCGGTGGAGTTCCTCGAGATCGAGCTGGCGCTGCTGGAGGAGATGGGCCTGGACTACAGCCGCTCCGAGGAGTACCTGGCCGAGAACGGCCGGACCCGGCTGGTCGACCTGACCACCCGGCCGTCCACGCTGCACGCGCCGATCGACAAGATCCACCCGATGCCGTTCCCGGGCCTGAATATCGACAACCTGCCGTTCTTCGCCGTGATCGCGGCGTCGGCGACCGGTCAGACGCTGATCCACGACTGGGTCTACGAGAACCGCGCGATCTACCTGACCGACCTGAACAAGCTCGGCGGCCGGGTCAAGCTGCTCGACCCGCACCGGGTGATGGTCGAGGGCCCGACGCACTGGTCCGGCGCCGAGATCATGTGCCCGCCGGCGCTCCGGCCTGCTGTCGTCACGCTGATCGCGATGATGGCCGCGAAGGGCACCTCGGTCCTGCGCAGCGTCTACGTGATCAACCGCGGCTACGAAGACCTGGCCACCCGGCTCAACTCGTTAGGCGCCCAGATCGAGACGTTCCGCGACATCTGAGTCAGCAATAGCGGAGCCCTCCGCGATGAAGGCGACGGCCTCGGTGATCACGTCAGGATCGATCATGATCCGGCGGTGACCGAGGCCTTTCGTCTGCAGGAAGCGCGCTTTCGGTCCGTACTGCGTCAGTAGCAGCTCCGCCTGTGCGGGATCCACCACGTCGTCCTCGTCGTTGTGGATCACCAGCAGGTCGAGGTCGTCCGATCCCACCGAGAATCTCGTCCAGACGTCGGCGATGCCCGGGAAGTAGTGGCGCTCGATCGCCTTGCGCAGCTCCTGATTGGTCGCCGGGCCGAGTCCTAGTTCGCGGCAGAATCCGTCGGTGAGGTAGCCGAAATCGGCGACGCCGCTAACGGTCACGAGTCGCTTGGCCACGACGCCCTCGCGTACGGCGTACAGGGCGAACGGGACGCCGAGGGAGTGCGCGATGACGCCTTCGAAGGGGCCGTGCTTGGCGGCGATTGCCTGGACGATCCGCTGGTGGTCGAGGATCGAACTCGCGACCCGGCCGCCAGCCGAGTCGCCGTGGGCGGGCGCGTCGTACGAGACCGGGCTGTAGCCGAGTTCGAGCAGCCGTTCGACGTACGCGGTGAAGCGGGAAGCGCGCGAGCGCCAGCCGTGCACGAGGAGGACCGGCCGGACGCCGTCGCCCCATGTGTAGGTGACGACGCCGTCGACGACCTCGATCGTCGCGGCGGCGTGGATCGCGCGCTCGGTCTCGCGGACCTTGCCGCGCCTCAACGGCCGCCGCCACAGTGCGAAGGTCAGCCGCCCGGCCAGCTTGGGCGAGATCGCCTCGGCCACCCGCAGTACCGCTCGCATCGTCGTGAGGATCATGCGCCACTCCATTTCGGGTCGCGGCCGACGAGGCCGAGCAGCCGCTCGCTCGCCGGCGCATCAGGATCGGTCGGTACAACGGGCGCGAACACGCCGTCGTCGGGCCGTTCGGCCGGGATCAGGGTGCCGAGCCGGAGCGCGATCTCCGCGAGGTCCTCCGGGATCGGGTTCGGCCGGCCGATCGACCGCGCCACGTCCCACCCGTGCACCAGGTAGTCGACGAAGTGCATCGCCACCGCGACCCGGCCCGGGAAGGTCCCGAACTCGCGAACCTCCACCGGCAGATCCAGCACCGCGTCATCCGCGTACGCCGCCCCGACGGCCTCGCTCGTCGCCCCGAACCGCGCCAACGTGATCTCATCCGGCGGCCCAGGTCGCCACATCCCCAACCCGAACCGCACGGCGTCGCCTTTCTGCGCGCTTCGGCTCGCCGCCACGGCGATGGTGGCGAAGCCGCGGTTCTCGGCCACCAGGTGGGCGATGAGTTCGCCCAGATTCCACTTCGCACATGGGGTCGGAAGGTCCAGCTGGTTCGGCCGCACCAGCTCGACGGCGCTCCGGCAGAGGTCGGTCGCTGCCCGATCCTCCGCACGCAGATCGAGGTCACTCAGCAGTGATGCCATGGCAGCTCCGTCTCGCCGGTATCCAAACTATACGAACGATCGTATTATTAGTTTATGAAGTGGTTCCGGTCAAGTGAGATCCCAGTAGGCTGGCGGCCAGAGCCGGCAGAGGAGGTGGCGATGGAACTGGAGACCGACCCCGCGACCGACACGGCGACCGGGACGCGGACCGATGGGCGACTGGTCCGTGGCGACCAGACCCGCCGGGCGGTACTACGACGCGCGGTCGACATCGCCTCCGTCGACGGCCTCGAGGGGCTGTCCATCGGCCGGCTCGCCGGTGAGCTGGAGATCAGCAAGAGTGGTCTGTTCGCACACTTCGGCTCGAAGGAAGAGTTGCAGCTGGCAACGATCCGCGCGGCCCGCCGGATCTACCACGATGCCGTCGTCGCGCCGGCCTTGGCCGTCGAGCCGGGCCTCGGTCGACTCTGGCGACTCTGCGAATGCTGGCTGGACTACTCCGAGCAGCGGGTCTTCCCGGGCGGCTGCTTCTTCGCCAGGGTCACGCACGAATTCGGTGCGCGCTCCGGCCCGGTCCACGACTCTCTAGTCTCGGTGGACCACGAGTGGATCGGCCTGATCGAGCAGTGCGTCCTGGAGGCTCGTGACTGGGGTCAATTGACTGCGGACCCGGCCCAACTGGCGTTCGAGCTGAACGCCTACCTGGAATCGGCGAACCTGGCGTCCCTGCTCCGCGACGACGTCACCACCGTCTTCGGCAAGGCCCGTCAGTCCGTCCGCACCCGCCTCGAACTCTCCGCCACCCCAGGCACCCCGCAGCCCTGGGCCTGACCGTCGAGCGGTAGATCCCGGACTCGCCTGATGGGGGAGAAGATCAGGATCAGGCCGGCCAGCGGGACCCCCACGGTACTGATCCACAGGGCGGTCCGGAGATCGAACGCAGTACCGAGCACGCCGCCGAGGGCGGACCCCAGCGGGATCGTGCCGAGGTTGACGAAGGACCCGGTCGCGGCGAGGCGGCCGCGGAACTCAGGCGCGCAGTACTCCTGCTGGAAGGTCGACTTGATCACGTTGCCCGCGACCACGCCGGCGCCGACGCAGAAGCCGCCGGTCAGATACAGCAGTACGCCGTACCCGCGGGTGGTGAGCGGGATCAGCAGCGCCGCGGCCGGCAGCACCAGTTCGAAAAACAAGGTGGCGCGCGCGGTGCCGATCCGGTCGGCGACCCGACGGGCGGCAAACGCTCCCAGGACGCCACCCGCGCTCGCGCCGGCGATCAGACCGCCGACCGTGCTCGCGCCGACACCGACCTCGCGGATCAGAAACACCACGATGATCGACTGGTAGCCCATCAGGGCGAGGTTCGAGGTGGCGCCGAAGACGATGAGCGTCCGGAGCCAGACATCGGCGCCGACCAATTGGATGCCCTGGGCAACATCACGGACGAGCGACTGCTCCGGCGGCGCGGGCTGCCGGGTCTCGCGGTAGTGGATCGCCGCGATGCAGGCGAAGGAGGCGACGAAGGTCAGGGCGTCGATCACCAGGCCGTTGACCGCACCGAAGAGTTGTACGGCGAGGCCGCCGCAGCCGAGGCCGGCGATCTGCGCGGCCGACGCGCTGCCCTGCAGTTTCGCGTTCCCTTCGGCGCGATCGGATGCCGTCACCAGGTTCGGCAGGTAGGCGGTGTAGGCCGTTTGGAAGAAGACCGCCGCGATGCCCGTCAGGAATGCGATCATGAACAGCAGTTGCAGTGACAGCAGACCGGCCGCGGCGGCGGCTGGTACGACGGCGAGCAAGACCGCTGAGAGTGCTGCTGAGATGAGCATGATCGGGCGGTGGGGGAGTCGATCGACCCACGCGCCGGCCGGAAGGCCGATCAATAACCAGGGCAGCCAGACCGTCGCGCCGAGGAGACCGATCGCGAGAGTGCTGGCCTGCAAGGTCGTCACGGCGATGAGCGGCAGCACCACGGTGGTGACGGAGCTGCCGAACTTGCTCGTCGTCTCGCCGATCCAGAGCAGCCGGAAGTCCCGATGCCGTAGCAGCAGGCTGTTCATCCGGTCGGGCGCCTCGGGAACGACTGGATCTGTACGACGACGGGCAGCGCGTCGGCAGGCGTCTCGGTGTCGGCAGGTTGCCCGTCGGCTCGTTGAGCATCGGCCGCTCGGGTGTCGGCTGCCGCCTTATGACGGTTGATGACCTCGCCGAGTTCGGCGTTCAGGGCGCGGAGCTGGGTCTTGGTCAGCCGGAGATCCCGCCAGTCGGAGATCTCGGACGCGTGCTGCCATTCGCCATCCCAGTCCTCGTCGACGAAGTTCTGCACGCGATCGAAGTACAGCTGGACGAGTTGGCGCAGGTAGAGCTGCAGTGAGCCCTTCGTCTCCGGATCATCGACGAAGTCGGCCTGGTTCAGGATCGTCTGCCTGGGCACGGCCCGCCACCAGCGCTCCCGTTTGGTCCCGCGCTCGACGTCCTCCTCGATGTATCCGTGCTCGGCGAGCAGCCGCAGGTGCCAACTGATCGTGCCGGTGCTCTCACCCAGCCGGGACGAAAGCGTGGTGGAAGTCGCCGGCCCGTCGAGCTGCAGGACCTCCAGGATCGTCATCCGCAACGGATGCGCCAGTCCACGCAGGCTGCGGGCGTCGATGCGCCTCGGTTGCTCCATGGGCTCTAAGGTAACTTGCAGAGAAATCTCTGCAAAGGGTTCTTGGTAAATATTTCTGTCGGTGGGCTTCTCTAGCGTTCTCGGCATGAGGTGGTTGTGGCGGTGAGGCCACATGTGGTGGCTCAGGTGGCTGTGTCGGTGGACGGCGTGACGAGTGGTTTCGCCGTCGATCAGGCACGGTTCTACGCGTTGGCGACGCTGTGGCAGGAGGACGTGACGCTGATCGGTGCCGACACGATCCTGGCGGAGGAGCACAGTCTGCGAGCCACCCAACAACGCGCCGTACGAGCGGCCGGGCCATTGCTCGCGGTCGTTGACAGCAGGGCCCGCGTCCGCGAGTGGGAGTCATTGCGCGGCCTCGGTCACTGGTCCGACGTACTCGCCTTGTACGCCGACCAGACCCCCGCGCGCCCCCTCGACAGCGTGACCCCAGAGCTCGTCACCGGCTACGACCGCGTCGATCTCACCGAGGCTTTGGACCTCCTCGGTTCGCAGTACGACGCGAAGGTCGTCCGCGTCGACAGCACCGGCCGCCTACTGACAGCACTACTCGAGCTCGACCTGATCGACGAGCTCGCGCTGCTGATGCATCCGGTGGTCGTCGGCAACGGGCAGCGTTGGGATCCGGCCGAGCACTACCGCCTTTCCCTCGCCAACGCCGAGGAGTTCGAGGGGGGCGTCCTCTGGCTCCGCTACTGCATCTCCGGCCTAGTTGAGTAAAGCCCCGAGGCCGGCGAGTACCTGCTCGGCGAGTTCGCTGGGAGCGCCGCTCCGGACCTGGTCGATCAGACCGATGAGGGCAAGCACCAGCGGACCGGCGTACGCGACGCGTTGCCGGACGGTCTGGATCCGGTACAGGTCGATCAGCCGCCGCCAGGATCCGCCGGCCGCCGTCATTGTCATCAGGTCGTACGCGAGCCCGAGCGCGATCAAGAAGACGAAGGTCTGCAGGGCGACGTAAAGCCAGGGACCGTTCGACGGGATGCCGAGCCAGCGAGCCGTGAGGTCGGCAAGCGCCGCCCCGACCGACCAGGCGAGGCCGATCGCTGCACCCTTGCCCGCGCCCGTCCTGGTCGGGAGCCGGCGGTAGATCGCGCCGAACGCGAACGCGAGACCGATCCAGCGGCCGAACTCACCGAGGATGTCGACGATCAGATAGAGCACGCCGTTGTAGGGCAGGCGGGACGGCAACGTCTGGAGTGCGTTCCAGACGTAGAAGCCGACCGGGATCGTGGACAGCAAGGCTCCGATCCACGCCGCAGTCCTCGCGTTCCTGAGCCAGCTCCCCGTTGGGCCCCGCGCGAACAACTGTTTCGCGACGTCGTCGGGATAGAACTGATGGTGTTCGGCCGCTGCCGCTTCCCAGGCGGACAGACTCGCGTCACCTTTGCTCACTTTCGTATCGACGGCAAGCAAGGCGGTTCGCGAACGCTCCGCGGCCAGGGCCCGGACCAGACGGTCGCGAGGTGACGGCGGATCCGCGGCGATCGGCTCCAGCTCTGGTCCGCGGACCAGAGCTGCCAAGGTCAGCCAGCTCAGCAACCAGACCGGGAGGCTGACTCCGGTCCACAGCAGCGTGGGAGGCGGCGCCACGATCGCGATCAAAAGGGTCAAGGCCAGTGCCTGGGCGCCGGTGATGGTCGACGGGTACGACGAGGCGACAGCCAGCCGTGTCGCGTACAGACCGAGGACCAGCAGGACGCCCGCTGACAGGACCACCCAGCCGATGTTGTTGCTCGACACGTCGGCCACGATGTCGGCGATGACCCTCGCGCGGGCGGAGGCCGCGGCGGAATCGGCGTCGGCGGCCCGCAACTGCCTGACGAGTTGATGAAGCTGACGTCCGCTGATGTCGCCGACGCTCAACGCGCTGCCGAGGATCAACGCGAACAGTGCGCCCTTGATCAAGGTCGCGCGGATCGACGGAATGCGACGGCCGAACCAGCTCGGCAGCCCGGCGACCGAGCCGGTCGGCAGTAGGTGGGTGATCGGCTGGAGCCTGGTCCCGAAGGCGATCACGCCGGCCGTCGCCGACAGCAGCAGGCCGGACGCGACGATCTCCGGGTAGATGCCGGTCGAGTTCGCGACTACTCCCGCACCGGCCGTCGCCAGGCCCATGATCGACGTGCCGATGAGGAGAGCGCGCCATCTGTCGGCGGCGAGGATCGTCACGGCCGTCCAGCTGATGGCGGTCAGGGCGCCGTTCGCGGCCCACGGTGAGACGACGTCTGTGGCCAGGCCGATCAGCAGCGCCGCGAAGGCCAGCGTCAGCCGGATCCCGTTCATCGCCTGGCCGAACCGTCGCAGTACGAGGACCGTGACGAGCAGCGCGAACAAGGCCGAGGATCCGGCCAGGAGGGTCGGCCAGTTGACCCGGAAGCGCACGGAGCCCAGTGAGATGTCGCCCAGGTCATCTGTCCGCGGCGCCTGGAAGGTGGTTCTCATGGCAAAGGGCAACGGAATCTCGACCGTGATGCTGGTCGTGGCCGGATTGTCGAGCTGCCACTGATAGCTCGTCTGCCTCTTGTCCGCGTCGGGTTGCACGGAGGTCGGCCGCGGCACGGCTGTCACGGTGGACCCGTCCTGCTGAGCGGCATCGGCGATCACCACCTCGATCGAAGTCGGGGTCGGCTTGCAGGCCAGCCTGCCGATTGCCGAACGGCACAAGGCGATGTCGAGATGGAGTACTCCCGCCTCCCGGAAGGCGACGATTGCCGGCGCGATGCGGCGGTAGACGTCCGGCGACGGCTGAGCGGGCCAGGCGCCCAACTGGATCCGGGTATCGGCATAGGACACCTGAAGCTTCCCCGCGTCGGCATCCTGGCGGTATTGCCCGACCGCGAGCTGAGGTGGTCCGAGCGTCGTGAACTGCGGGTAGTCGGGGTATTCCGCGGTCGAGCCATTGGTGAACACGCACAGCGGCACGGAATCAGGATTGGTGCGGTGCCATTGCGTTCCTGCCTCTGACAACGCGGCCGAAGCGGAGGCACGGACCTCCACCTGCTGTCCTAGCCCTTGGCCCACCGTCAGCTGTGCGGTGAGCTTGTCCACCTTGCCTGACGGCGGGCAATCGGACACCAACTGGTGAAGGCCTTCGCTGTACTGCTTCTCGTCGACCCATCCGACCGCAAGACCGATGACGATGCCGGCCAGCATGGCGGCCGCGACGATGCGTCCGACCTTCATCCGCGCGTGAACTGACTGGCCATTCGGTCCCCCCGAGTAGCGCTGCGTTTCCCCTTACGTGCTGTATCGGTGGACGCGGCCCGGTGTTACGGCCAGTGACGGTTGCGCCTTGTCAGGGGGCCGGAAAGTGTCGGTGGTGGGAGCTACTGTGAGTCGTGATGAGGAAGCAGCACGAGGGTTACGACGAGTATGACGCGGAGCGCTGGGTCGCGGAGCCGGTCAAACGGCCGGGCCGTACTGCGTTCGCCCGCGATCGCGCTCGGGTGCTTCACGGCGCCGCGTTGCGACGGCTCGCGGCGAAGACGCAAGTGGCGACGGCCGGAAGTGACGACTTCGTCCGGAACCGGCTGACCCATAGTCTCGAGGTCGCCCAGATCGGCCGCGAACTGGCGAGCACGCTCGGCTGCGATCCGGACATCGTCGACGCGGCTTGTCTGGCCCACGACCTCGGCCACCCGCCGTACGGGCACAACGGTGAGCGGGCGCTGGACCAGTTGGCCGAGGGGATCGGCGGGTTCGAGGGGAACGCGCAGACCTTGCGATTGCTGACCCGGCTGGAGTCCAAGACGTTCGATTCGGACGGCCGCAGCGTCGGGCTCAACCTGACCCGGGCGACGCTGGACGCCTCGACGAAGTATCCGTGGCTGCGCCGCGAGGGGGAGCGGAAGTTCGGTGTGTACGACGACGACGCCGAGGTGTTCGAGTGGTTGCGGCAAGGCGTCGAGGTGGGGGACCGGCGCTGCCTGGAGGCGCAGGTGATGGACTTCGCCGACGACGTGGCGTATTCGGTGCACGACGTCGAGGACGGCATCGTGGCGCACCACATCGACCTCGGCCAGGTGACCGCCGAGCGCGCGCCGTACTGGGAGACGGTCCGGCGGACCTATTTGCCTGAGGCAACGGATGCGCAGCTGGACGAGGGCTGGCGACGGTTGACCTCGCTGCCGTACTGGCCGAGTGCCCAGTTCGACGACAGCCGGCGTGCTCTTGGTGGGCTGAAGGATCTGACCAGCCAGCTGATCGGCCGGTTCTGTACCGCGGCGGAGCAGGCGACCCATGCGCGGTTCGGCCGGTCGCGGCTGGTCCGGTACGACGCCGACCTGGTGGTCCCGGACGGGATCCGGACCGAGATCGCGCTGCTCAAGGGCATCGGAATGTTCCACGTGCTCGAGTCGCCCGAACGCCAGCACCGCCGCGCCGTCCAGCGCGAGCTCCTCACCGAGCTGGTCGAAGCGCTCTCCAAGACAGCACCACAGCACCTGGATGCCGCCTTCGCAGCCGACTTCGCCGAGGCTCCCGACGACAACGCCCGCCTCCGCGTCATCATCGACCAGGTAGCCTCCCTGACCGACCCCTCCGCCGCCGCCTGGCACGAGCGACTGACCAGCTAGCGCCAGGTGTCGCCCTGCTCCAAGAAGCTTGCGAACCACCACGCCTTCCTTCCCTGAAGCAGGTGTCGGACTGCTCGTAGAAGCTTGCGAACCCCCACGCCTTCCTTCCCCGAAGCAGGTGTCGCCCTGCTCGTAGAAGCTTGAAGGCTTAATGTCTTGTGCATGAGCACTGAAGAGCGGGTTGTGATTGTCGGAGCGAGCCTCGCGGGAGCGTCAGCGGCCGAGGCGCTGCGGACCGAGGGCTGGACTGGCGGGATCGTCCTGATCGGCAGCGAGAGCGAACTGCCCTACGAGCGACCAC
The DNA here is from genome assembly GCF_014217565.1 of Kribbella qitaiheensis. Classification (NCBI taxonomy): domain Bacteria; kingdom Bacillati; phylum Actinomycetota; class Actinomycetes; order Propionibacteriales; family Kribbellaceae; genus Kribbella; species Kribbella qitaiheensis. The sequence goes on from NZ_CP043661.1 coordinate 6,856,412, forward strand.
CGCTGTCGAAGGACGTGCTGCTCGGCAAGAAGGAGACAGAGTCCGCCCAGCTCCACGACCAGCAGTGGTACGACGACAACAACATCGAGCTGCGCCTCGGGACCACCGTGACCGCGATCGACACGGCCGCGAAGACCGTGACCGCGGGCGACGAACAGCTCTCGTACGACAAGCTCCTGATCGCCACCGGCAGCCGCGTCCGCAAGCTCGACGTATCCGGCGGCGACCTGCCCGGCATCCACTACCTGCGGACCGCCTCCGAGTCCCAGGCACTGACCGACGCGTACGCCTCGAAGCCGCGCGTGGTGGTCGTCGGAGCCGGCTGGATCGGGCTGGAAGCGGCATCAGCCGCACGTGAGCGGGGCAGCGAGGTGACCGTGGTCGAGCCGCAGTCCACCGCGCTGGCCCAGGTGATGGGTGAGACGGTCGGTGCGATCTACGCCGACCTGCACCGGCAGCACGGCGTGGACCTGCGCTTCGGCACCGGTGTCGACGGGTTCGAGGGGACCGACAAGGTCACCGGCGTCCGTACGTCGACCGGCGACGTCATCCCGGCGGACCTGGTGGTCGTCGGAGTCGGCGTCCAGCCGAACACCGAACTGGCCGAGGCCGCCGGCATCAAGGTGGCGTCGCGCGAGGATGGCTCCGGCATCGTCACCGGGCCGAACCTGCAGACCTCCGCAGCCGACGTGTTCGCCGCCGGCGACGTGGTCCGCTGGGACCACCCGCTGCTCGGCCACTCGGTGCGCGTCGAGCACTGGTCGAATGCGAAGGACAGCGGCAAGACAGCCGCGAAGGCGATCCTCGGGCAGGACGCCTCGCACGACGCGATCCCGTACTTCTTCACCGACCAGTACGACCTCGGCATGGAGTACGCGGGCGACGTGCCGCGCGGTACGTCGAACCACGTCGTCCTCCGTGGCGACCCGGCGTCGGGGGCCTACCTGGCGTTCTGGCTGGCCGACGACAACCACGTACTCGCGGGCATGCACGTCAACACGTGGGGTGCGATCGACGGAGTACAGGACCTGATCCGCTCCGGCCGGACGGTGGATCCCGACCGCCTCGCGGACGACTCCGTGGACCTCGCAGAAGTCTGATCAGCTGGTTTCGCCGGGCTGCGGACGCGGCCCGGCGCCGCCTGTCGGCCACCGAGGTCTCACTCGCTTCGGCTGGACCGTAGACTCACCGCGTGGCAGGCCGGATCAAGGAAGAGGACATCGCGCTGGTGCGCGAGCGTGCTCGGATCGACGAAGTGGTCGGCTCGTACGTCACCTTGAAGAACGCCGGCGGTGGTTCGCTGAAGGGGCTCTGCCCGTTCCACGACGAGAAGTCGCCGTCGTTCAACGTCACCCCGGCCCGCGGCTTCTTCTACTGCTTCGGCTGCCAAGAGGGCGGCGACGTGATCGACTTCATCCAGAAGATCGATCAGATCACCTTCCACGAGGCGGTCGAGACGCTGGCCGCCAAGGTCGGCATCCAGCTGCGGTACGACGAGTCGGGCGCGCCGATCCAGCGGTCCCAGTCGAACCAGCGCCCGCGGCTCGTCGAGGCGCACAAGGTCGCCGCGGAGTACTACGCGGAGCAGCTCTTCGGCGCCCCCGAGGCGATGCAGGGGCGCCAATTCCTGGACAAGCGCGGCTTCGACCGTGACGCGGCGACCCAGTTCGGGGTCGGGTTCTCGCCGCGCGGCGGTGAATCGCTGGTGGCGCATCTGCGCGGCCGCGGGTTCACCAACGCCGAGCTGGTCGCGTCGGGGCTGTGCTCGGACGGTCAGCGCGGGCTGTACGACCGGTTCCGCGGCCGGCTGATGTGGCCGATCCGGGATGCGAGCGCGGACGTGATCGGGTTCGGCGCCCGGCGGATCTTCGACGACGACAAGATCGAGGCGAAGTACCTGAACACCGCCGAGACCCCGATCTACAAGAAGTCGAGGGTCCTGTACGGCGTTGATCTGGCTCGCCGCGAGATCGCCAAAGGCAAGCAGGGCCGTGGTCGTCGAGGGGTACACCGACGTGATGGCCTGTCACCTGTCCGGCGTGCAGACTGCCGTCGCGACCTGCGGGACGTCGTTCGGCGACGACCACGCGCGGGTGCTCCGGCAGCTGCTGCTGGACCACGACCAGTTCCGCGGCGAGGTGATCTTCACCTTCGACGGTGACGAGGCCGGGCAGCGGGCTGCGTTGAAGGCGTTCAGCGGGGACCAGGCTTTTGCTTCGCAGACGTATGTGGCCGTGGAACCGGACGGGCTCGACCCGTGCGATCTGCGGCTGCAGAAGGGCGACGCCGCAGTCCGGGAGCTGATCGGGCGACGGGTGCCGCTGTACCGGTTCGTGCTGTCGAACGTGCTGTCGAAATACGACCTGGACCGGATGGATACGCGGGTCGATGCGCTGCGGGACGCAGCGCGGCTGGTGGTGAGCATCCGGGACCGGTCGAAGGTGGACGCGTTCACCCGGGAGCTCGCCGGGCATCTGGGGATGGAGGTTGACCAGGTGCGGTCCGAGGTGCATCGCGCCGCGTCGCGACCTGCTCCGGCTCCTACCGCTGGGCCTGCTGATCGTGGTCCGGTGACCGTGACGAGTGCGGCGCCGCCGCCTCCTCGGGTGGATCTGCCGTCGCCGCGGGATCAGCGGTTCGTGATGGAGTGGGACCTGCTGAAGATCGCGATGCAGCACCCCGCGCTGGTCGGTGCGGCTTTCGACGAGCTGGACGATCAGGACTTCACGCACCCGTGGCTGGCCGCGGTCCGGACCGGGATGGCCAAGGTCGGTGGTCCGGTGATGGCGGCGCCGGGGGAGGCATGGGTGGTCGCGGTCCGCGAGGCGATGGGCAACGATCCGGCGGCGGCTGTCGTCAGCGCTCTCGCGGTCGACCCGATCCGCCTCGATCGCGAGCCGGACGAGTCCTACGCGCGGGCTCACCTCGCGCGGTTGCAGGAGTTGACCTGCCTGCGCCGGATCGCGGATCTCAAGTCCAAGTTGCAGCGGACCAACCCGATCGACCGGGCCGACGACTACAACCGGATGTTCGGCGAACTGATCGCCTTGGAGCGCTACCGGACCGACCTCCGGGCCCAGGCGATCTCCGGGGCACTCTAGTTATCCACAACTAGCGGTTACCTCGCGGTCACTTACGGTGGTTTATCCACCGGTTCGGAATCCGCCCTCTTCGACGGCTGATTTCGCGGCACTATCCCTTCTGAGAGAGGGGATCACCGATGGCCGAACTCGATTGCGAACCCGCCGATGTCAGCGCGCTCGTCGCGTACCTGCGTGACATCGGGCAGCACGAACTACTCACCCTGGAGGAGGTCAAAGATCTTTCGTACTGGATCGAGGCCGGGCTGATCGCGGCCGACCGGATCGCCGTCGCGGCGCCGGCCGACCGGGCGGACCTGCTGGTGGTGGCCGAGCTGGGCAAGCAGGCGAGGCGCCGGATGATCGAGGGTAACCTCCGCCTGGTCGTCTCCCTCGCCAAGCGGTACGCCGGTAAGGGCGTCTCGCTGCTGGACCTGATCCAGGAGGGGAACCTCGGCCTGATGCGCGCGGTCGAGCGCTTCGACCACCAACGCGGCCACCGCTTCTCGACGTACGCGATCTGGTGGATCCGGCAGGCGATCGGCCGCGCGGTCTCGGACCGGTCCCGGCTGATCCGGATGCCGGCGCAGGCCTACACCGACGCGACCCGGGTGGCGGCCGTCCATCGCGACCTGACCCAGCGGCTGGGCCGGGAGCCGACCGATCCCGAAGTGGCGGCGGGTGCCTGCCTGACGATGGCCCGGGTGGAGCGCGCGAAGGCCTGGAAGATCCGGCCCGAGTCCCTCGATGTCGAAGAGTCGGACCAGGAGCTCGACGACGAGACGCTCGTCCTGCAGGCCGCGCTCCGGCGCGATCTCAACCACCAACTCGACTTCCTCGACGACATCGGCCGAGCGATCCTCCGCCTCCGCTACGGCCTCACCGGCCGCCCACCGACGACCCTCGAAGAAACCGCCGACCACCTCGGCCTCACCCCCGAGCAGATCCAGACCCTCGAACGCGAAGCCCTCCGAGCCCTCCGCCGCCGCTGCCGAACAGCCCTCCGCGACTATGCCGCCTGATGAGCGATGCCGGCTTGATGGGCTACGGCTGCCCTGGAGGGCGGCCAGGACGGCGAGGACCCGGCGGTGGTCGTCCTGGGCGCCGTGCAGGCCGAGCTTGCTGAAGATGTTCGCGATGTGGCTTTCGACCGTCTTGAGGCTGACCGTCAGCCGGGTCGCGATCGCGGAGTTGGAGCGGCCCTCGGCCGTCAGTGCGAGTACGTCGCGCTCCCGTTCGGTCAACGCCGCAAGGGGATCAGTGGCCGAATCCGCGCGCATCAGATGCCGGACGATCTCGGGGTCCAGCGCGGTCCCGCCGGCCGCGATGACTACGCGCACGGGAGCACCGCCTCGACCCGGGTCCCGCCACCAGGCTGGTCACCGGCCGAGAGCGCGCCACCGAGGGCGGCGATCCGGTCGGCAAGGCCCTGGAGTCCGCGTCCCTGCGGATCGACTCCGCCTACGCCTGCGTCGAGTACGGCGACGTGCACCTCGGACGGGCCTGCCGAGACCCGGATCGCCACCTCGTCGACGCAGGCGTGCTTGACAACGTTCGAGACTGCCTCGGCGATGACGAACCAGGCGGCGCTCTCGACCGATGCCGGGAACCGTCGGTCGACCACGTCGAGCTTCATTCGTACCGGGATCCGGCTGGCCAACTCGTCGGTTGCGGCCCGGAGTCCACCTCCGGCCAGGGCAGCTGGTTGCAGACCGCTCGCGAGGTCGCGGAGCTCCTGCACGGTCAGGGCGAGATCTGTGATCGCCTGGTCGACCTCGGCACGCAGCACGGTGTCGCCGCCGTTGACGCGGGCGGACCGGAGTTGGAGGGCGATCGCGAGGAGCCGCTGCTGGGCTCCGTCGTGGAGGTCGCGCTCCATCCTGCGGTGCTCCTCCAGATGCGCGCCGGCCAGCCGCGCCCGCGACTCGGTGATCTGCTCCACCTGCCGGGCGAGTTCTGCCCGCAGACCAAGGTTGTCGATCTCCTACCTCGGTCTGTCAGGCGAGGTCTCTCCGAAGAAGTGGCCGGCCAGCTCACGGCGTCGTACCAGTACTCCCCGTGGGGATCCCGCCTCTCGCAGGTCAAGTTCAAGACCGACGGCACCTCCGAGGACTCCTACTACGGCTACAACCCCCACAGCGACATAGAAACCCTCACCTCCGACGCCGGCGACACCCGCTCGACGTACGGCTACACCGCGTACGGCAAGAACGACGACGACCGCTTCACCGGCGTCGACAAGCCCAAGGCCCAGACCCCCGGGCCAGGAGCCGTACAACGTCTACCGCTTCAACGCGAAGCGCTGGGACCAGTCGTCGCAGTCCTACGACATGGGCTTCCGCGACTACTCACCCGGCCTGAACCGCTTCCTCACCCGCGACGCCTACTCGGGCGCCCTGGCCGACCTCAACCTCCCCACCGACCCCTGGAACGCCAACCGCTACGCCTTCGCCGGCGGCAACCCGATCAGCCGGGTAGAGGTCGACGGCCACTACGCCATCGACGACGAGGGCAACCGGGTTCCGACCTTCAGCGCCCACGATGTGAGGTGCCACGCGCTTTCCGGACAGCTTTTTGATGGCTGATTCAGGCGGCGGATTGTGTTTCCAGGTAGTCGTCGTGGGCTTGCTGTGGGGTCCGGTAGCCGAGCCCTGAGTGACGGCGTTTAGTATTGTAGCGCAATTCGATGTAGCGGGCGATATCGCGGCGTGCATGGTCGCGGGTCGGGTACTCGGTTCGGTGGGTACGCTCGTTCTTGAGAGCGCCGAAGAACGATTCGGCCATCGCATTGTCGTAACAGATACCGGTCCGCCCGACTGATTGGCGAAGATTATTGTTCTTCAAAGTCGCGGCGAACTGGGCGGAAGTGTAGTTGCTGCCCCGGTCGGAGTGAAAGATTGCGCCGTCGACAAGATCGTGATTCCGCACCGCCATGTCGATCGCGGCTTCGATCAGCGGGGTTTTGTAATTGTCGTCCATGGCCCACCCGATCACAGCTTTGGTGTGGCAATCGAGCACGGTCGCCAGATAAAGCCACCCTTCCCAGGTCGAGACATAGGTAATGTCTCCGACCATCTTGTGCCCCGGAGCATCAGCGGTGAAGTCCCGATCTACCAGATCCGGGATCGGGCCGGCCTGGCCATCCTGCTCGGTCAGACAGTGCCGCCACGGCCGCGGCTGGCACGGCTCCAAACCCAACTCACGCATGAGCTTGCGCACCAACTCCAGCCCACAGGTCACACCCCAGGCCACCAGGTCGGCATGCACCCGCCGGTACCCGTAGGTCTCGTCGGACTCTTCGAACGACTTGACGATGATCAGCTTGAGTTCGCCTTGGCGGCGCGCAGTCGCCGACATCGGACGGCTCCGCCAATCATTGAAACTGGACCGTTTCACCTCGAGCCACCGGCACATCTTCACAATCGACGGCGCATTTCCGTTCTCTCGGGTCAACCTGTTGGCATACTCCGCATCGATGAACTCGAACTTTTCGCTCAACGATGATCCTTGGCAAAGTATGCTGCGGCTTTTTTTAGGAACTCGTTTTCCATCCGGAGTTCTCGCGTCTCCCGCTCCAGCTCGCGGAGCCGCGCACGCTCGTCCATGCTCAATGCCGGTTCCTCGCCGGCATGGTCTCGCTTAAAGGCGCTCACCCAGTTACTGAGGGTTCCCGGGTTGATGCCGAGCTCTCTCGCGACCTGAGTGACAGAACGTGAAGTCTCAATCACCGACTTCACAGCTTCCTCCCGATACTCAGGAGTGAAATTCTTCTTCGGACGCGGCAACATCTTCCCTTTCCGGACAGCTCAATCTTAGTTGAGCCGCTGTCCGGAAGGTTCGTGGCACCTCAATGCCGCGATCATCGCCAGCGTCGAGCCCGCTGAGAAGTGGATGAAAACGAACGACTTCGAGGGTGAGGTGACCATCGACGTAGGTGAGGGCGGAAGGACACGGAACAAGGTCGTGGGAGGCAAGAAGGACGGATCTGGGGCAGATGGAGTGGCGGACATGATCATCTGGGGCAGAGGCAAGGACGCCGGCATCATCTACGTGTACGAAGTGAAGCCGGCAAACGAGTACGGGTATACCGGCGTTGCTCAACTTCAGCGATACGTGGACCAACTGGGCGAAAATGCATCCGGAAGCAGTTGTGCGTCGAGGGGAAGATCTCGCGGCGGCACCCTTCGTATCGCGTGAGGGGTCTGGCCGAGTCTGGTCCGGAAAGCAGAAGACCAACGGCACGGAGAGAAGCGATCTCGGCGGCATGCGGTGGTACGGGACGTCGACTCCCAAGGTCCCTGTCCGCTCTACGACCGAGCCAGACGACGACCAGGTTCAGCAGGGAAACGAAGCGCGCGGTTGGCAACTCAAACCGGCGCCAGACATCACCGCGGAGATCGACGCCTTCACTGGGTTCGTAGCTCTCAGTGCAGTGTGTGCAGTTGCGCCGGTGCCTGCATGCGCGGCCTTTTGACAAACAGGGATCGATTCTGACGCTGGTTCCTTGGGGAAGTAGGGTGGTCCGCCGTGGAGCGGAGGCTGTCCGGTACTGAGAGGTTGGGCCTTCGGCCGACGGGATCGTCCGAAGGCGGGCAGAGCGCTTTGCTGAACATGTTTGGTGGACAAGGGGGCCTGATGGGTATCGCGGTTCGTGTCGGATGGTAGGGAGGTTCTGTGACCACCGTCGGGGGTGAGCGTGTGGGCAGTGGGGTTCCGGAGGCGTTCGTTCAGGTTCTGGTGACGGCTCGGGCCGACGATGAGGCGATGTTGCGGTTGCTGGCCGGTTGGTGGCTGGAGGAGTCGCGGTCGAGGTTGAGTGGTCCGTTGTGGAGGCGGCGGGAGGCGGGGGACAGTAGCGTCGAGGCTGTGGTGGGGCGGATCGGAGTGCCGTCGCTTGGGCGGGGCGAGTGGTCGGTGGCCCATACCGAGGATCGTTTCGAGTTACTGAGAGCGTCGTTGGGGGAGTGGAGGGGCGATGCCTTCTGGCGCGTGATGGGTGACCCCAAAGGCTTCGAGGGCCGGTGACGCGGCGATGGTTCATCTGAGTGTTACCGCCGAGCCTGACTCCCGTCCGTGGGTGATGTTCACGGTTGGTGCGACGTACCGGGCGCTGCGTGAGGGCGTGGTACCGGCCGTCTCTCAGCGGGTACTGACCGAGTTCGTGGCCGATTTCGCCGAGTTCGCGAGCGCGACCTTCGCCAATGTCGCCACCGACAACGACAGTGGAAGAACGGCTCTGGAGACGTTCCTGCCGCGGCAGCGCGGGGTCGGTATGGCGGAGAGTCCGGTCCGCGTGCGTGGTTATTCGTGGTTCACGGTCATTCCACCAGAGGCGGTTCGCCAGTTGGGCGGCGTTCCGGGACTGGAGGCGTCGGGGGCCTTTGCCGAGGTCCGGCTGTTGCGTTACGGCGGCGTGATGCTTCGTGCGACAGAGTTGCTGGAGCAGTACGACGATGAAGCGATGGGGCGGGTGTTCCACGTCTTGGCGCCGGTGTTGCCCCCGGGGCGCCCGCGGAAGCTGCCGTCGTACGGCAGCCAGACCTTGACCAGGCTGGTCTACGAGGACGGCGCTGATCGTTCCCGTGAGTAGTTGTCCTGCGTATTTGTGGCCGAACGGGTTGTTGCCGCTACGAATTCACCAACCGGGGTCGGTTTCCGCTCGAAGGCGATTCGGTCCGTTGGATCCTCCATGTTTCCAGGTGGGGGAAGCCGACGGCGACGAGCTGACCGCGAAGCCAGCCGAGCAGCGTGTCGGCCAGGGGGTACGTCGGAGGACTCGTACTACGGCTAAATCCCCAATCCGACGTCGAGACCCTCACCTCGGAAGGTGGCGACAGCCGCTCGACGTACGGCTACACCGCGTACGGCAAGAACGACGAGGACCGCTTCACCGGCGTCGACAAGCCCAAGGCCCAGACCCCCGGCCAGGAGCCGTACAACGTCTACCGCTTCAACGCGAAGCGCTGGGACCAGTCGTCGCAGTCCTACGACATGGGCTTCCGCGACTACTCACCCGGCCTGAACCGCTTCCTCACCCGCGACTCCTACAACGGTGCCCTCGCCGACCTCAACCTGGGCACCGACCCGTGGACCAGCAACCGGTACGCCTTCGCCGGCGGCAACCCCATCACCGGCGTAGAAATAGACGGCCACTACGCCATCGACGAATACGGCAACCGCGTCCCGACCCAGCCCTCATCGGCGGCTCAGACGCAGCCACCGCCAATCCTGCCCGGTACCTCCGACGGGCCGGGCACGAGGAAGGATTTGGATCGTCCCTATGCGAGTGAGGGCGTGCCGTGGTGGGAGAAGTTGCCCGGCGTCGCGTCGAAGGATCTTGGTGAACAGTCAAAGGCTGTCGCTGTCGCTGCCCAGTTCCGCGGACTCGACCAGGCATCGGCGATGCTTACTCACTGGTTGGGCCACACTGGCGATCCGTTTGAGTTCGACGTCGACCAGATGCTGAAGGAGATGCCGAAGTTCAGTAAGGAGGTTCAGTTCGAGCTGGGTAAGCTCAAGAGAAAGGGAAAGGGGAGCTTCGATTCCGGGTGGAAGTTGACGGATACCGGGAACGAGGATCCTGATTGGTATTTCGCGGTCAACAACTTCCAGTATCGAGTGACTGGCAGAAATGGGTCGGACGGGAAATCGCAGTACTGGCTGCAGGTGTACAAACGGTACAACTTCGGAACCGAGGAGGAGGGCCGGAACGACGTGCTGTTCCCCAACAAGGACTTCACGCTGACGCGCGTCCACCAGCCGGACTGGGCTCACCTGCATACGGTCGGCCTGGCGAGGGACTATGATGCGACGGGTTCTGGTTTCTTCAGTGAGTGAGGGCATGACAAGCGGTGTTCCTACCCCCGCGCAGCGGGCAGTTCGGTGGCTGTTGTCGCTGCTGATGGGCGTCTCTCTCTTCGCCTGCTCGTCGAAGGAGTCGCCCAATCCAGATCCCAGGGCGTACGCCGGGGCGGATTCAGAAGTCACGTTGGAGAAGGCGTTGGGCGACCACGGGCTGAAGGTGCCCGAGGAGGCGGCGGAGGTGCACTTCGGTGCGTTCAGTGGTCGTGAGTACAGCTTTCAGTTGAGTTTCGACGTCGCCTGCTCCTCGGTGCAGGGATTCCTGACTGCCAGTGGTTTCACGGCGCCGCTCCGGCCGGGTGTTGTTCCCTCCCTGGTGTATTCAGCTGGTCTCAGCCGGGGCTGGGACGTCGAACGGTTCGGTGGTCCTCGAGGTATTGAGGAAGACGTTCGTGGTGTTCTGCACCGGAGCGTCTTGGCCGTCGATCTCGCCACCCCGAACTGTCGCGTTTTCGTCGCATCCTTCAAATAGGTGCGGTCGCGGGATTTGTCAAAGCCGATGATCACGTTCGCTCAACTGCCGTCGCTGCTGGTCGAGTGGTTCCAGTCTGCGGAGGAGCCGGTTCGTACACTGATTCGAGAGCGACCGGGCGAAGGTGCCGTGCTGACCTTCGGAATTGTCTCGGAATGCTTTTGGTGGGGTATCTTCGAACCAGCGCTTCGTGTGCATGACGTAGACGTGATAGTGCGGTGCCTGCGGGTCGCCGAACGCCTCCTCGATGAAGGCGATCAGGTAATCCAGGATGCATTAGTGGTAAGGGTCCTGGATTACCTGTCCGATCCGTCCTGGCAAGAAGTTGTCCGCCTATATTCCGGCCCCAAAGCGTGAAGAATCCTCACTGACCCATCGCCGGGATTCTGACAACGCTCGGCAAGTGGTTCAAACGCGGAGGCGAAGCCGCCGAAGGGCTCAAGGCTCTTCCGCCCGGCCGTGGCAGCTCGGTCGTCAACAATGCCCTCGAGCCGCATGAGATTGCCCAGGCGAGCCGGATCGTAGAGTTCCGCGGCGGCGAGTTCGTAGGAAAGACGGCCAAGAGCTTCCCCGGCATAGACGGGTACCTCAACGGTGTACCTGCGAGTCTCAAGGCATACTCCGGCTCCAAACCTGCAGGCGTGCTGAGGCACGCGTCCAGTGCGGAGAGTTCAGCCAAGAAGGCGGGGTACTCAGGCGTCGAGCTGTTTGTCGATGCGCCTGGTGTCTCGATGAAGGATCTGATCGACTTCGGTATGAAGGGCCCACTTTCGCAGATCCCGTCGCAGGGGACGATCAGTTCGATCTACGTTCGAACCGGGGATGGCTGGGTTCTATTTCCTGGGTAAGTGCCAGGTTGGCAGCTGGGGGGCTGTGTCCAGATCGATAGGGTGGCGCGTCATCGCTGTGGCGAGGTCAGGTGAGCTTCGGAAGTAAGGACGATGTGGATGGCAGTAGAGGTCGAGGTGTTTTGTCAGCGGCAGCCGGATCCGCTGCTCGTCTGCCGGCTCGCCGGTTTGAGGTGCCACGCGCTTTCCGGACAGCTTTTTGATGGCTGATTCAGGCGGCGGATTGTGTTTCCAGGTAGTCGTCGTGGGCTTGCTGTGGGGTCCGGTAGCCGAGCCCTGAGTGACGGCGTTTAGTATTGTAGCGCAATTCGATGTAGCGGGCGATATCGCGGCGTGCATGGTCGCGGGTCGGGTACTCGGTTCGGTGGGTACGCTCGTTCTTGAGAGCGCCGAAGAACGATTCGGCCATCGCATTGTCGTAACAGATACCGGTCCGCCCGACTGATTGGCGAAGATTATTGTTCTTCAAAGTCGCGGCGAACTGGGCGGAAGTGTAGTTGCTGCCCCGGTCGGAGTGAAAGATTGCGCCGTCGACAAGATCGTGATTCCGCACCGCCATGTCGATCGCGGCTTCGATCAGCGGGGTTTTGTAATTGTCGTCCATGGCCCACCCGATCACAGCTTTGGTGTGGCAATCGAGCACGGTCGCCAGATAAAGCCACCCTTCCCAGGTCGAGACATAGGTAATGTCTCCGACCATCTTGTGCCCCGGAGCATCAGCGGTGAAGTCCCGATCTACCAGATCCGGGATCGGGCCGGCCTGGCCATCCTGCTCGGTCAGACAGTGCCGCCACGGCCGCGGCTGGCACGGCTCCAAACCCAACTCACGCATGAGCTTGCGCACCAACTCCAGCCCACAGGTCACACCCCAGGCCACCAGGTCGGCATGCACCCGCCGGTACCCGTAGGTCTCGTCGGACTCTTCGAACGACTTGACGATGATCAGCTTGAGTTCGCCTTGGCGGCGCGCAGTCGCCGACATCGGACGGCTCCGCCAATCATTGAAACTGGACCGTTTCACCTCGAGCCACCGGCACATCTTCACAATCGACGGCGCATTTCCGTTCTCTCGGGTCAACCTGTTGGCATACTCCGCATCGATGAACTCGAACTTTTCGCTCAACGATGATCCTTGGCAAAGTATGCTGCGGCTTTTTTTAGGAACTCGTTTTCCATCCGGAGTTCTCGCGTCTCCCGCTCCAGCTCGCGGAGCCGCGCACGCTCGTCCATGCTCAATGCCGGTTCCTCGCCGGCATGGTCTCGCTTAAAGGCGCTCACCCAGTTACTGAGGGTTCCCGGGTTGATGCCGAGCTCTCTCGCGACCTGAGTGACAGAACGTGAAGTCTCAATCACCGACTTCACAGCTTCCTCCCGATACTCAGGAGTGAAATTCTTCTTCGGACGCGGCAACATCTTCCCTTTCCGGACAGCTCAATCTTAGTTGAGCCGCTGTCCGGAAGGTTCGTGGCACCTCAGTTGGGTCATGCGGACAGTTTTGGATGTTGAGCAGGTCGATGCCGTCCTGGCTGAAGATGACGATCACGTCTGGTTGGCACGGTGGGGAACCTCCGCATCAGCGCAGGTGGTCGAACTTCCTCCGGGCACCCACGAGTTCGCCGATCGATGGTCACTTAGCTTCGCACCCGGCGAACGCGGCGTCGACTTGAGCAAGCTCTTCGCTGTAGTGCTGGCAGACGCCGCAGCAGTTCTCTGCGATGGCTTCCTTCTAGACGAAATCGGCCTCGTAGGCGGTGGGCAGAGAACTGCGGGCGACCTGATAAAGGTGCTGCTGTGACGTCCGCCGAGCAACGAGTCGACCGCGTTGGCGATTCTCAAAGGAACGGCTGGTGCGTCCTTGCCCGTCGAGAGTGAAGGCGAAAGAGATGGATGAGTGCGGACTACGCCTCGAAGTCCAGCCGGGACGAGGCGCACCGCCCTGCTACAGAGACCGATGCCCTGGCGGAGCAGGTCAACGAGTCCGACGGCGACGGCAACCTGATTAGTACGACGGATGCCGACGGCAACAAGATGCTGGTCACTGGACGAGCATCGATGGAGGCGTGATCACGTTAGGTGTGATTGCATCTACGGCCCGGGCCCGGCCCGGCTTTCGGCTGATGGGATGCTCCAATCGGTTCTGTTCGGTCGAGAGGAGGCGCGGTGCGCGGCAGGCAACTGAGGGTTGAGCTGGACTGTCGTGTTCCGGAGACGGCCGCCGAGTTTGCGGAGCTGGCGCAGGGGTGGCTGGAGGGGGCGCTCCGGCGGTTGGGGGCGCCGCTGATGGCGGACCTGGAGAACGCCGGTCCGTTGCCGTCGGAGGGTCTGCGGGATCGCAGTGGGCTGGTTCCGTTCGGTGAGCCGGGGTCGGTGTGGATGTCGTTGGTGACGGCCGCAGCCGGTGCTGGTGGCGCTCGATCGTCGATCGCGGCGTGGTCTGCGCAGAACTGGGACAGGTTCGTCGACCGCTTGCAGAAGGTGCCCGTGGAGGCGAGCGCGAAACTCAGCGTGTTGGGCGCCGAGGGCTACCCTGATGTGCCCTTTTTGAACGTTTCGGTCGAGCGCCACCCCGAGCAGAGGGACTGGGTGGTGCTGAGCTGCGATGGCTCGACAAGTCGTGAGGCCTCTCCTGCCGAGGCTCGGGCCATCCGGCGTGTTTGGGCTGACTTCCTGCGCGAGCAGGCGGAGCTGACTGTGGCAGGGTTCGGCTACCTCAGTGACGAGGCGGACTACGAAGGCCCCAGGACCGCACTGGAAGGTGCTTTGGGCCTCTTTCCGGAGGAGACACTCGGTCTGCTCGACACCCAACTGAGGGGATATTCCTGGATCACGGTGGTATCGCCCGGTGTGGCGGATGCCCTCGGGGGCGCTGAGGCGATTACGAAGACGCAGGCGTTCGACGAGGTTGCCGTACTGAGGTCCGGAGCTCTGTGGCTCGAGGCGGCGCCGGACCTCGCCGAGTACGACATGGGGCGGCAGCACCGCGTGTTCGAGGCCCTCGCCAAGGTCCTGCCCCGAGGTCTCCCGGGGCGCGATCGGCGAGCGCGGAATCGCCGGCTCGTGTACGAGAACGCCGCCGAGGTGGCGGGTGGGACGGAGAGCGGATGAGCGCGCAGGCACCGTCGGTCGAGGTTGCGTGGGAGGGAGGTTTCCGGGCGAGCACTGAAGTGTTTCTGGCCTGGCTCGGGTGGCGAGCGTGGATAGTTCGAGTGGTCGGCCTGTTGCTGGCGATCTGGGTTGTCGGTACGGCGGGCGGCGCCGGGCCGATGATCGTCGGCCTCATCGAAGGCCTGGTGTTGCTTTCCGTGCCGGAGTGGACCGCGGCGATCAGTTGGTGGATGTCTCGCCGTCTCGGCCGCCGGTTCGTGAGCCTGATCGCTGCCACCGGGATTGCAAGGCGTACCGAGGTGACCAGCTGGTTCTACTCATGGGAGAGCTTTTCGCGGGCCTGCCGCACCCGCAGGTACTGGATCCTCGGAGCCGGCCGCACCCTGATCGTGTTGCCCGTCTCGGAGTTCTCGCCTGAGGACGAGGTGCGCTTCCGCACCTACCTCGCCGCCGGAGGACTGCTGCGACAATGATCGAACCGCCGACTCGCCAGGCGTTCCGGGCTACTGAGATGCGAGACCTGAGGTCCCCCTCCGAACATACCGCGGCAGTGCCTTTAGTCGAATATATGTTCGATGCTCTTGGGTCCCCGGTTTACGCGGCGGCGCGGGGTCATCGTTCGGCGATGTAGCTGGTCCAGTCTGTCTTGGTTTGGCGGGCCCAGTTGATGGCGGTGGTGACGTGGATGTCGAGCAGGTCGGCGAGGACGGCCGCGGGGAGTTGCGCCTGCACCTCGTCGTACGTCAACGGCCGCCGACCCGGACTGCCCTCGTAGTCACTGGAATGGGTGACGGTGTTCCACTCGTGCAGGATCTGCGCCGGCGCCTCACCGAACAACTCCACACACCGCGCCGGCCGCCCGTACCGGGCATCGGTGACGTAGCCACCGAACAGCCGCAACCCGTTCTGGTAGTTCCGGCCTGTCGACACCGCGAACCCCCGGCCCTGCTCACGCCGCCGTGCCCGATGCCAGTCCATGAACGCCTCGACATCCTCCGCACGCCACCGCCTCGGGTACTCGCCGGTGAACTCGGCGAACCGCCGCAGCAACATCAACCGAGGCTTGATCGTGCCGTCAACATTCGGGAACCGGGTCCGCTGCTGCCGCGCCCAGCCCTCCAGCATCGCCTCGAACACCGCCGCAGCCGGATCCAGGTGCACAACCCCATCAGCCAGCACAGATGCGCCGCACCCGGCAGGTCCACCTTCACCCATGATGCATTCAACGCAACATCGTTGAATCAGTTACGGGCGACCTGATCAGCAGCCCGAGAACATCACCTGGACACCGGCCGTCGTCATCTCCGGTAACACGTTCCGTAGCGTCCCGACCCGCGGGCGTACTGGTCACCACTCGCAAGCCGGTCCTTGTCATCGGCAACCACTTCGACTCGATGTCGATGGCAAGCATCTACATCTCCTCCGATGCCTACCAGTGGTACGAGTCGGGCCCGGTCACCGACGTCACGATCCGTGGCAACCACTTCACCAGACCGACCACCCCGGTCATCTTCGTCGAACCGACTAATCAGGCAGTCGACCTGGAGAACCCCGTCCACCGCGACATCTCGGTCACCGAGAACACCTTCGACATCAACGACATCACGCTCATCAACGCCAAGAGCGTCAAGGGCCTCCGCTTCACCGCCAACACAATCCGCCGCCTCGAGAGCCCGGCCCACCCGAAGTACACCTCTCCGCTCTACACCTTCACCGCCTGCACGGACGTCCAGACCTCCGGCAACGAGCTGAACACCGAGTAAGCCGCCTCTCGCCTACTCACTGCGCGCTCCCTCCGACCTGTCAGACAGCTTGAGCCAGACAACACCGGAGATGATGACCGCAAGCCAGAGGCCTTTAATCGGCGTGAGGCTCTCGCTGAAGAAAACCGGCCCGAGCAGCGCGGCCCCGACCGCCCCGATTCCGGCCCAGACCGCGTAACCGATCCCAAGATCGATAGTGCGAAGGGCAACGCTGAGAGCCAACAGCGTCAGCAGGAAGAACACGACAGCAACAACCGACCACGAGAACACACGGAAGCCTCTACTGCCTCCAACGGACAGCGCATAACCAACCTCGAAGCCTCCCGCAAGCAGAAGCACCAGCCACCCGCGCGCCCGGCTCATCCCGCCGCTCCGCTCAGCTGAAGTCCAGCAACCCCAACGATGATGACGGCAATGCCAAGCAACTTGCGCCACCCAAGCCGCTGCCCGAAGAGAACAACGCCGAGGCCAGTGATCCCGACGCCGGCCACAGAGGTCCAAATGGCATACCCAACGCCAACGTCAAAGGTCAGCAGCGCCAAACTAAGAAAATAGGTCGCCACCCCACCGCTCAACAGTGTGGCCGCGGTCCAGCCAGGTCGCCTGAAGCCCCCAGCCTTACTGGCAGAGACAGCAACCGCAATCTCAAAAACAACAGCGACGCCAAGGTAAAGCCAGTGCATTGCAGTACCCTCTCGTTGTCCTAAC
The DNA here is from genome assembly GCF_014217565.1 of Kribbella qitaiheensis. Lineage (NCBI taxonomy): Bacteria > Bacillati > Actinomycetota > Actinomycetes > Propionibacteriales > Kribbellaceae > Kribbella > Kribbella qitaiheensis. The sequence continues at coordinate 6,873,249 of NZ_CP043661.1, forward strand.
GGGCCTTTCGTACGGCCTCCATGGTGAAACTTCACACCGGCGTCAACTGCAAGTACGGGCCCAGCGGACAGCCCCTCAGGAGGCCTCATGCGCATCGGTGAGCTAGCGGACGCCAGCGGCGTCAGCACCCGTTCCCTCCGGTACTACGAGGAGCAGGGACTCATCCGCGCCGAGCGCACCCCCGCCGGCTGGCGCGATTTCGAAAGCTCCACGGTCGAGCGGGTCATCATGATCCAGCACCTCTTCGCCGCAGGCCTCTCCAGCGCCACCATCAACGACCTACTCCCATGCCTCGAAGCCCCACCCGAGGAACGCACAGGCGTCCTAGAACAGCTACTAGCCGAACACGTCACCCGCCTCGAACTAAAACGACGCGAGATAGACCGCGAACTCGACACCCTGCAGTCCCTCCGCAGGGAAACCGCCCTACCCGCGAAGACTCCGTGATCAACTGGCCGCCGGGAGTTGATCCCACGGCTCAAGGATCAGGAGAGCCCTGGCCGCTGCTCGTCGACGGGCTCGTAGAGCAGGCCGATGGCTGATCGGTGGATCTTCGCCAGGGCACGCAGGAGATGTCGGCGTTCGGTATCGGTCAGATCTGCGGTGACCTCGTCCTCGATCCGGCGTCGCTCGATCTCGATCGGCTGCTGTAGCGCGCGTCCCGCCGCAGTGAGCCAGAGCCGGACCAGGCGGTTGTCGTGGTCGTCGCCGCGCCGGACGAGTAGGCCTGCGTCGGCCAGCCCGGTGGCCACTTTGGTGACGGGCCGGTGTGGTGACGTTGACCGCGGCGGCGATCTTCCCGGGCGTCTGGCCGTCCTGTTCCCAAAGCGCAGCAAGCAGATGGTCCTGGCCGAGGCGCAGTCCGTGGCGTCGCACGGCCGCATCGGCGACAGCGCGAAGGGCTTTGGTCGTTTTGCTGTGAAGATCGAGGAACTCGGGCACGACGGTCTCCGGGATGGTTTCGAATGGAGGTCGGTTGACCCCAGGTCGTTTACCGGTTAACGTTCCCGAACGGGAATCATTAACCGGTAAACGACCTTACGGAGTTGTGATGCTACTGCTCACCGGTGCCACCGGAAATGTCGGGCGTGAGCTCAGCCGCGAGCTCGACGCGAGCGACGTCACCTTTCGCGTACTTGTGCGCGATCTCGGTCGCGCCGCTACGCTGCCCGCGCGGGCCGAGCGCGTTGTCGGCGACCTGGCCGATCCGGCCACGTTGCGGCCTGCGTTCGAAGGCGTGACCCGGCTGTTCCTCCTCGTGCCCGGCATCGGCCTCGATCACACCAGCAACGCACTCGCGGCCGCCGTGGCCGCCGGGGTGCGGCACATTGTGCTGCTGTCGTCGTTCAACGTTCTCGGCGACCCAATTCCCGCGATGGGCCGCTGGCACCACGAGCGCGAGAAGATGATCCGGGCCTCCGGGATCCCCGCCACGATGTTGCGGCCCGGCGGCTACATGACCAATGCAGTGGAATGGCTAGCCACCATCCGCGAGGACGGATTCGTCCTCGATCCCACAGGTCCGGGCCGGTACGCGCCGATCGACCCGGCGGACATCGGCGCAGTCGCCGCGCGCGTCCTCACCGAGGACGGCCACGAGCACGCGGAGTACGTCCTGACCGGTGACGAGGTGTTCACCGTCGCAGAACAGGTCGCCGTACTGGCCAAGGCCATCGGCCGCGACATCGAAGTCCGGGAGGTCGCGACCCCCGCCGAGGTGATCCGCTCCCGCTATCCCGGCGGCGCACCACCGGCCCTCGCAGCAGCACTCCTCGACGCCCTCACCCGAGCCCGCGCCGACACCATCGGTCTCCGCACCAACACCGTCGAGCACCTATTGCGCCGTCGCCCAACCACCTTCGAAAGCTGGTGCATCCGCAACGCTTCGACGTTCCGGCACCACGAACTCATGGCATGAGTGATGGCACGGACGAGGTCATGTCTGGCTTGCTGCCCGGGGTAACCGGCCTCCGACCTGGGAGTTCTTGTGGTGGGGCGGGTGGGACTCGAACCCACGACCCAAGGATTATGAGTCCTCTGCTCTAACCGGCTGAGCTACCGCCCCGGGCGACAGGTGGTGATGATGTCGCTGGGTGATCGTATCGGGTCCCGGGCTGAAACCAGGGGACGGTCAGGGTGATGACTGAGCTGTGGGTGGCTGTTGTAAGCGATGATGGGGGCCAGGGCTCAGCGAAGGAGTGTTCGATGTTCTGGTTCATCTTGTTGGTGCTCGTCGTGGGCGCCGTCGCGGCGTACCGGTTCCGGGTGCCGTTGATCGCCAAGCTGACGGGTCAGCCGCAGCACCGGATCCAGCGGGCGATCGATCGCCGCAAGGAGGGCAAGTAGCAACCGGGGCGACGCCGGCAGTGCGTGGTTGAGGCACGTCGTCGGGTTGCGCAGGTCTTGAGCTTCCGGCAGGAGACGGTGCGCGGGCGTCGTACGGAATAGCAGAAGGCCGGCTCCCGTGGTGGAGTCGGCCTCTGGATGTTTGTTGCTCCCGCGACTGGACTCGAACCAGTAACCTGCCGGTTAACAGCCGGCTGCTCTGCCAATTGAGCTACGCGGGATCGGTGTGTTTCTTGCCCCCCGATCCCTGAGGACCGGATTAGGTTAGCAGGCCGGGGGCGAACTACAAAAATGGGATTCCGGCCGTCTCGAATCGGGGCCGGGACCGCTTCCGCGTCAGACGCCGAACTCGTCCCGTACGGCGGCCAGCGCGGCCTCGGCATGGTCGATCAGCCCGGGCTGGCTGGGCTCCAATCCCTTGTCCAGAACGAAGTTCCACGAGATGGCGGCGTTGGTGTCGGCGGGGTTGCGGCGGCCGACGATGCGGACCCCCTTCTTGCCCGTCAGCGGGACGTGCCGCTGGATGACGACGCTGGCGTCGACCCGTTCGCGGAGCAGTTGGCCGAAGCGGGCCCGGGTCGTCGACGGGGAGATCGGTCGCGCGCAGCGGCGTACCGAACGCGGTGGTCTCGTAGACGTGCAGGATCGACTCGTCGGAGTTCCAGGCGGCGCGCTCGATGTGTTCCCAGCCGACGCGCCGTACGGCGGTGGTGGCCTCCGTCGGCAGGTAGACGGCGGCGCGGGTCCCGGCGACCCAGTGACCGGTGGTCAGCTGGACGGCCGCCAGGATCTCTTCCTTGCCGCTGGTGGTGTGGCGTGAGGCGATCAGGACCGCTTCGGTGAGGTCGGCGGGCCAGGAGGAACGGCGAAGTCTGAGCACGTCCCCATGGTGTCAGCCGGGCGAAATGCATCCCCAAGAGGCCCGTGACGTGACCAATCTACTAGCCGAAACGTTGTCTGGTTGTGAACAAACACGGGGATAACACTCAACCTGCCCACGCTGACCCTGGCGTGGCCGCGGCCGCGCTGGTCGTCTTCGCGCATCGCCACGAAGTGATCCACCTGATCTACTCGGCGGTCGACGAGGCAGACGCCGTACGCCGGATCGCCGACCTGCTGCAGATCAGTGAAGCCACGGTCGGCCTCGTCCTCGCCAAGCCGCTGGGCTGGATGCTGCCGCAGAGTCGTGCTGACCTGGAACTGGCGAGTGCGCGCCCGTCGGCACCCGAAAAGCAGGTGGCGGCGGACGCTAGTACGGCCTGATGCCCGTGCCGGTAGCGCGAAGAGCTACGGGCACGGGCCGTCAGTAGCCCGCGAAGACGTGCCGGAGGGTGTCGAGGCTCGCTGCTCCCGTGCTCTCGACGCCATCAGGCGTGTACTGCGGCGCAAGCCGGCCGGAGACGAGTCGCAGCCAGGCTTCGGCGGGCACCGTGAGAGTCCCATCGGGGCTGCTGGCCGGGTCGAAGGAGATGCTGACCGGGTCGTTCAGGTGAAGCGTCAGCTGCTTGGCCGGATCGGTCAGGGTGACCTGAATCACGGAGTATTCGCCGTTGAGCGCGGCCGGCTTGCTGATCCAACTGAGGTTCCCGAGTGCGCTCTCCAGCAGTTCGGGCACTGCTTGCCCGTCGAGGGTGGCCTTGTCGTCCAGCCCGCTGCGGACATCCCACGCGTGCAACGTGAACTCGTTGAGCCGCAGCCGCGCGACGGTTGCCACCTCCGCCGGCTCGGGTAGCCAGGAAAGCTGGATCCCCAGCTCGTCCCGCTGGGTGGAGTCCAAAGACTCGTACAGGGCGGTCAGCGACTCGTTCTTCTCAAGGAATCCGTCAGCGCGCTCGCGGCCGGACGCCGCGTTCCAGCGGTCCCAGACGGACTGGTTGAAGTCGCCGTCGGGGGCAGGTGTCCCGTCCAGCGCCGCGCGTACGGTCGCAGTCATGATCTCCGCGCCGCTCCCGAGGTGACTGAGCACCTGCGAGATGTCCCACTCGGTCGCGCCCGACGGCCCGGCCAGGTCGGTGTCGCTGAACTTCTCCACCAGTTCAGCGAGTCCGTCATGCCCGTTCCGCAAAGCGGTGATGACTGTGTCGGCGTTGCTCAATTCGTCCTCCAGAAAGTGGTCACGCGGCATGCTCTGTGCACAAGCAACCAACCCCCTTCTCGATCCATTCCTGCCCGTCCCATTGCGGATACCGCGCGAGCATCACAGCCCGTACTTCGGCGGCGATCGTCTCCTCGCCGACGCCCGAATCACGCCGTACCCAGGTCTCGTCGCGCAGTAACCGCAGATAGTCCCGTACGTCGGCCAAACGCTCCGGCCCACCCACCTCGCCATGGCCGGGCACCACGATCCGCGGCTTCTCCGCCATCAGCCGCTCCATCACCGCCAGCCAGCGGGTACCCGACACATCGGTGTCGTGCGGTGGGAACCACGGGAAGATCGAGAACTGCCCTGCCTCGACGAGATCGCCGGTGAACATCACCCCGTCGCCAGGCACGGTGATGACCTGATCGCCCTTGCTATGAGCGCGGCCGGTCGCTCGCAACTCCACGACCCGGCCGCCGAGATCGAGGTCGTACCGAGTGTCGTAAACAAGATCCGGAGCGGCAGGCTGGACACCCTCGAGCCGCCGGGCCACCACTTCGTCGAGGCCCTTGAACATCTCGAGATAGCCAGGCCCTTTGGCGGCCAGATCCTCGGCCTGGGCTCGATTGACCAGGAAGGTCGCGGCGCCGGCGAACACCTGCGCACCGAACGCGTGCTCGGGATGGAAATGCGTCGTGGTCAGGTAGAGCCGCCGGCCCCGGGCGAACTCCGTCGCGAAAGCCAGCACCTTCTCCGCGTTGGTCAACCCGAGACCGGTGTCGATCACGAGCACCGACTCCGTGCCGCCGATCACCCCGATGTTGGGCACCAGCGGCAGCCGCCGATCCGGTATCACCACCAAGTCCCGGGCCAGTTCCTGCGCACCGCTGGGCTGTACTTCGGGTTCGGGCATCGTCATGCCGTCAGTCCATCCTGCAGAGTCGAGGACCGTCCAACACCGATTCCGCAGCTCCGATACCGAGCGGGTATCGTGCGACAGCGATGGACCTACGCCTGTTGCGCTACTTCGTGGCCGTAGCCGAAGAGCTCCACTTCGGCCGTGCCGCAGCGCGGTTGCACATGACCCAGCCGCCGCTGAGCAGAGCCATCAAGCAACTGGAAACCGATCTCGGCGCCCTGTTGCTGGTGCGATCTCCTGCCGGAGTGAGCCTCACTGCCGCAGGCAAGGCCCTGTACGACGAGGCGCGCACCCTGCTCGAGCAGGCCGACCAGGCGCGCGACCGAGTGACAGCAGTAGCCGGAGCAGCCGCGGTCACGATCGGGACCCTTGGCGACAGCGTCGAGCAGGCCGGTATCGAGTTCGCGGCCGCCTTCCGCGAACGCCATCCCGCAGTCAAGTTCCACATTCGCGAGGCAGACTTCACCGACCCCACCACGGGATTGCGGGCCGGCCTCGTGGACTTCGCCATCACCCGCGCCCCGTTCGACGACGACGGCATCACCACCCTCGTACTGCGCTCCGACCCGATCGGCGTCATCCTTCGCGCCGACGACCCGCTCGCGCAGTACGAGGCCTTGCGACTGACCGACCTGGCCGACCGCACCTGGTGTCAGCTCCCCGAAGGTACAGACGCGAGGTGGCGGGCGTACTGGAACGGAGGCTCGGAGCGCGACGGGTCTGTCGTACGAACCGTCCACGAGTGCCTACAAGCAATCATCTGGAACGGCAGCATCGGGCTTGCACCGGTCACGCACGCTCTGCCCGAAGGAGTCGCCGCGGTACCGCTGCTCGACATGCCCCCGAGCCACCTGGTCGCGGCCTGGAACAGCGACAGCCCGAGCCCGCTGATCCGCTCCTTCGCCCAAACCGCCGCCACCCTCTACAAAGGCTGAGGTCAGAGCGTCGGCTTGCCCGGCTGGTAGACCCAGGTCTGGAAGAACGCGCCGAGGTCGCGGTGGGTCAGTCGCTCGACGAAGCGGATGAAGGTCTGCGTCGAGACATTGCCGTGCCGGTACGTCGTCGGCCACTGCTTGAGCACCTGGAAGAAGGCGCGGTCGCCGATCTTCATACGCAGCGCCTGCAACGTCATCGCACCGCGGGAGTAGACCAGGTCGTCGAAGATCTGATCCCGTCCGGGGTCGGCCACCTTGCCGGTCCAGTCCTTCTCGTCGGCGTAGGCCTCCGCGAAGCTCTGTTTCACCGGGATGCCGTTGAACTTCTCCTGGTAGAGCCACTCCGAGTAGGTGGCGAAGCCTTCGTTGAGCCAGATATCCGACCAGTGCACCGGAGTGAGGCTGTCGCCGAACCACTGGTGGCCGAGTTCGTGGGCGAGCAGGTCACCGTCGACCTTGCTGGTGCGCTGGTCGTACACCGGTCGGCTCTGTGACTCCAGGGCGTAGTGGACGCCGAGGTCGGCGAGGATGCCGCCGGTCGAGTCGAACGGGTAGCGCCCGTACAACGACGACTCCCACTGGACGATCTGCGCCGTGGTCTTGTTGAAGACCTTGCCCTGACCGGCCTTGATATCGATCGACTTGCCGATGGCCGTGATGTTCGGGAGGCCGTCGGCCGTCACACCGCGGGTGAGGTTGTAGTTCCCGATCGCGATCATGGCCAGCTCGCTGGCCAGCGGCTTGTTCATGTGCCAGCGGAAGGTGGTCTGGTCACCATGCTTGGTGGTGGGCCCGGGTTCACCGTTGGCCAGCACGGTGAGTCCGGTTGGCACGGTGATGGTCTGGCTGTACGTCGCCTTGTCGTTGGTGGTGTCGTTCACCGGGTAGTAGGTCGCGGCGCCGATGGGCTGGTTGAGTGCGACCGCGCCGTCCTTGGTGGCGACCCAGCCGGAAAGGCCCAGTGCCGGGTCGTCGATCTTCTGCGGGACGCCTGCGTAGGTCACCGAGACGAGGAACGTGCTTCCCCGCCACAGGCCGTGCGGCGGGGTGATCACCAACTCCTGCGCACCGCTGCGGGTGAAGGACGCGGCCCGCCCGTTGACCGAGAGCTTGCTGATCTTCAGCGGTCCCTGGAAGTCCAGGTCGAAGCGGGAGAGATTCTGGGTGGCCTTGGCGAGGATCGTCGTGGTCGCGTTGATCGCCTTGGTCTTGGGGTTGAACGCGAGCCTGATGTCGTAGTGGCTGACGTCGTAGCCACCATTGCCCATGTCGGGGAAGTAAGGATCTCCGGCACCTGATGCACCGGGGGAAAACTGCGACGCTCGCCCTGGCGCGGCCTGCGCCGGCAGGTTCGTCGTGGCCACCAATCCCAGGGCCAATGCGCAGCTGATCAACAGGTAACCGCGGCGACGGGCGGCACGTCCCATTACTCCTCCTTGGCATTCCTCAACGACTGGCACGATCAGGCGATCCTAGTGCCCCGTGTCGGAAGTTCCGTTGCGCTACCGGCGCCCAGGCACGCACCTCACGGCAGCGGCGAAACGGCCACGATGCCAGAGCATCGAGGCCGCTCCGCCGCACCGCGATGCACGCACCTGACCACCGCTATCGCTAACGGAACTTCCGACACGGGGCCACTAGGGGACCGGGGGTAGGTCGGCGGCGAGCGTGATCTTCTCAGGCAAAGTGGGCCAGGCGGGCGAGGGTCGCGCGGACCCGGACGAGGTGATCCGCGGCGACGGCGGCAGGGTCCTCGCCGGCCAGGACCCGTTCGACCGAAGTGAGATGGACGGTCCTGTACGCCGCGACCGTCAGCGCCGCGGTGAGTCTCGGCTCGGGGACATCCGTCGCCTCCATCGCGGGCGTCATCGCCTGTTCGAGATGCTCCAGCCGCTCCCGGGCCCGTGACTGCAACGGCCGGGACGCCGCGACGAGCCGCCAGAACGGAGCGAACTCAGCCCGGATCGCCGACAGCGGATGCCCCTGCTCGGCGAGCGAGATCATCAGGTCGCTCACGGCAGTAACCGCCGAACTGCCGGCCGGACGGTCGGTGATCGCGCCGACCACCAGCGCCTCGGCCTCGGGATAGCGGTCGAAGACCAGGTCTTCTTTGCGGGGGAAGTGGGCGAACACTGTCGGCCGGGCCACGTCCGCCGCCTCGGCGACCTCGGAGACGGAGACCTCGTCGAAACCGCGCTCGAGGAACAGGGCGATCGCGACATCCGAGAGCCTGGTCCGGAGCTCGGTCTTCTTCCGCTCCCGCCGACCGTGCTGTGGTTGCTCGTTCACCGGCTCAGCATAGAGAACTCATACTCGGATAAAAAATATACTGAGTATGACTTGAGTGCTAGCCTGCTGATCATGCTTGCCACTGGGGTGAACTACGACACCGGGCTGTCGTGGCGCGGCGGTATCGGCTGGACGATCGTCGACCGGTTGGTGGACCCGCCGGCGATCAAGGGGGAGTTCGAGCGCGGCGAGGAGGCACTAGTGACCTATCTGAAGGAGCTGGTCGAGGATTTCGACCGGATCGAGCTGGCGGCGGCGTTGTGGTTCAGCTTCGCCGGGCTGGCGGAACTCAACGCGACCCAGATGGAGAACTGAGATGGAGTACAGCAGGCTCGGCGCGACCGGACTGCGGATCTCGCGGATCTGCCTGGGGATGATGAGTTTCGGCACTGGTGGTGCCCGGGAGTGGCACCTCGGTGAGGAGGCGGCCGAGCCGATCGTCCGGCAGGCGGTCGAGGCCGGAGTGACCTTCTTCGACACCGCCGATGCGTATTCCAAGGGTACTGGCGAGGAGCTCGCAGGCCGGATGCTGCGTAAGTTCTTCGCCCGTCGTGAGGACTATGTGCTGGCCACGAAGGTCTACTACCCGACCGGGCCCGGGCCGAACGATCGGGGCCTGTCTCGCAAGCACGTCCTTGACGCGATCGATGCGTCGCTTCGCCGGCTCGGCACGGAGTACGTCGATCTCTACCAGATCCATCGTTGGGACGACGAGACGCCGATCGAGGAGACGATGGAGGCGCTGGCGGACGTCGTACGGGCTGGTAAGGCTCGGTATCTCGGGGCGTCGAGCATGTGTGCCTGGCAGTTCGCGAAGGCGCAGCGGGTCGCCGCGGTTCCCTTCGTGTCGATGCAGAACCACTACAACCTGGTCTACCGCGAGGAGGAGCGCGAGATGATCCCGCTCTGCGTCGACCAGGGCGTCGGCGTGATCCCCTACAGCCCGCTTGCTCGCGGGTTGCTGGCGCGAGAAGCCGGTACTACGGCTCGCTCGGGCACCGATCCGGTCGCAGACGACATGTACGACGCGGGTGATCTCGAAGTCGTCGAAGCGGTCCGTGAGGTCGCGAAAGAGCGTGGCGTCGCGCCGGCCCAGATCGCCCTGGCTTGGCTGCTCGGTGCGGACGGGGTGAACGCGCCGATCGTCGGAGCCACCAAGATCCGCCACGTCGAGGATGCCGTCGCCGCGGTCGGGCTCACCCTCACGTCCGATGAACGGGCCCGCCTCGAAGCGCCGTACCGGCCGCACCGGGTGATCGCCTAACGTAGGGCAGGTGCGAGTAGCTACCTGGAACGTGAACTCAGTCAAGCAACGCATGCCTCGGCTGCTGGAGTGGCTCGACGAGAGACAGCCCGACGTGGTGTGTCTGCAGGAAACCAAGCTGGCCGATGATGCGTTCAGGAGCCTGCTGGACGCGGAGTTGACCGATCGCGGTTACGAGACGGCCCTGTACGGCGAAGTGCAGTGGAACGGCGTAGCGCTGCTCTCGAAGGTCGGCCTGGAGGATGTCGTCACCGGCATCGCAGGCGCGCCAGGCTTCCCGAATCCCGAGGCCCGCGCCGTCGCCGCGACCTGCGGCGGGATCCGGATCCATTCGCTGTACGTGCCGAACGGGCGAACGCCTGACTCGGATCACTACCAGTACAAACTCGCCTGGCTCGCCGCACTCAAGGACGTCGTCGCGGCTGGACCTGCCGAGGCGATCGTCTGCGGCGACATGAACATCGCGCCGGCCGATGCGGACGTGTTCGATCCGGCGGCGTACGTCGGGTCGACGCACGTCACCGTGCCGGAGCGGCAGGCGCTGACCGACTTGATGTCGACCGGGCTGCACGACGTCGTACGGGATCGCTGGCCGAACGAGCGCGTCTTCAGCTACTGGGACTACCGGGCCGGCATGTTCCATCAGGACCTCGGGATGCGGATCGACCTCATGCTGGCCTCGGATCCGGTGGCCGATCGGGTCAAGGCCGCGTGGGTGGATCGCAAGGCCCGCAAGGGCACCGGTCCGAGCGACCACGCGCCGGTGATCGTCGACCTGGACACCGCACCGGACGGCGACATCGGGCCGGTCGTGCCGCCGCCCTCGGCTCCGCGAGGCGGGCGCAAGCGCACGACGAAACTTCCGCAGAATCGTTGAGCTGTTAACCCTCCTGTGAGCACATACTGACGGGATGCCGAACCGAGTCCGCCGCGGGGCACTAGCCGCAGTAGCGCTGTTGACAGCGACCCTGATCGTCAGCGCCTGCAACAACTCCGACCCGACAACCGATGGTCTTCGTCAGGGTGACCCGGTCGCCTGGACGAAGGTCGGGCTTCCGGCCGGCGAGGAGCCGGTCACGCTGACGCCGAAGGGCGAAGAGCTGCTGATCGGGTTGCGGCACCGGGGTGCGAAAGTCGTTCCTGGCTTGACGATCCAATCCGCCGACGGCAAGTTGACGCCGATCCCGCTGAAGCCGAGCAGTGCGTATGCCTTCGAGGCGATCTGGCAGTCGGTGGCGATCGAGGGGACCACGATCCTCGGGCTGGCCGGCGCCGCCGGCGGCGCCCACTCGAACACTCGCTACACCGTCTGGACCGGCTCGACCGCGGGGCTGGTGGAGAAGCCGCAGGAGTTCAACACCTTCGGCGGTCAGACGGCCGGCAGTGTGATCGGCGCGGCGTTGACGCCGGCTGGTGGTGCGCTGCTCGGCACGTGGGGGAGCGAGGTCTCCGGGCTCGACGCGGCGGTCTGGTTGCCGCAGGGCGAGAAGTGGATCCGGCAGAAAGTCGCCGGTACTGCGTTGCAGAGCACGGCCAACCTCCTGGTCGGTCCCAGCTCCAGTGCTGTCTCGGGCAGTGGCATTGTCTTTGCTGGTTCGCAGGTGAAGCTCGGTCCGAACCTGGTCGAGCAGCATGCCGTCCTGTGGCGTTCGATCCAGCTGAACCAGGGCTGGTCGCGGTTCGAGCTACCTGACGCGGGCAACCGCAGCGAGGCTCGCACCATCAGCTGTACTGCGACCGTGTGCCTCGCCTCCGGGTACGTCGACGGCAAGCTCGCGATCTGGAAGGTCGAGGGCGATAAGGCCTCGCGGTACCAGGGCGTGCCGCAGTTCGCCGTCGGCGACAAGGACCAGGTGCCGTCGGCCGTCGAGTCGGACGGCAAGCTGATCCAGGTCGCCGCTGACGGTGGCAAGGTGAAGGTGCTGACCGGCGACGGCAGCCAGTGGACCGTCCGCGACGCGACCGGCCCAAGCGGTCAGGTCACGCAGACCGTCCAGGTCGGCAGCGCGCTCTACCTATTGTCGGGCCCTGTCGGCGGTCCGCTGACCTTGTGGAAGACAGACCTCACCGCTCTGCACTAGTTGCCGTCAGCAAGCAGTCCTTGGATGTAGGCGGCCTGGCCGGCGTGTTGCAGGTCGTCCGAGATGACACTGATTAGGCGTACGCCGAGGGTGACCGGCGGGTCCCAGCGCTTGTCGACGACACGGTCGAGGTCCTCGTCGGTCAGGGTCTTCAGGTACTCGAGCGATCTGGCGTGCACGGCGTCGTAGTACCCGGCGAGCTGGTCGGCCGATAGCTGCACTGTGGCGACCTGCTCCGCGGAATGCCCGTAACCGGTGTCGGAGGCGTCGAACGGCAGCCCGAGCCGGTCGTGCCAGCCGTCGGCCGTGTGCACCTGCTCATAGCCGCCGGCGTCGGCGAGGTGGTCGTCCTGGATCCGGGTCAGGTGCCAGACCAGCCAGGCGATCGAGTTACCGGTGCCCTCGGGCCGGGTGCTGAGAGTCTTGTCGTCCAGCCCGTCGACCACGTCGTGCACGACCTCCTGGATCCGGCCGTACGAATCGAGCAGCAGTTCGCTGGTGTTCACGTTTTTCCCCTTCGTCACGCGGTCGTCAGCCACGGTAGCGCGCGCTTCGGACAGTTCCCCGTACCCCGCGGGTGGGGGTTTAAGCTCGCAGTTGGCTCATATGTCCTGACCAAGGAGCAAGCTGTGGAATACCGCACTCTGGGCAACAGCGGCACCGTCGTGTCGACGTACGCACTCGGCACGATGACGTTCGGCAACGAGACCGACGAGGCGGGCGCGCATGAGCAGCTCGACCGGTACGTCGAGGTCGGCGGCACGCTGATCGATACGGCCGACGTCTACACCGCCGGTGCCTCCGAGGAGATCGTCGGCCACTGGCTGGCGAAGAGCTCCGCTCGCGACAACGTAGTACTGGCGACCAAGGGCCGGTTCTCGACCGGCGACGGACCGAACGACCTCGGTACTTCGCGTCGCCACCTGCGGCGTGCTCTCGACGCGTCCCTGACCCGGCTCGGTGTCGACCATGTCGACCTCTACCAACTGCACGCGTGGGACCCGATCACGCCGTTGCAGGAGACGCTCAGCTTCCTCGAGGACGCGATCCGGGACGGCAAGATCGCGTACGGCGGGTTGTCGAACTTCACCGGCTGGCAACTGCAGAAGGCCTGCGACCTGATCGACCGGCATGGTTGGTCGCCGCTGGTGACCCTGCAACCGCAGTACAACCTGCTGGTTCGCGAGATCGAGTGGGAGATCGTGCCGGCCTCGCTCGAGAACAAGCTCGGGCTGCTGCCGTGGTCGCCGCTGGGCGGTGGCTGGCTGACCGGCAAGTACTCGTTCGACGAGGAGCCGACGGGTGCGACCCGGCTCGGCGAGGACCCGAACCGTGGTGTCGAGTCGTGGCATCGGCGCAGCAAGAACCAGCGCGTTCGCGATGTCGTCGAGGCGGTCCGGACGATCGCCGAGGCACGTGGGATCTCGATGGCGCAGATCGCTCTCGCCTGGCTGGTGGACCGGCCGGCGATCACGTCGGTCATCCTCGGCGCGCGGACCATGACGCAGCTCGACGACAACCTCGCCGCGGCCGACCTGCACCTCACCGACGACGAGCGCACGACGTTGGACGAAGCAAGCGACCCGGGCGCCGCAGACTACCCGTACGGCGGCCCCGGCGTCGCTCAACGCGACCGCGCAATCGAGGGCTAGCCGAACAGCTTCGGCGGAGGACGGCGTACGGGCTAGGTCCTCGCCTGGCCACGCTGCCGGTGCTAGTTTCCGAAGACCGGCCAGGACCACCGAACGGAACGCCAGGTCGCTTCGGGCGCCGGCCAGTCAGCTTTCGAAGGAGCATGTCGTGTCTGTCAGGAGTACTCGCCGGATCCCGCTCGTAGCGGCGCTAGGTTCACTTGTTCTGCTGGGTGCCGCGGTGCCCGCGGTCGCGCTCGGCCATGACCGGAGCGCGCCGACGGCGACACCGATCAAGCATCTGGTCGTCATCTTCCAGGAGAACATTTCGTTCGATCACTACTTCGCTACCTACCCGACCGCGGCCAACCCGGCAGGGGAGCCGCGCTTCACCGCGGCACCCGGTACGCCGAGTGTGAACGGGCTCGACGCACCGCTGCTCGCTCCGAACAATCCCAACTCTGTCCAGCCGTTCCGGCTCGGCCGTGACCAGGCGCAGACCTGCGACCAGGACCACAGCTATACGAACGAGCAGAAGGCCGTGAACTCGGGCCTGATGGACAAGGTCGTCGAGACGGTCGGCCGCGGCGCCGGCACCTGCGCGGACTACGGGCACGGCATGGGCCTGGTGATGGGGTACTACGACGGCAACACGGTCACGGGCCTGTGGAACTACGCCCAGCGGTTCGCGATGAGCGACAACTCTTACGGCACGGTCTACGGCCCGTCGACGCCGGGCGCGATCAACCTGGTCAGCGGTCAGACGCACGGGTTCAGCACCGACGGCGACGCAGTACCGGCTGCCAGCGGCACCATGATCGGCGACCCGCAGCCGGCCGGGGACAAGTGCGACACCCGGGACAGCTCCGCGTCGGTGGACACCAAGAACAAGAACATCGGTGACCTGCTGAACGCGAAGGGCGTCAGCTGGGGCTGGTTCCAGGGCGGCTTCGCCGACTGCGCCGCCAGCCACGCCGACCTCGGTGGAGTGACGAGCAAGGACTACATCCCGCACCACGAGCCGTTCCAGTACTACGCGAGCACGGCCAACCCGCAGCACCTCCGCCCGGCCTCGGTCAAAGAGGTCGGCCACAACGGCCCGGCGAACCACCAGTACGACCTGACCGACTTCTGGGCCTCGGTGAACCACGGCAGGATGCCGGCGGTCAGCTACCTGAAGGCAGCCGCGTACCAGGACGGTCACGCCGGCTACTCGACGCCGCTCGACGAGCAGCGCTTCGTGGTCGACACCATCAACAAACTGCAGAAGTCCAAGGACTGGAAGAACACCGCCGTCGTCATCGCCTACGACGACAGCGACGGCTGGTACGACCACCAGGTCGGCCCGATCGTGAACCAGTCGAACGACCCGGCCCATGACGGCCTGACCGACGGCAAGACTTGCGGCACCAACCCGGCCCGGATCGCCGGCGGGTACCAGGACCGCTGCGGCTACGGCCCCCGGTTGCCCCTGCTCGTCGTTTCGCAGTACGCGAAGCAGAACTACGTCGACCACGCGACCACCGACCAGACCTCGGTGCTGCGATTCGTGGAAGACAACTGGAACACCGGCCGGATCGGCAACTACTCGTTCGACGAGAAGGCCGGCAGTCTGAACAACCTGTTCGACTTCGGGCACCGCTCCCACAACGCTCTCCAGCTGGACCCGGCGACGGGTCAGCCGACGAGGCACTGACCTTCGTACTCCGGTGGCGTCGGCGATGATCCGATGCCGCCGGGGCGAGGTCAGGAAGGGAGCAGGCCGGACCAGACGACGCCGAGCGCCAGACACGCGAGCGTGACAAGGCCGAACAGTCCCACCCACATCAATGCCGGTACGCCGGTCAGCCGCCGCAACTGATCCGCGTCGGAACTCCGCCCACCGCCGCCTCGCCGCGAGTGCTGCAACTCGAGCACCGCCCGGGGCGCCGAGAGCAGCAGGAACCACGTCAGCAGATGGGCGAACGCGGACTGCACATCCGTCGAACCCCACCAGGACACCGCGAACACCAAGGCGCCGAAGGCAACCACCGACCAGAGCCCGAACAGATTCCGGATCTGCAGCAGCAGGATCACCAGTGCGAGCAAGAGTCCCCACAGCAACGCAACGGCGTACCCGCGACTCAACACGAACGCGGCCGCCAGCCCGAACAACGCAGGTCCGGGGTACCCCGCGAGCAGGACCGCGATCATCCCCGGCCCGGTCGGCCGCCCACGCGACACGGTCACACCCGACGTATCCGAATGCAGCCGGATCCCGGCAAGCTTCCGCCCGACCAGCAGCGCGATCAGCCCATGCGCCCCCTCATGCGCGATAGTCACCACCTGCCGCGTCTGCCGCCATACGGGACGCCAAGCGATCAGCAACAACGCCACCACACCAGTAGCGATAACGACCTGCACCGAAACCTCAGGCTGCGCCGTGGTGATGTTGTCCCAAACCTCACTCATCACCCCATCCTTACAGGCCCCCCGTTCACTTCCCGCCCCGCCTGCCTTCGTGACCGGTGGGTCGCCGTACGGCGAGAGTTGGGTGACCGTTGTGCTCGGCCCCGTCGCCGAGCGCCGCCGTGACGTCAATCGAGAACGCGGTCCGGCCGGTGCCCGCGTGCTGAGTGCCTGCCGGCCAGCTCTCCGGGCCGGATGCGGAACTTGGTTGCACGAGAGACCGGGTGCCTGGGACTGTTGCCGACCATGAGGCTGCTTCTGATCATTGGACCCCCGGCTGTCGGCAAGATGACGGTGGGCCGGGAGATCGCCGCGCAGAGTGACTTCAGGTTGTTCCACAATCACCACACCATTGAGCCGCTGGCTGAGGTCTTCGGCTACGGCACCGCGCCGTTCAACGTCTTGAACCTCGAGTTCCGTCGGCGAGTGATAGAGGAAGCCGCACGCAACAGGGTGGATCTGATCTTCACCTTGGTCTGGGACCTGCGGGACCCAGCTGATACCGCCTACGTCGAACAGCTCGTCGCGCCGTTCGATGAGTCCGGTGGTGAGGTATGCGTACTCGAGCTGACCGCTGACCTTGAAACGCGCCTGGTGCGGAACCGGGGTGAAACCCGGCTGGCTGCCAAGCCGAGCAAGCAGAATGTGGAATGGTCTGATGGCAACGTCCGCAGTATGGAAGCCCATCAATTGACTACGGATCCGACCGGATCTACGCCGACTCCGGCCGACGGATTTCTCACCCGGCATCGGCATCTTCGCCTCGACACCCGAAATCTGACCGCCGCCGAGGTCGCCCCGATCGCACTTGACTGGCTTGGCCAAGAAGCAGACGAACTCGGGTAGCCGACGGCTGTTACCGGACGCTCCGCGTATTGAGGGCCGCGCAAATGGTGTGGTGCGAGATTTGGTACGTGTGCGACGGTCGGTACGTGCGCGACCAATCAACACCGTTCGTCGACGAGCCGGCTGCCGATCCGGCGCTGCTGAGGACGCTGGCGGCCGCTGGTCTGCCGGCAACCGGGCGTTTCCTTCCAAAGGCCGGCTGGGTCAGCCGCGTGTGGGTCGGCGACGAATACGTCGTACGCCTGAGCAACGGGCAGTTCCGCGACTCGTTTCGCCACGAGGCTTCAGTCGCCAACCTGCTCGCCGGCAGCGAGGTCCCACACGCCCGGCACCTCGCCCACGGCGACGGCCCGGACGGGCCGTGGTGTGTCACCGAACGCGTGCCCGGCCGGACCCTGTACGAGGCATGGCCGGCGGCGGACTCGCACACGCGCCAAGCAATGATCGAAAGCCTCGGCTTTGCGTTGCGCGCGCTTCACCGCGTTCCTGTCACGGCCGGCCTGCTGCCGCCCTGGCTGGCCGACGCGCTCGCCGGCAAGCCGTGGCCTGCGTTCCACCCACCCGTAGTGAGTGCGGCGCTCCAGCAGGTCGAGGCTGCCCGGCGACTGCCCGGTCATGACTCGCGCCTGCTCGCGGACGTCGCCGATTGGATCCAGGAGCGGCTGGCGTTGTTCGCCGCCGGCGAACCCGTCCTCGTCCATGGTGATTTACATGGATCCAACGTGATGGTCGACCAAGGACGCGTCACCGGTCTTATCGACTTCGCGGAGGCGTTGGCTCAGCCGGCGGATGTCGAGCTCGATACCATCCTGCGCTGGTGCGCGAAGGCGCGCGAGTACCCACCCACACCCGACGAACAAGGGCTCGACGAGACCACACTCACAGAGGTCCCCGGATGGCTGCACGGCGCGTATCCGGAGCTGTTCGAGCGCGAGCAGCTGCGCGAGCGGTTGCTCTTCTATGACATGTACGTGGAGCTCGCGCTCTGCGCGCACCACCCCCAGCCTGACATACGCCAAGCGGCGCAGGACCGCATCGTTCGCCTACTTTCCGGCCATAACCATCTAGATGGACTCGTCTGGTAGGTCGTCGTCGGAGGCCGCGGTACTTTTCAGCGGGCCGATTGGCGCCGCGGGGCTGCTCGGGAGAGAGTGTGTCTCGTGGAAAAGCTGGTGGCGATGGTGGCGGAGTTTCGGCTGTGAACGCGCGATTCGAGGAACTCGACTGGCAGCAGACACAGATGGGCGAGATCAGCCTGCGGCGGCGGCACGACCTGACGCTGGATGCGGAGGTCTACGAGGTCAAGCTCGGCGACGAATTCCTGATGTCGAGCTTCTTCACGGTTGCCGAGGTGGAGTTGGCGCGGCTGGGACTTGCCGCGGTGTCAGGTGCCGGTCTCGATGTCGTCGTGGGTGGCCTCGGGCTGGGGTACACGGCCCGGGCGGTCCTGCAGGACGCTCGCGTTGGCTCGCTGATTGTCGTGGAGGCCCTCGACGCGGTCATCGGCTGGCATCAGCGGGCGTTGCTTCCGTTGGCCACTGAGATCACCGGAGATCCTCGTAGCCGACTGGTGCAAGGTGACTTCTTCGCCCTGGCCGGCGCCGACCAAGGGTTCGATCGTGATCAGCCGGGCCGGCTCTTCCACGCCGTACTGCTCGACGTCGATCACACGCCACGCCACGTCCTTCACCCCAGCCACGCCGCCTTCTACACCCCAGACGGTTTGCGCCGGCTCGCCGCTCACCTGCGTCCCGGCGGCGTCTTCGCCTTGTGGTCGAACGACCCGCCCGACGCGGTGTTCGGCGAGGTTCTGTCCGAAGTCTTCGACAGCCAGGTCGCGCACGTGGTCACGTTCCCCAACCCGCTGCAGGACCACGAGGCCACCAACACCGTCTACGTGGCCCGCCGCGCCCCGGCGTAAAACCACCGGCATACAAAGCATCAGCTCCAGGGGATGTGGACGGTTACGCGTTCTCGGAGTTGTTCGCTGAGGAGCCATAGTTCGTTGGTGGCGGGCCAGTAGGAGAGGTTTTCGGTGTTCTTCGGGGCCTTGGTCCAGGAGGTGGTGGAGGTGCCTCCGACGCCTCGGTGGAGGCAGCTCGGGTAGTCGACGCCGTCGCCGATGTTGTCGGCGTACTCCGGGCAGACCCCCGTGATCACGAACTTGCCGTCGTACGAGACTGCGCCCTGCATTCCCCAGACGGGGGAGTCGAACGCCTCAACAGCTTGAACGACCCCACCCGCCGAGCGAGGAAGACCAAGCGACTCGTCCAAAGGCCAGCGGACGATTCGGCCGCCGCCTCGCTCCGTGTGCTCGGCCGCGACAAAGGACCCGGCTCCGGAGTGGTCGATCGCGAGGCTGGCGAAGCAGGGCTTGGTGCCGGTCGTGTTGGCGCATCCACCACCTGCGTACCAGTAGGCGCCGATCTGCGGCAGTGCAAACGCGTGCCAGAGCGCGTGATATTTGCCGTCGGCACCCAATCCGACCTCGCCGGTGGAGGTGTCGGTCCGCCAGATGTGGGAGAGGTCGAAGACCCGGAGTACCGAACCGCCGGTCGCGACCACGAGCTTGTTGCCGGACCAGAACATGCCGTGCCCGTGTCCGGCGATCGCGGCGAAGTTGCCGTTGGAGGTGGGCTCGACCAGCAGGACATGGCGGTACTTGTACGTCGTGAGGTCGAGGAACGAAACCCGGATCGCCGTGTCGTTGGCGTTGTGCCAAGTCGCCGCGACGACCCGACGCGCGCCACCAAGAGGCTGCGCGTCGCCCGAGCCGGTGACGCCCTGCGGGATCCAGACGTTCTCGTCGTCGTCCTCGCCGTCCTGCCAGCAGAACCCCTTCGGGTTGAGCGATGCAGTCAGGTACGTCGAGTGGCAGAGGTTGCGGCCGGTCCGGTTGGAAGCGGCCAGTACTTCGGTGACGCCGACCGGCGCCAGCCCGGGTTTCTGTTCCAAGGCGGCGATCCGGCCGGCGTACGTCGCGAACGTATCGCCCGAGACCAGTTGGAATCCCGACGCGTCAATGCGTGGGAAGGACGCAGCAGCGTGCGCCGTCGGTACTTGGCAGAGGCCGATCAGCAGCGCGGCCGTCAACAACAAACATCTGATCCGCATGGGGTCGATGGTTGTTCACCACCGAAGGGTTGGCCACCAGGACAACGGCGTGCCGAGCCGTTGACATCGCCTTGACCGCGACGGACGGTAGGGGGATCAGCGGCCCAGGGGTGAGGCTGCTTCTTTTGGGGGAGTCATGCCAGGAACACGCAAAACTGTCGCTAAACCAGTCGCCAAGAAGACAACAGCCAGAGCGAAGAAGGCCGCCACCCGGCTGGATGTCGAGCAAGCCGCAACCGTTCCGTTGCCGCAGTTCCTCGCCTCGGCCGGGACACTGACGCTCGGCCAGCGGAAGCTGCTCGTCGACCAGGCGCTGTTGCTGCTCGAGCAGAACTACGTCCATCTGCCGGAGAAGGTCGCGATGCACGCGGTGAATCCGCTGCAGCGCCTGCGCGTCATGCGAGCAAGGATGGAGCGCCAGACCGCGGAGACGATGGAGGCCGAGTGGATCTTCCACCGGGAGATGTCGAGCATCTTCCATTCGGTCCGCGACCTGCACACCAACTACCTGCTGCCGTCGCCGTTCGCGGGCAAGATCGCCTACCTGCCGTTCATGATCGAGAAGTGCTACGACACGACCGGCGAGCACTACCTCATCACCAGCATCGTCACCGGCTACAGCGCCCCACAGTTCGGCTCGGGCGTGGAGGTGACGCACTGGAACGGTACGCCGATCGCGCGCGCCGTAGCGCTGAACGGAGCCCAGTTCGCCGGCAGCAACGACGCCGCGAACCTGGCCCGCGGCCTCGAATCGCTGACGCTCCGCCCACTGGTGATCCAGTCGCCGCCGGACGAGGACTGGGTCACCTTGACCTATGTCGGCCTCGACGGTTCCGCCCAGGAGCTCCGTGAGCAATGGAAGGTGACGACCAACCTGCCGCCGATGACCGACCTGAACGCGATCACTCCGGCCTCGGCCGCGATGGGTCTCGACCTGGACTCGGACGAGAAGGCGCGGGCCAAGAAGTCGCTCTACGTTCGCGCGGTGGTCTCGCTCGAACAAGGTCAGACCTCCGCCGAGCTCACCAATCCGGTCGCGGTCGGCGGTGCCGACCTGGCGACCACGATGCCGGGCGTCTTCCGCGCCCGCGAAGTGGTCACCGCACACGGCACCTTCGGCCACCTGCGCATCTTCACCTTCAGCGTCACCGACCCGGTCGCGTTCCGGAACGAGTTCGTCCGGCTGACGTCCGTACTGCCGCAGAGCGGGCTGATCGTGGACGTCCGTGACAACGGCGGCGGGCACATCTTCGCCAGCGAGTTCACCCTCCAGACGATGACGCCGCGCCACATCTCACCGGAGCCGGTACAGTTCATCAGTACGCCGCTCAACCTGCGGCTGTGCCGGCGGCACAAGGACAACCCGGCCGGGATCGACCTCGGCCCGTGGTTCGACTCGCTCGACCTCGCCACCGAGACCGGGGCCACGTTCTCCGCCGCGAAACCGATCACGCCCGAGGACGGCGCGAACGACATCGGCCAGACGTACTACGGTCCGGTCGTCCTCGTCACCGACGCGCGGGTCTACTCCGCGACCGACATCTTCGCGGCCGGATTCGCCGATCACCAGATCGGCAAGATCCTCGGCGTCGACGACAATACCGGCGCGGGCGGTGCGAACGTGTGGACGCACGGCCTGCTCGCCACCTTGCTCAACGAGCCGCCGCCGGCCGACCCCACCTCGCCGTACGTCGCGCTCCCGAACGGGGCGAACATGCGGGTCGCGATCCGCCGGACGCTGCGGGTCGGTGAGCTGTCCGGTACGCCGGTCGAGGACCTCGGCGTACGGCCTGACGCCACCCACAAGATGACCCGGGCGGACCTGCTCGAAGGCAACAAGGACCTGCTCGACGCCGCCGGTGCGTTACTCGCGGCGATGCCGATCCGGAGCCTCGGAGTGACGACGTCACTCGCCGGTACGACGCTCACGGTCGAGCTGGACGTGGACGCCATCGATCGGGTCGATCTGTATCTGAACGACCGCCCGATCAGCTCGGAGGACCTGGGAGCAGCCCCGGTCGGTATCGACATCCTGGACGTCACCGCGGGCCAGCTACTCCGCGCCGACGGCTACTTCGAAGGTGCCCTCGTCGCCTCAAGACGCGTAACCGTCTGACCCCGACGACTACCTCGGCGCCGGCCGGCGATCAAGCACGCTAGTGTCTGCCCGTGAATCCGACACGGGGGCGGAAGCTGATCGTCGGCGGCGCGGCCTTGCTTGCCTTTGGCATCATCGCGACCGCCGCCGTCCGGTGGGACCGGCGCGATGTCGGACCGAGCGCGGCGAACGACCCGGCAGCAGCAGCGGCGTCGGCGGTCGCGAAGGCACGAGACGCACTGCCCAGTACTACGCCGTCGCCCGCTGAGCCGGCGACCGACGACGTCACCTCGGCTCCGCCGCAGCCCCCGGAACTCGCGAACAACCCCATCTACCGGGTTGGCAATTTGCCCGCCTCCCATTGCGCGCAACCCGAGCAGGAACCAACTTCGCTAGCCACCGTGCGAACCTTCTACACCGAGCTTCTCGGCTGCCTGAACAAGGCGTGGGCGCCCGCGATCCGCAAGGCCGGCTTCAAGTTCCAGCCACCCAAGCTGGTGGTGGTGAAGGGCAGATCACCGTCGTCTCCCTGTGACGTCGACGACGGGGACGCCTATTACTGCGGCGACACGATCTATGTCGACGCGACCGCGGACCTCGATGGCTGGACTTACGATCAAGGCAGGACGCTGGCCTACATGACCTTCCTGCTGGGGCACGAGTACGGGCATCATGTCCAGGCGCTGACGGGGATCCTCGCGGCGGAGTACAAGTGGGAACTACCTCTCAGCGGTGTCGATCTCGCCCTGCAAGGGAGTCGCCGGGTCGAACTCCAGGCCGACTGCCTGAGTGGAGTCCATCTCGGTGCGGTCCAGGACTCCTACCTGGTGGTGGATGAGGACTTGGAAGCCTGGCAGGCGATCGTCCGCAGTTTCGAGGACCCAGAGCGCGACCACGGCAACACCGAGAACGCGGGCAACTGGAGCATCGCGGGCTTCGACGCTGCCGACCCCAAGGCCTGCAACACCTTCACGGCCGCGCCGCCACTCGTCTCCTGACTCAGCGATCCTGACCGCCCTTCCCCTGACCGCCCTTCCCCTGACCGCCCTTCCCCTGACCGCCCTGCCCCTGGTCGAACTGCGTCTTCTGACGCGCCGCCTGATCGGGCAAAAGTGTGACTCTGTTCATATCATTCGCAATTATCACGATGTCGCGATAATTTGGAATAGTGCTTAGTGCGCAGGATCACAAGCCAAACCGAATGAGCGTTCTTGATTTCCGTCACACCTAGGCGTGACAGTGGAAACTCCAAAAGAACGAGCATTCGGTTTCTTCGAGGGGGTTGGGGATGACGCAGGTTCTCCAGAGGCCTGAGGCGCTGGAGGTGCCGCCCCGGGGGCGGCGTCACCTTCGGTCGAGGCGATCAAGGCGAACCTGCCCGAGCGTTGCGTTGGTGCCGTGCCCGCCCGATGCACCGCACGCGAAGGTTAGGCGGATCGCTCGCGAAGTACTTCTGCTGGCTGTCCTGTTCGGTGCCTACAACCTCGGTCGCTACCTCTCGATCGGTCACGCCGGCGAAGCGTTGGCGCACGCCCATACGCTGATCAACCTGCAGACGCAACTCGGTCTCCCGAGCGAGGCCTCCCTCCAGCACGCCGCCCTGAAACTTCCCGACCTGGCCCAGCTCGCCAACCGGTACTACGCGTACGTCCACTTTCCGTTGACCGCGATCGTGCTGCTGTGGTTGATGATCCGCCGACCGGCGCAGTACTCGAAGGCGCGGTGGGCGTTGGCGTCGCTGACCGGCCTGGCGCTGATCGGGCACCTCGTCTTCCCGTTGGCGCCACCGCGGATGATGCCGGGCTGGGTCGACACCGGCGTCCTGCTCGGCCAGTCCGTCTACGGACCGAATGCCGAGAGCGGCATCGCCAACCAGTTCGCCGCGATGCCGAGTCTGCATGTCGGCTGGGCACTGATGGTGGCCGTCTTCATGATCCGCGCCACCCGGTCCCGCTGGCGCTGGTGGTGGATCGGCCATCCGGTGCTCACCTTCACCGTGGTCGTGGTGACGGCGAACCACTACTGGTCGGACGGCCTGATAGCGATCGCGTTGGCCGTGCCGCTGTTGATCATCTTCCGGAGCGGACGGGTACGCCGGGACAGCGCACCCGCCCTGCTCAGAACGGACGGTCAGCAGTCAATCGGTCAGCAGTCCGCCGGGGTGCCGGTGGTGGCCAGCTCCTCGTCGGCGCGGACCAGGTAGGGCTCGCGTTCGAGCACCAGCCGGGCCGCGGCCGCGCCGATGTCGAACCAGAGTCCGACCAGCTCCAGCCGGCCTTCCTTCCCGGCCTGTTGAACGCAGTCGAAACTGCGCAGGTTCTCCAGTTGCACCGCCACGTTGGTGACGGACAACTTGTCCGCGGGCGAGAGTTTGACTCCGGTCACCGGGTCGATGATGTCCGGCACCACCGCGGACCGGCGGACGGAGGCTTCCAGGTGGCGAAGCCAGTTCTTCAGCGCGGAACCCTCGCCCGGTTGCTCGGCATCGAGCGCGGCATTGGTGGCGCCGCAGTGCGAGTGGCCGCAGACCACGATCGACGCGACGCCGAGCACCTCGACGGCGTACTCGATCGTCGCCGCGACCGACGCGCTGTTCGACCCGTACGGCGGAACGAGGTTGCCCACGTTCCGGACGCAGAACTGATCGCCTGGTCCGGTGGTGGTGATCATGTTCGGCACGATCCGCGAATCGGCGCAGGTGATGAACAGCTGGGTCGGGCGTTGGCCGTCCGCCGCGAGCTTCGCCATCATCGGCCGGATCGAGTCGGCCGACGCCTCGAACTCACGGATGCCGTCCAGCATCGAGATCCGTTGATCCGGCTCGAGCACCACCTGACTGTGCTGCCACGGGTGCAACCAGCGCGGCCGCGCCGAGTCGCTCTGCAGCGCTGCCCGGAACGCGGCCCGGTTGAGCTCGACCGAACCACCGCGGGCGAGGTGCCCCCGTCGCCAGTCCTCGATCGCCTCGTACGCCGCGTGGTCCAGGTGGTCGGCCTGGAGGTCGATCCGGACCGGAGTGCCGACCGGGATCGTGCGCAACGTGCGAATCAGGGACGCCACTCCGAGGAAGACCAGCGTGCCGCGGATCTGCACGGTCCACATGCCGTCCTGCTCGGTCGCGGTGACGGTAGCCCTGGCCAATCGGTAGAGCACGCGAGCGAGTGCGAGCGCCAGTCCGGCGAGCACCCCCTCGGCCAGACCGAGGACGGCCACCCCGGCAGCAGTGACGACGTACACGAGTAGCTCGTCGTGGCGTCTCAGCGTGCGGATGTGAGCCAGCTGGACGAGCCGCAGGCCGGTGACCAGCAGCACGCCGGCCAGCGCCGCCATCGGAATGAGCTCCAGCATCGCACCGGCCGCCAGCACGAACACCGCGATCCAGAAGCCGTGCAGGATCGCCGACGCCCGGGTGTGCGCCCCGGCCGCGACGTTCGTCGAACTGCGGACGATGACCCCGGTCACCGGCATCCCACCGAGGGCGCCGGAGACCGCGTTGGCCACGCCCTGGCCGACCAGCTCGCGATCGAGGTTGCTGCGTTTGCCGCGGTGGAGCTTGTCCACGGCAACAGCCGACAGTAACGACTCAACGCTCGCGACGAGAGCGACGGTCAGTACTGCGGTGGCGATCTCCAACGCGCCGCCCTTCGGCAGTACGGGGAAGACCAGCTCCTTCAGTGGCGCGTTCGGCAGGTCGACACGGGTGACGTCGACCATGAACACCGCGGCCAGTGCGGTGACCGTGACCACCGCGACCAATGGCGCTGGAATGATCCTTGCCTTAGGCAACTTCGGCCAGACCAGCAGGATCAGCACGGTCACCACGCCGACCAGCACCGAGCCGGGGCGATGAGTCATCAGCTGCTCAGGAAGCCCGGCCACGTTGGCGATCAGAGAACTCTGCGCACGGCCGCCGAGCACGACGTGCAACTGCTGGACGGCGATGGTGACGCCGATGCCCGCGAGCATGCCGTGGACCACGGCGGGGGACAGGGAGAGTGCGAGCCGGCCGATCCGGGTGACACCGAGCAGGATCTGCACGACACCGGCAGCGCAGGTGATGGCCGCGGTGGCGGCCCAGCCGAACTGGGCGACCAGTCCGGCGACGACAACGGTGAGGCCGGCGGCAGGACCGCTGACCTGCAAGGGGGATCCGCCGAGTGCGCCGGCGACGATCCCACCTACGACGGCCGCTACCAGCCCGGCGATCAGCGGGGCCCCGGAGGCGGCTGCGATCCCTAATGAGAGCGGGACCGCGATCAGGAAGACCACCAGAGAGGCTGGTAGGTCATGACGGAGGATGACGCTCCACGAGACGCGCTCGGGCGGCTGCCCGGGCGTGACAGGTGCAGCGGGCGGGGAATGTGAGGGAGATTCGGAAGTAGTCATGGTCGGCACGGGTCCTCCGGCGTCGGTGCTAACGGCATCTGAACGTCGAAACAAAGAGTGTCGATCTAGTCACTCATAGTACTGGCCCGATCAAGACCGCACGACTGCCAATTCCAACTCGTTGCCTACCGCCCCTTGATGGTTGCCCGATCCACCCGGTGCCCCGGGCCGGAAGTTCCGTTGCGTTACCGCCACTGCAGGCACGCCCCCTGACCACCGCTATCGCCAACGGAACTTCCGATCCGTGTCATTGGTGTCCTGTTTCTGAAGTTCGCTGGATAAGTTGGTCTCGGGTGTTTTGTCCTGTGCCGCATTGGCGGTAGCGGCTTCGGCTGCGTGGCAGTAGTCCTTCGCCCGCCGGGATCGGGTGGGAGTTCGTTCGCCGTCGGGGCACCGGGGTCTGGTGGGGTTGGTCAAGTGCGCGGAGTGTGATTGGGCGGGTCGGCTGGCTCCGAGGCTGTGTGTGTCTGGGATGCTCGCTGTTGCCTGCGGTGTGGGCGTCTTTGTGCATCGGCTGAGTGTTCCGGGCCGATCGCGTGCTCAGGGCGTGCACAAGGGCGCGGAACGCCCGCACTTGGGGCGTCGGGGTTGGCTGCCATCGGTGCGGCCTCAGACACCTTCCGGGGAGCGGGGGGCCGGGGAAGGCCTCGTCCCCCGCGCCCGGCATGGTGTCAGACTTATCCAGCGAACTTCAGAAGCAGGACATTAGCTGAACAGCACCCGGCGGGCGTGGTCGGTGTCGAGGTATTCGCGGACGGCGACGATCAGGCCGTCGCGAACGGTGAAAACGCCCCCGCATCGGTTGTCATAAGCCGCACCGGACCGGGCTGTCGCCTGCGCGGTCCACTCCGCGAACACGCGATCGCCGTCGGCCAGGATGCTGGTCAGTTGAATGACAACCGGCTTGTCAGCCGCGAAGAGGCTGCCCGCGGCTGCGCCGAGAAAGTCGTTGATCACAGTGTCGCGCCCGCGCTAGGTGCCGGACAGCGGTAGCTCTCCCGGATACGTCCATTCGACCTCGGCGGAGAAGCTGGCTTCGATGGTTGGCAGGTCGCCCGCCGCCACCGCCTCGACGTACCGGGTCACCACGGTTCTCGGGTCGTTCGTCATCTGTTCTGGTCCTTTCCGATGGTCAGTACTGCGTTTCCGCGGATCCGGCGACCGCGAAGGTCGCCGAGGACCGCATCGGTCCTGGACCAGTCCTCGACCCTGCCGAGCTCCGGGTGCAGCCGGCCGGTCGCGACGAGCCGCACGAGCGTCCCCAGGTCAGGTCCGTCCGCTGCCTCGGAGTCGTAGTGGAAGTGCCGGATCGTGGCCGCCTCCGGACCGGCGAAGTAGTCGAAGAAGTCGATCCGGGGCGCCTCCCGACTTGCCTGACCGAACCAGATCAACGCCCCGCGGGGTCGTAGCTTGGCGAGTGCGATCGGCAGGCTGCTCCCTCCGACCGACTCCAGCACGAGATCGAACGGCCCACGCGCGTCAGCCACGTCGTACGCGAGAGCCTCGGCGCCGAGCTCCAGGAGTCGGGCCCCGCGTTCGGGTGACGAGACCACCGCCGTGACCTCTGCTCCGGCCGCGGCGGCGAGTTCCGTCAAGTAGTGGCCGACGCCGCCGGATGCACCGGTCAACAGGATCCGCCGGCCGATGACACTGCCGGCAGTCCGGAGGAGCCGGAGCGCGGTCAGCCCAGCCAGTGGCAGCGCGGCGGCTTGCTCAATCGGAACCGCATCAGGCAGTACGGCGACCTGCTGCGTCCGTACTGCGGCGCGTTCGGCCCAGCCCGAGTGCGGAAGATGCGCGACCACTCGCGTTCCGACGGCCGGTCCCGAACCGTCCGCGGCAGACCGGATCACCTGGCCCGCGATGTCCTTGCCCGGCCGCCACCCGGGGCGGTCGGTCTCCAGCTGGAAGGTTTCGCCCCGGTTGACGGAGAAAGCGGCGACCTCGATCGTCAGCTCCTCCGGAGAGGGCTCGACCTCCGCCACCTCGACGACCTCGACCCTGCTGGACCCCACCGGCACCACTGCCCGCACCGGACTCCTCCTTCATTAGACTCGGCAACGAAGCTACGGGCGCGGCAACGGCCGTGGAAGACGGCACTTTCTACTGCTAAAGGCACCAAATGGATACCGACCAGGTCAGCGGCAAGTGGGACGCCACCAAGGGCGCCTGTCCGACCCGTCAGGTCCTCGGCCGGATCGGCGACACCTGGACGATGCTGGTGATCAGCACCCTGGAGGCGCAGGGCACGCTGCGCTCCGGGCAGTTGAAGTCGGCCATCGAAGGCATCACCCAGAAGATGCTCACCCAGTCGCTGCGGCACCTCGAACGCGATGGCGTCGTCCGGCGTGACGTAGTTCCTACTGTGCCGGTCACCGTCACCTATACGCTGACGCCGCTGGGTCTGAGCCTGGGCCTGGCCGTCGCCACGATGCGCACCTGGGCCTACCAGCACATGGACGAGATCGTTGCTGCCCGCAACGAGTACGACGAAGCGCGCGAGACCTGACCCCGGAGGAACACCCCAGTGGATCTGCAACTGTCCGGCCGTACTGCCGTTGTCACCGGGGCTAGTAAGGGGATCGGGCTGGCGTGTGCCGAAGCCCTTGCCCGGGAAGGTGCTGACGTGATCGCCATCTCGCGGGATCCGGAGAATCTCGCGAAGGCGCAGGAGGAGCTGGCTGCCAAGGGCCTGACGATTCGGGTCGAGGCGGTCGACCTGACCGATGCCGACGCGACCAAGGCGCTGTTCGGGCAGATCGGGCCGGTCAGCGTCCTGATCAATTGCGCGGGCGCGGCTCGCCGTACGCCGGTGGACGAGCTGAGCAGCGAGACGCTGCATGCGGCGATGGAAGCGAAGTACTTCACCTACATGCACTCGACCGAAGCCGTGATCCGCAAGATGGCCGAGCAGGGTCACGGCTCGATCGTGAACGTGGTCGGCCAGGGCGGCCGCCAGGCGAACGAGCTGCACATCGGCGGCGGCGCGGCGAACGCGGCGCTGATGCTCGCCTCCGTCGGTTACGCGAAGGCGTACGCCGGACGCGGGGTCAGGGTGAACGTGATCAACCCCGGCATGACCCTCACCGGACGGGTGGACGAAGGCCTGGAGGCGGCAGTTCGCGCAACCGGTCGTCCGAAGGAAGAACTGCTCGCCGAGATGGTGCAGAACATCCCGATGGGTCGCGGAGGCGAGCCGGCCGAGGTGGCGTCCGTCGCGGTCTTCCTCTCCTCGCCGCGCGCGAGCTACGTCACCGGCTCCATCATCACCATGGACGGTGGGGTCACCTCAGCTATCTGAGCTTTCAGTCCGAGAACGGCGTCCGGGGCCGCGGTACCGGTTCGCCGTCGATGGTGAAGTCGACGCGCTCGTTGTAGAACGCGATCAGGCCGGCGATGGGCAGCAGCGGCGCGGTCGGGAAGTCATAGGACCAGGCGAGGTCGGGATGCGGGCCGACCGACCAGTACCCCGTGGTGCGGCCCTTGTACGGGCAGGCGGTCTCGGTGTCGCTCGGCGTGAGGTGCTCGAAGTTCACGGCGAGCCGGGGGAAGTAGTAGCGCGGCGGCAACCCGGTCTCGAACACGATCACCGTCGAGGCCGACTCGGCCAGCACCTTGCCGTCCCGCTCCACCTTGACCGACCGCGACGACCGGATCGCGTCGCAGCGGCTGTACGGGTTGCGGGGATGGACGAAGACCTCTTCCTCCTCCTCGAACCAGCTGTCCATCGCGGCCCAGTCGAACCGCACCAGCCCGGCCGCCACGCCGTCGTCGTACACGCGGGCCTGCCCGTTCCCAGCCGTATGCACCCTGGCTTTGCCGCGGTCGTGGTCCTCGGTCTCGCCCGTATCGACCAGTACGCCGTCCGCCACGTCCGCCAGCGGCACGTAGTACTGGGGGTACGGCGGGAACTCCCACAGGTACTTCGCGTCGAGTGTGTCCACGACGACCCGGCCGCCCAGCTTCGCGCGGATCCGCCGCGGCACCGGCTCGACGTGGTCGACAGGCGCAATGGCTCTCGGGTATCCGCTCATCTCCCCACCCTAGACACGCAACGTCCGAAGAACCGAGGGCCAGGACCCTCGGTTCTTCGGACGTAAGGAACTTGCCGCGGTAACTCTCCGTGGCGCTGTGATCCAACTGCGACACAACTGACATCAACATAGCGACCACCTGGTGCCGTCTTACCCCGTGTAAGTGAGGCGTGACCCGGGAGGCGGGTCCGCCCGTATGGGAGGGGTAGACCATCAACACTTCAAGGAAGTTCGGCCGTACCGCGATCGCCTTCGCCGGCGCCGCGGCTCTGGTGGCAGCAGCCGCCGGTGCCGCCGGTGCCGCGATGTCCGGTCCGGACAAGGCCGCCGCCGCGGCGGATCCGGCACTGAAACTGGTTGCCGGAAGCAATGATGTGACGCTGGACCGGATCCCGGACTACGGCGTGGTACTGGACTTCGGGACGCATCTGGTCGCCGGCCCGCGGGCGATCGAGGTCCGCGCCACCCGGAAGTCCTACGGCGACCCGATCGTCGGCAAGCAGATCGTCGACGGTTACCCGGTCGCGCTGCCGAAGGGAGCCGTCACCGACTGGGCGGGACTCGGCAAGTTCCTGCACGTCACGCTGACCGATTCGACCGGCAAGAAGGTGCTCGACCGCGACCAGGCCTTCTGCCTGAACGGGGAAGGGTCCCGGACCCGCCCGGACGCGCCGGACACCTCGCCGTACCCGTCGGAGTGTGGTGCGAACCCGTTCACGCTCGGCGCGGTCTGGGGCCTGCAGGCCGGCTGGTCGTCGAACACCTACAACTACTACCAGGACCAGAATCCGGCGGACCTGCCGGTCGGCAAGTACACCGCCAAGATCAGCATCAACAAGCAGTACCGCGACTACTTCAAGATCCCGGCGGCCGGGTCGGGCGTCACGCTGAACGTCACGATCCAGGACCAGCAGGGCTGCGACCCGGGTCACGGCGTCGCGGACGGCTGCAAGTCAAAGTCCTTCAAGGCGGCGGCGGTCAAGGCGGCCGTTGCGAAGAGCAAGGCGCCGACCCCGAATGCCAAGCGGCCGACGGGTAAGGCGAGCACGCCGAAGGGCCCGAAGCCGGACCTGCGCCCGCTGCCGGCCCTGGCAGATCACGGTCGGCCCGGGGGAGGAGGGCCCCAGCGCGCAGCGCGACTACCTGTCGTTCGCCGCGGCCGTCTGGAACGCCGGTCCGTCCAAGCTGGTGCTGGACGGTTTCCGTCAGCAGGGCAAGGACCTGATGGACGCCTACCAGTACTTCTACGACGCCAACGGCAAGCAGGTCGGCTACCAGAACACCGGCACCATGGAGTGGGACGCTCGCGAAGGCCACAGTCACTGGCACTTCACCGACTTCGCCCGCTACAGCCTGGTGTCGAGCAACCAGACCGAGATCGTCCGCAGCCAGAAGGAAGCCTTCTGCCTGGCCGCGACCGACTCGATCGACTACACGGTCAAGGGTGCGGAGTGGCACCCGCAGAACACCGATCTGCACACCGCGTGCGGCAACCACGGATCGCTGTCGGTCCGCGAGGTGCTCGATGTCGGATCCGGTGACACCTACACCCAGACCCTCCCGGGTCAGTCGTTCGACGTCACCGACCTGAAGAACGGCACGTACTACGTCCAGGTGACCGCGAATCCGGAGAACCGCCTGTTCGAGTCCAACACCAAGAACAACGTGTCGCTGCGCAAGGTCATCCTTGGCGGCACCCTGCATCACCGTACGGTCCAGGTCCCGCCGGTCCAGCTGGTCGACGCTCCCTGATCCAGTGCTCGCGCCCCGGACCGCTCCAGGGGCGCGAGCGCTGCACTCTCGTCGGCAGGCGCCTGGGGGGCTTGCCGACGAGTATCGTCTTCTTGACAATAAAAGTTGTCGGTGAGAGGGTCGGGCCGTGGACGACCTGGCGGTAATCGACGACCCGACCGTGGCGGGGGTGTCGCTGGATCCTGTCCGGGCGCGATTGCTGGCGGAGTTGGTGGAGCCTGGATCGGCGACGACCTTGGCGGCCAAGCTGTCGCTGCCGAGGCAGAAGCTGAACTACCACCTGCGGGCCCTGGAGAAGCACGGGCTGGTCGAATTGGTGGAGGAACGCCGCAAGGGCAACTGCACCGAACGGGTGCTGCAGGCGAGCGCCTCGGCGTACGTGATTTCTCCGGGTGTGCTCGCGGGAGTGCAGCCGGACCCGGCCGTGTCGCCGGACGGATTGTCGGCGCGTTGGCTGCTGGCGCTCGCGGCGCGGACGTTGCGCGAGGTGGGAGAGTTGCTGGTCGGCGCGCGCAAGGCGCGGCGCAAGCTCGCGACCTTCGCGGTCGACGGTGAGATCCGCTTCGCCTCCGCGGCTGATCGGGCCGCTTTCGCCGAGGAGTTGTCGGCCTCAGTGCGCGGCCTGGTCGCCAAGTACCACGACGAGACCGCGCCGGCCCGGGCGCAGCCACCGGCTGTTGGTCGCCGTCCACCCGAAGCCGTCCCGGCCTACTTCCTCTGGAGAACAGCGATGACCGACGAACACAAGATCGAGATAGAGATCCCGCTGGACGCGACCCCGGACGAAGTCTGGGACGCGATCACCACCCGCGAGGGGATGACCGCCTGGTTCTTCCCGATGGAGGTGGCGCCGGACGAGAACGGCGTATCACCCGGCGGGCAGATGACCAACTGGGAGCCGGGCCATGGCTACACCGTCGTCGCCGGCGAGAACACCTTCGAGTACCTGATCGAGGCGCGCGACGGCGGTTCCGCCGTACTGCGCTTCAGTCAGACCGGCTTCACCGCTGACGACTGGGAAGCGGAGTACGAGGCGACGGCTCGCGGGTGGGGACTGTACTTCCACACTCTCGCGCTCTATCTGTCCGCCTTCAAGAACGAGCCGGCGACGTACGTCGTTGCTGAAGGCCCCGAATCGTCGAAGACCGCCGAAGCGTGGCAGCAACTGTTGTCGGTGCTTGGTGCGTCGGCTGTCGGCGACAAGGTGGAGATCACCGTCCCCGGTCTCGACCCGATCATCGGCGAGGTCGACTACCTGGGGCCCAGCCATCTCGGGATCCACGCGGACCGGGCGCTGCTGCGGTTCCACGACCGGAGCCTGCTCGGCATTCCTGTTGCCATCGGCCACCATTACTACGGCGACCAGGACGCCGACCGCCTGCACAAGGGATGGACGTCCTGGCTCGCCGCTCAATATCAGTGATGCAGGGGTTTACGCCTCGAACGCCGGGGGCGCGGCGCCGGGTTGCCGCCGCGATGGTGCCTGCGGCCGAGCGGGAACGGCCGGTCGATCCGGGGCGCCGCGGGGCGGGCCAGCCGCACAGGGGTCTGCTCCAACCCGAGGACCGGCGGCTGTAGCCACGGCGAACGGGCCGAGCGGACGATCACGAGCCGGAACCGGCCGGCCCGGGCGAGCTTGATACCGATCGCGACCGTCGCGACCGCTGGGATCAGACCGGCCAGCAGCAGCCCGACCCGGGCACCCCAGTGCTCGGCGATCCAGCCGACGAGCGGACCACCGATCGCGCCGCCGCCGATGAAGACCAGGTTGTAGATCCCGGCGACCCGGCCCCGAAGACCGTCCGGCGTGGTCAGCTGCACCATCGACTGGGCCGCGGTCAGGAACATCAGGGTGGCCATACCCAGCGCGCAGAGCAGCGGCAGGAAGGTCCACAACGACGGCTGGATCGCGGCCACCATCTCGGTGACGGCCAGGATCGAGGCGATCCCGACCAGGTTGCGCAGCCGGGTCGGCCTGATCCGCCGGGCCGACAGCAACGCCCCGGCCAGGGATCCGACCGCGACGACAGAGTTCAGTAGGCCGTACCCGGTGGCTCCGGTCTGGAAGACGACCTTGGCGAACGCGGTCAGCGTCACCGGCAGGCTGATGGTGAACATCCCGAAGAGGCCGACCAGGGCCACGGCCCAGCGCACCGCCGGCTCATGGAAGGCGTAGCGGACGCCGTCACGCAGGCCGTCCCGGATCCGGACGCCCTGGCTCGCCTTGCGGGCCGCGTTCAGGCCGGGCATCTCGTGCTCGCGCATCATCAGCAGCGCGGAGATCGAGCCGAAGAAGGTCACCGCGTTCAGCGCGAACGCCCAGCCGGTGCCGACGGCGCCGATCATCGCGCCACCCAGCGCCGGGCCGATCAGGCCGCCGAGCTGGAAGGTGGACGACACCATGCTGATCGCGTTCCGGAGCCGCTGCTTGCCGACCAGTTCGGTGACGAACGACTGCCGGGTCGGATTGTCGACCGCGGTGGCCAGGCCGAGGACGAGCGCGAGTGAGTAGACCTGCCAGACGTGGACGTCGCCGGTCAGGGCGAGGACGGCCAGGACGCCGGCCAGCGTGCCCATCGTCGACTGGGTGACCAGCAGGATCCTGCGCTTGGGGAAGCGGTCGGCGATCACCCCGCCGTACAGGCCGAGCAGGAGGGTGGGGAGGAACTGGAGCGCCGTGGTGATCCCGACGGCGGTCGGGCTGCCGGTCAGCGTCAGCACCAGCCAGTCCTGGGCGATTCGCTGGACCCAGCCGCCGGTCGAGCTGACGAAGAGGCCGCTGACCAGGAGGCGGAAGTTGCGGACCTGTAGAGCGCTGAAGGTGTCACGGAACCCGGGTCGCCGCTGGGCCGCGGGGAGTTCACCGGGAGTTGGTTGCGTACTGCGGTGGGTGTGGAAATCGGGAACGGGGTGGACAGAACCGGTGGCCCGGGTGGTCAAGAGTCATCCCTACGAAGTGGGCTGTCAGGGGAGGTCCTTTCCATCCTCAACGTTGGAGAGCTGGTTCCGACAGCGAATTACTCCTATTAGTCTTATTGCGTACCGCAATGAAAGAGTCGTCGGTGGCTCAGGAAAGGATGGCTCCCGTGGCCTATGATCCGGATCAGTTGCGCACCTTCCTCGCGGTCGCCCAGTCGCTCAGCTTCACCCAGGCGGCCGAGCGGCTCGGGATCCGCCAGCCGACGGTCAGCCAGCACGTCCGCAAGCTGGAGACGGCGGTCGGGCGGCCGCTGTTCGTCCGCGACACCCGGACGGTGACGCTCACCGCGGACGGCGAGGCGATGGCCGGGTTCGCCCGGACGATCCTGGCCGCGCACGAGGAAGCGGTCGGGTACTTCACCGGATCGGAGCTGCGTGGGCGGCTGAGATTCGGGGTCACCGACGACCTGGCGCTGACGCCGCTGCCGCGGATCCTGCGCGACTTCCGTCAGCTGTATCCACGGATCGACCTGGAGCTGACCGTCGCCCAGAGCCCGAACCTGCTCCGCCGGGTCGAGTCCGGTCACCTGGACCTGGCCTATGTGAAGCACCCCGTGGGCGGCGGGTCGGACCCGAACGGCAGGCTCGTCCGCCGCGACCCGCTGGTCTGGGCGGGCATCTCGGGCACGCGGATCGCACCCGACGGACCCGTCCCGCTCGTGGCGTACCAGGCGCCCAGCCTCAGCCGGTCCCTCGGCGTACAGACTCTTGAGCAGGCCGGCCGCTCGTGCCGGATCACCTGCATCGTGCGCGGCGTCAACGGCGTACTGGCCGCGGTGCGGGCCGGGCTCGGGATCGCCATCTTCGCCCGCAGCCTGATGCCGGTCGACCTGGTCGAGCCGCCCCCGAGCGCTGGGCTGCCCGAGCTGCCGTCGATCGACCTGGTGCTGATCACGAACCCGCGAGCGGCCAAGGAGCCGGCCGAGGCACTGACCGCCGCCATCCTCGGCAGCAACGCGCCGCTGAAGCCCCAGCCCAGCTAGGACGTGTCTCCAAACCCTGTGCGTGCTGCGCGGCACTCGGGACGGCACCTGCTCGCGACTGCACAGGGTTTGGAGACACGCCCTAGTTCGTCAGCGCGTCGCCGCGGATGACCAGGGTGACGATGGCGACGGCCGCTATCGCGAGGGTGAGCAGGAACGGCGCGTTCTTCCAGACCACGTTCAGCACCAGCAGCCCTGCGTTGACTGTCAGGGTGATCCAGCCGATCGCGCCGACAGGCCCGTCCGGGGCGATCACCAGCAGCGCCGTGGCGACCGCGAGGGGGAGTGGGGCCAGCAGCCGGGCGAGTTCGCCGAGTCGTTGCGGCCAGCCTCGAACGCCGGTGGCGAGATCGTCCGCGAGATCCGGTACGACGTTTGCCAGGTGGGCACCGACGCCGAGGAGTGCACCGGCGGCCGAGGCCCACCAGGGGGCCCAGGCATCGGTCGTACCGAGGGTGACGAAGGACGGCAGCAGGCCGAACGCGACGGCGTACGGGAACCAGGAGATCCGGGTGGATTTCAATTTGAGGTTGTATGCCCAGGCGGCTGCCACGGCGACGAGATGGGCGAGTCCGGCGAGCAGGCCGCTGGCCAGTGAGAGCGGGACGCAGACGATCACCATCAGGACCGCGCCGATGCCGACTGTCCGGCGACTCACCAGTCCGAGGACGATCGGTTTGTCCTTTCGGTCCACACTGGTGTCGCGGGTTGCGTCAATCGCGTCATTGCTCCAGCCGATCGAGAGGTGGCCGGTGAGGATTGCTGCGGCGACAAGGAAGCAGCCGGTGGCGTTGCGGCCGGCTGACCAGGCGACCAGGGTGATCAGGGTGGTCACGGCAACGGTCGGGCCCGGATGGGACGCCATCCCTAGACCCTTGATGGTGCGGGCGAGGCTGGTCGCCGATGCGGGGCTGGTCACCGAAGCAACGATGCCACGATGACGCGGATCGCCGCGGTAAAGGCCGCGTTGCCGCCGAACCGATATGAGCAGCACGAGCTCACCGATGCTTTCGCCGAGATCTGCCTGCCCGATGGCAAGGGGCATGCGCTGCTGCGTCGGCTGCACCAGAACGCCGGTGTGTCCCATCGGCATCTGGCGCTGCCGCTCGAGCAGTACGCCGTACTGAAGGACTTCGGCGCGGCCAACGATGCCTGGATCTCGGCGGCGGTCGAGCTGGGCACAGAGGCAGTCTCCGGAGCACTGGCGGCGGCGGGGTTGTCGGTTGCCGATGTCGACGTGCTGATGTT
The DNA here is from genome assembly GCF_014217565.1 of Kribbella qitaiheensis. Lineage (NCBI taxonomy): Bacteria > Bacillati > Actinomycetota > Actinomycetes > Propionibacteriales > Kribbellaceae > Kribbella > Kribbella qitaiheensis. The sequence goes on from NZ_CP043661.1 coordinate 6,910,682, forward strand.
CACCACGGTCACCGGGGTGGCGGCGCCGTCGATCGACGCGCGGGTGGCGATGCGGCTCGGCATGCGGGAGGACGTGAAGCGGCTGCCCTTGTTCGGCCTCGGTTGTGTCGGGGGAGCGGCGGGGATAGCGCGGCTGCACGACTACTTGAAGGCCTGGCCGACGCACGTCGCAGTACTGCTGTCGGTCGAGCTGTGTTCGTTGACCTTGCAGCGCGACGACTCGTCGTTGCCCAACCTCGTTGGTGGCGCGCTGTTCGGCGACGGTGCGGCCGCGGTGGTGTTGACCGGTTCGGATCACGCCGCTGCCAACGGCCCATCGGTGGTGTCGACGCGGAGCCGGCTGTATCCGGACTCCGAGCGGGTGATGGGCTGGGATGTCGGCGCGGGTGGGTTCCGGATCGTGCTTGGCGCGGACGTGCCCGAGGTCGTTCGTCAGTACCTCGGAGGGGACGTTGTGTCGTTCCTTGCCGACCACGGGTTGACCGTGCCCGAGATCGGCACCTGGGTGTCTCATCCCGGTGGGCCGAAGGTCTTGGAAGCGGTGTCGGAGACGCTCGGGTTGCGACCTGGCGCGCTGGATCTGACCTGGAAGTCGTTGGACGCCGTTGGCAACTTGTCGTCATCTTCGGTGCTGCACGTGCTCGGTGACACCTTGCGCCTGGATCCTTCGGGGATGGGTGTACTGCTGGCGATGGGCCCTGGTTTCTGTTCCGAGCTCGTACTGCTGGAGTGGTGATGTCAACGTCGTTGTGGTGGTACGTCGTACTCATCGTGGTCGTCGGTCTGGAACGCGTGGCCGAGTTGGTGGTTTCGCTGCGCAACGCCCGGTGGAGTTTCGAGCGAGGTGGGGTCGAGACCGGCAAGGGGCACTACCCGTTCATGGTCGTGCTGCACACGGGGTTCCTGGCTGGCTGTCTGGTCGAGGCGATCGTCGCGGACCGGCCGTTCGTACCGGCGCTGGGGTGGACGATGCTCGCGGTGGTGTTGCTGGCGCAGGGCTTGCGTTGGTGGTGCATCACGGTGCTCGGGGCGCAGTGGAACACGCGGGTGATCGTCGTACCGGGGGCGTCGTTGGTTGCTGCTGGCCCCTATCGGTGGCTCCGGCATCCGAACTATGTCGCAGTGGTGGCTGAGGGGATCGCGTTGCCGCTCGTGCATACGGCGTGGATCACCGCGGTGCTGTTCCTGTTGCTGAACATTCCGCTGCTGACAGTGCGGATCCGCGCCGAAGAGGCCGCGTTGGACACCGCTCTGACGAAGTGATCGACCTCCTCGTCGCCGGTGCCGGTCCGGCTGGTGCGGCGGCCGCGATCCGGGCTGCGCTTGCTGGGCTTTCGGTTGTGGTGGTCGAGCCGCGGTCAGGCCCGATCGACAAGGCTTGCGGCGAGGGCGTCGCGCACAGCGCGGTGGAGTACTTGTCGCGGCTTGGAGTAGAGGTGGAAGGCCGGCCTTTCCACGGCATTCGCTACCTGGACTCGTCGCATTCTGTCGACGCGCGGTTCCGGGCCGGTCCAGGGCTCGGCGTACGGCGTACCGCGTTGCAGCAGGCGTTGTCGGACCGGCTGGGCGAGTTGGGCGTGCCGGTGGTCGCCGGCCGGGTCGGGGCTATCGTGCAGAACGGCTCGTCGGTGACGGCCGCTGGTTTTACAGCTCGGTATCTGGCGGCGGCCGATGGGTTGCACTCGCCGATCCGTCGTCAGCTCGGCCAAGGGATCGACCGATCAGGCGAGGTGCGGCGCGGGTTGCGGAGACATTTCTCGACAGCGCCGTGGACAGAGCTTGTCGAGGTCTACTGGTCGCCGCTCGGCGAGGCCTATGTGACCCCCGTGGCCGACGACCTGGTCGGTGTTGCCGTCCTGACCTCGGCTCGCGGTTCGTTCGACTCTCATCTGGAGGCGTTTCCGGCGCTGAAGCGTCGTTTGAAAGGTGCCGAGCCGGCTTCCGAGGTGATGGGCGCCGGCCCGTTGCGCCAGCGAGTACGTGCTCGAGTCGTTGGCCGCGTGATGCTGGTCGGCGACGCTGCCGGATATGTCGACGCGTTGACGGGGGAGGGGATCGCGGTCGCGTTGCGTACCTCTGCCGAACTGGTCCGTTGTGTGCTGGCGGACCGGCCGGAGGATTACGAAGCAGCCTGGCGCCGGGTTTCCAGGGAGGCCCGTTTTCTCACCGCATCGTTGCTGTGGGCCCGCAACAGGTCGTTGCTCGCTCCCCGCATCGTGCCGGCGGCGGCTGCGTTACCTCCGGTCTTCGGCGCGATCGTCAATCGGCTGGCCTAGGTTTCGGCCGGCTCGGCTGGTGGATTTCGCCCGGGGCCGGTGAAAACGCGCGGGCCCGGCGATCGCTCAGACAATCGCCGGGCCACGCGGTGCCCGAGCATCCTGGTGAAAAGCTCGGGCGGTCGTCCCAGCATCCTGGTGAAAAGCTGGGACGGTTTGCCCCAGCATCCTGGTGAAAAGCTGGGGCAAGTTCTCGGGGTGATCGAGTAGCTTTGCGAGCGACCCGGCCTCCCTTATGACCTCTACAATTCCAGCCGGATGTTGCCCAACCATTGCCGGAATGTGAAGCCTTGTTACTCAGGGCTGTGGTGTAGGTCTCAGTGCTCGGTGCGGACGGCGGCGATCTGGAGCTGAAGGGCGAGGCGTTCGCGCGGATCCGAAAGGTCCAGAGTGGCGATCTCGCCGATGCGCTTCATCCGGTGCCGCAGGGTGTTCACGTGCAGATGGAGCAGCTTGGCGGCCTGCTGTGGCTGACCCAGGTAGTTCAGCCACGCCTGCAGGGTGTCCACGAAATCCGTGTCGTGCTCGATGTCGTGCCGCAGCAAGGTGGCCAGCGGACCGTCCAGCTTGGTCGTGTCCAACGAGGTGACCGCCCGGTGCACTGTCAGGAGATGCCAGGCCTCATCGACACGCAAAGCCGGCCCGGGAGCGGCTCCCCGGTGTACGAGGCCTAGTAGCTCAACCGCCTCGGCCCGGGAGCTCGGCAAGTCTGCGGGGCCTCGTGCGGGTCCGCCTGCGGCGGCCGTAGTACCAGGGGCGTCTTTTGCCAGGTCGACTACGAGTTTGCGTAGCCAGCGCCACGACCCCGGGCCGTCTGCGTCTGTGACCACCGCTAGCACGGTGCCGTCGAGGTCTGCGAGCTGCGGCTCACTCCAGCCGTGCCTGCGACCTGTCGACTCCCAGAGGTCCAGCTGCTGCGGTACGTCGTACCCGGCGGGGGAGCCGAGCGCTACGACCCGCCACGGCGGGGACGGGAGCCGTACGTCGACTGTGGTGTCCGGCGAGAACTGCCGCAGGACAGTGCGCAGTCGGTCGATCGCACTGCGCCGGGCGACGTCTGCCTGAGCGCGGAGCCGCAGGAGGTGTAGTGCGAGGACAGAGGCGGCGTTGCTCAGCTCTGTGGTCACCTCGGCGCTTACAGGCCCATCCACGACCGCCCAGATGGACCCCAGCCACTCACCGCCCGCCCGGACCGGTACTACGAGTCGCGGACGAATGCCGTTAGGCCCGTCCGGGACCAGGAACGGCTCGCTCGACTTGGCCAGCCGCCGGAAGATCCCCCGGGCCCGGAAGTGCGCGATCACCTCGGCAGGGACTCGACGGCCGACGATCGTGGAGACCCGGGTGGGGTCGGTGAGGTCCTGGCCGGAGGAGTAGGCCAGCACGCGGCTCTGGTTGTCCTCGATGGTCACCGGTGCATCCACGATGGCTGCGGCGGCGTCTGCCAGGGCGAAGAGCTCCTGGTGTACTCCGGCGTCGCCGGCGACGGGGGAGTCGGGCGCTGCTGCCCTGTCGATCACACCACGCAGGAGCCACACCACGTGCGCCCAGGTGACGCTCGGCTGGAGTGCGACGAGTGTGAGGAGCCACCGCTCGGCCGTAGCGACGACTGCGGGGTCCCGGGCGAGGGCGGCCCGCAGTACGACGCCTGACGCGTTGCCGGCGGCACAGCGCTCCAGTAACTCGACAGCATCCTCGGAATCGCGCAGGCCGAGTCCGAGGACCAGGTCGCCGGGCTGTCCGGTCGCAGCCTCTTGCGGGTCGGCCAGGAACACATCTCGAACCTCGCCGTCGCCGTGGCCGATGACGACCACCTCGAACAGGGCTGGTCCGACCGCGACGACCAGGTCAGGCGCAGTGATCATGAGGTTATTGTGCGCTCAGCACCGTCATTTGATCCATTAGTGGTGTGATCGCACCATGACAGCGCCTCGGCGCGGCCGCACCATCGATACATGGTCGCTGCTGGTTCTTCCGCACACATCGTTCCCGACCGGGTCGCCATCGTCGGCGCCGGCATGGTCGGCCTCGCCACCGCCTGGTTCCTCCAGGAGCGTGGCGTCGAGGTCACCGTGCTCGATCGCCAGGGTGTCGCCGCCGGCGCATCCTGGGGCAACGCCGGCTGGTTGACCCCCGGCCTGGCCACCCCGCTGCCGGAGCCGGCCGTCCTCAAGTACGGCGTCCGCGCGGTGCTGAGCCCCTCCTCGCCGGTCTATGTACCGCCGACCGCGAGCCCCCGGCTGCTGTCGTTCCTGACGCGCTTCGCTCGCAACAGCACCGCCGGACGCTGGAAGACCGCGATGGAGTCGCTGGTCCCGATCAACCGCCAGGCTCTCGGCGCGTTCGACATCCTGGGCAAGGCCGGCGTCGAGGCCGAGACGTACGAGGCGAAGTCCTTCCTCGCCGCTTACCGCACCGAGGCCGAGCGGGCCGTCCTGCTGGACGAGATCGAGCACATCCACGCGGCTGGTCAGGGCATCGAGTTCGAGGCGATCACGGGTGACGACGCCCGCGAGATCGAGCCGTCCCTGTCCGACGAGATCGGCGCGGCCATCCGGCTGCACGGCCAGCGCTTCATCAACCCGGGCGAGTACGTCCAGATGCTGGCCGACTCGGTCGTCGCCCGCGGCGGCAAGATCGTCACCGACGCGAACGTCTCGGACATTGTCGACGAGATCCGCGGCGTCCGGGTTGTCACCGCGGACGGGGCCAGCCAGGCCTACGACGCGGTCGTGATGGCAACCGGCGCCTGGTTCGGCGACCTGGCCCGGCGCTTCGGCGTACGGACCGTCGTCCAGGCAGGACGCGGCTACAGCTTCAGCGTCCCGATCGCGCACGTACCGGCCGGTCCGGTCTACTTCCCGGCGCAGCGGATCGCCTGCACGCCGCTCGGTGACCGCCTTCGCGTCGCCGGGATGATGGAGTTCCGCAAGCCCGACGCCAAGCTCGACCCGCGCCGGATCGACGCGATCGTCGACGCCGCCCGGCCGCTGCTGCGCGACGCCGACCTGGACGCCCGCACCTTCGAGTGGGTCGGCCCGCGTCCCTGCACCCCGGACGGCCTGCCGCTGATCGGCGCCACCTCATCGCCGCGAGTCTTCGCCGCCGGCGGCCACGGCATGTGGGGCATCACCCTGGGCCCGATCACCGGCCAGCTGCTCGCCGAAACCATCACCACCGGCACCCGTCCGGCCGAACTGGCTCCGTTCAACCCCCTCCGCTGACCGAACCCCCGGCCGGCTGGCTGCTGACAACCCCCTGTCCCAGCCGGCCGGGTTCAGAACGACCCGCCTCGTACGGCGGGGTAGCCGCACCGGGCCGCGGGGGCCTGATGCGGCGAGAGCGTGGCTCCCCGGACCTGCCCGTCCCTGCGCGGCGCGAAGATCCCGGGAGTCACGCTCTCGAGCAAGTCCCCCCGAACAGCCCAGCAGGGCAGTTGCACACGATGCGCATGTGCGGCTGCCCTGCTGTATTAATTCGGCTATTTGTTTGGTTCAGCCAGATGTTTCAGTGCGTGTGGGGCTCGGTGCCGTGTTCGGCCTCGTGGGCCGCGATCTGGGCGCGGACCTCTTCCATGTCGACCGCCCGGAGCTGACCGATCAGGTCCTCCAGCGCCGCGGCGGGCAGCGCGCCCGGCTGGGAGTACAGGACGACACCGTCACGTACGGCCATCAGCGTCGGGATCGAGCTGATCTGGAACGCCTGGGCCAGTTCTACCTGCGCCTCGGTGTCCACCTTGCCGAAGGTGATGTCCTCATGCGTCTCGGACGACTTCTCGAACACCGGTCCGAACATCTTGCACGGACCACACCACTCTGCCCAGAAATCGACCAGAACGAGCCCGTCGGAACCGACGACCTTGTCGAAGTTCTCCTGGGACAGCTCGACCGTTGCCACTACAACCTCCGCAAGTTAGACGACTACCCCATCACAACAGCACAACCCCAGCCGGTGTTCCCGGGCTGTCCCATCACCCGCCGAGCCCGGCGGAGTACAGGTGGGTTCTACCAGGGCATCGTGACGAACGGGGAGGTGTAGTCCTGGACCTCTTCGAGGATTGAGGTGCCACGAACCTTCCGGACAGCGGCTCAACTAAGATTGAGCTGTCCGGAAAGGGAAGATGTTGCCGCGTCCGAAGAAGAATTTCACTCCTGAGTATCGGGAGGAAGCTGTGAAGTCGGTGATTGAGACTTCACGTTCTGTCACTCAGGTCGCGAGAGAGCTCGGCATCAACCCGGGAACCCTCAGTAACTGGGTGAGCGCCTTTAAGCGAGACCATGCCGGCGAGGAACCGGCATTGAGCATGGACGAGCGTGCGCGGCTCCGCGAGCTGGAGCGGGAGACGCGAGAACTCCGGATGGAAAACGAGTTCCTAAAAAAAGCCGCAGCATACTTTGCCAAGGATCATCGTTGAGCGAAAAGTTCGAGTTCATCGATGCGGAGTATGCCAACAGGTTGACCCGAGAGAACGGAAATGCGCCGTCGATTGTGAAGATGTGCCGGTGGCTCGAGGTGAAACGGTCCAGTTTCAATGATTGGCGGAGCCGTCCGATGTCGGCGACTGCGCGCCGCCAAGGCGAACTCAAGCTGATCATCGTCAAGTCGTTCGAAGAGTCCGACGAGACCTACGGGTACCGGCGGGTGCATGCCGACCTGGTGGCCTGGGGTGTGACCTGTGGGCTGGAGTTGGTGCGCAAGCTCATGCGTGAGTTGGGTTTGGAGCCGTGCCAGCCGCGGCCGTGGCGGCACTGTCTGACCGAGCAGGATGGCCAGGGCCGGCCCGATCCCGGATCTGGTAGATCGGGACTTCACCGCTGATGCTCCGGGGCACAAGATGGTCGGAGACATTACCTATGTCTCGACCTGGGAAGGGTGGCTTTATCTGGCGACCGTGCTCGATTGCCACACCAAAGCTGTGATCGGGTGGGCCATGGACGACAATTACAAAACCCCGCTGATCGAAGCCGCGATCGACATGGCGGTGCGGAATCACGATCTTGTCGACGGCGCAATCTTTCACTCCGACCGGGGCAGCAACTACACTTCCGCCCAGTTCGCCGCGACTTTGAAGAACAATAATCTTCGCCAATCAGTCGGGCGGACCGGTATCTGTTACGACAATGCGATGGCCGAATCGTTCTTCGGCGCTCTCAAGAACGAGCGTACCCACCGAACCGAGTACCCGACCCGCGACCATGCACGCCGCGATATCGCCCGCTACATCGAATTGCGCTACAATACTAAACGCCGTCACTCAGGGCTCGGCTACCGGACCCCACAGCAAGCCCACGACGACTACCTGGAAACACAATCCGCCGCCTGAATCAGCCATCAAAAAGCTGTCCGGAAAGCGCGTGGCACCTCAGATCGCGCCGGCCGCTTCCGGGGTCAGCTCGGTGCGTTCCTGCTCGGCGGTGATCATCTGCTGGAGCAGCCGGGTCTCGCCGGCCGTGGCCAGCCCGGTGATCTCCGGGTGCCCGTTCAGCAGCCAGGCCGTGGCCGCCGAGATGTAGCGCTGTTCGTCGAACGGCCGGTACCAGGTGTCGTACGACTTCTCCTCGCCGTCCTGCCAGTTCCGCCGGGCGATCATCTTGATCGTCATCAGCGCCGCGTCCGATGCCCGGACGGCTTCCACCAACGCCGCGTAGTCGTCGGCGTACTGCGGATCGGTCGACAACCGGTAGTTCAGTGGCGTCAGCACGCTGTCGAAATCGAACCGCCGGAGACCCTCACGATGGACCGACGGCGCCGCCGCGGTGTGCCCGGTGATGCCGATCGCGCGCACCAGGCCCTCTTCCTTGGCCCGGATCGCTGCTTCGAGCGAACCGCCCTTGCCGGTGACCAGGTCCAGGTTCTCCAGATCGCAGACCGCGTGCATCTGGATCAGGTCGACGTGGTCGGTCTGCAGCCGCTCCAGCGACCGGTTGATCTCGGCCCACGCCTCGTCGTACGTGCGCCGCCCTGTCTTGGTGGCCAGGAAGATCCGGTCCCTCATCTCGCCCATTCGCGGCCCGAGCCGCAACTCGGCATCGCCGTAATCGGCGGCCACGTCGAAATGGTTGATACCGGCATCGAGTGCCAGCTGGATCGAGGCGTCGGCCACGTCCTGGTCGACCCCGCCGAGCGCCGCCGCGCCGTAAATCAGTACCGAACTCTGGTGTTCCAGCCGCCCGAGGCGCCGAGTCTCCATGCCAGTCCTTCCAAAAGGTCGTGTGATCGTTCAAAACCTTAGTACTTTGACCCCTCGCCACGGGAGGGTTTCTCAGCGGCTGGTCGGCGAATTCGGTTACTATGAGTGATCACTAGGTACGGTCCGCTTACCATGTTGTTCGCACGGATTTTCCAGGCTGTCGGATCCGTGTGGCAGGGTGTGCGCTGCCTGATCGAGCAAGAGCGGGCATGGGAGAGGAGCTATGGCGACGGTACCGAAGATGTCACGCTTCGAACGGAAGTGTGCATCTGCCCGCAAGTGGGGTAACAGTATGGCTGCGGGGAGCGATGGAGCATCCGGATCCTGGTCTCAGGACTCCCGGAGGACAGTTGCTTGCCGTATTCTCCCGGCTACTGTCCGCGTAACTGCTGTCTGAGGGGCGGGTAGCGATGAGTTGGTGGCGAACCGCGCTGAATCTGCCGCCAAAAGGTGAGCACTGGGCAGACCAGCGACGGACGAAACAGGGACGGACCAAGAAGGCGGGCAAAAAGACACACCCGCAGAACACCGCACCGGAGTGGTGGGCCCACCCCGATGGACCGGTGTCACCCACGCCTCGGCAAGCACAGGGCGTAGCGGCGCAGTACAGCGCGCCGCCGCCTGATTCCGGCGGCGTGATGGCGCCTCCTCGCCGACCCCAGCAGCCGCCGGCAGATCGCGGTGCCGCGGCCGCACCCAATCACGCACCGCCGCATCAGGGCCCGCGCCCGCCCGAGCGGCTACGGCAGAAGTCGCCGCACGGAGCACACGCGGCCCCGGTGCCCCTGCGAGCCCCCCTCGAGCCGAACCAGACGCCCTGGTCGACCGAGACCGAGTCATCGTTCTCGACCTGGGCACGACGCTTCTTCCGCGGCCTGGTGGTCGCGGTTCTGCTGCTCGCCGCGATCTCCGGCGTACGGTCCTGGATCCGGCCGGACAACGCCCCCTCGACCGTGGTCAGCGGCCAGGCCGGCTTTCCCGCCGACGAGGCCCGCGCGATCGCGACGCGGTACGCGGTCTCCTATCTGAACTGGGACGAGACGAATCCGGACGCCCGTCCTTCGCAGCTCAGCCTCGATCTGGCGGCCGGACTCGACGCCCGGTCCGGCTGGAACGGCCGCGGCAAGCAGACCGCCAACGCGGCGTACTCGGGTGAGGTCAAGGTCGATCCCGGCGGCGTCGCGGCAGTTGTGGACGTCCGGGTGCAGGTGCGCCCGTTCACCCTCAGCGGCCGGACCTGGGTCGGCGGCCCGTACAGCTGGCGCCGCGTCTCGGTGCCGGTCGCCCGTACGGCGTCCCGAGTGGTCGTCAGCGGCGCGCCTACCTTCGTCCCGGACGACCGGGCCGCGCTGCCGGACAACATGCCGGACGCGGCCGCGCCGGACGACGACCTGACGGCGGCAACTTTGAAGGACGCTGAGGCGTTCTTCAGCGCGTACGCCGAATCGGACACCAAGGTGTCCGCGGTGACCGCGCCCGGCGCGACCATCCGCAGCCTGGGCGGTGCGGTGAAGCTGGATCAGTTGAAGGACTGGCAGGTCTATACCGGAAACGACGACGAGCGCAAGGCCACGGCCGCCGTCACCTGGGACGGTACTGGGGACACCACCCTCGACCAGACCTACACGCTCACGTTGCGGCGGACCGTCGCCGCCGACGGAGCACAAAGATGGCAAGTGGCTGCCGTCGGATGACCACCGCTACAAGGGAGATGCCGCAATGATGACTCACCAACTGGCCGCGAGCGTGGTGGAGTTCGTCGTGCCGCTCGCCGACCCCAACGTCCCGACAGGCGCGGATTTCAAGGACTGGGTCCTGGTCATCGCGGGGAACATCTTCATCGCCATCCTCGTCCTGCGCGCCATCGGCCACTACTTCAAGCGCGAGTGGGGCGAGCTGTTCGGCCACATCGCCGCGGGAGTCCTGGTCGGCGGGTTGATCTATGCCAACAACCAGACGATCAACGTGCTCAAGGGCTTCTGGGGATTGCTGTCCGGAGGTAATTGATGCGCGTCGGCCGGACCCTGACCCACCACTTCGAGATCGAGACCCGGCAGTACGACCTGCTCGGTATCGACCTGGGAGAAGGCGCCCGTCGCCGGATGATCATCTTCGGCGCGGTGATCATCCTCGTCTGGATCGCCTTGCTCGTCCCCTTCATCGGGGTACCGAAGAAGCCCACCGTCAGCCTGTACGTCGTACCGCCGTTCGTGATCACCGCGTTCGGCTGGCGGGCAGGTAAGCACCACGAACGCCGCCGTCGCGTGACCGAGTGGGCGCTCGCCGTCCGCTACGCGTTGCGCGCCCACCGCCCGATCATCGGACTGGGCGCGCGGGCCGCCGACAAGACGGAGTACCTGCCCTGGCGTGAGCGGATCGCGACCCAGAAGGTGGCCAACCTGGCCCGGGCCAGGGTGACACCGGAATGGGAACGCGAGGTCGTGGTGGACATCGATCCACAGGTCCGCGCGGGAGCGGACATCACGGTGAGCCAGCGTGCTCGCCTGCTGGGGGCGGACCACGTCCAGAAGGTCAGCCGCAGGACATCGTCGGGGAAGAGGCACTGATGAATATCGCTGACAAGTTCCTGAACCTGGTCGGTATCGGCCGGGACCGTGGCCTGCCACCGCCCCGGCTGGTGGCCATCGCAGACGGCCTGCTGGTGACCGAGCGGAACGCCGAGGCGTGGTTCCTGATCTCGGTCGCGAACACCGACCTGGCCACCGAGGCCGAGCAGGACGCCGCCCTGGACGCCGCGGTGAGCGCGGCCGCGACCATCCTCGGCGACCGGCTCAGCCACCTGAAGGTGGTCTGGGGCCGCTCGACCGGGCAGGACTACCTCGACAGCATGGCCGGCCACTACCGGCTCGGCGACCACGAGGGCTGGGCGCAGACCCGGGCCGACCGGATCGACGAGATGCGGATGCCCGAGCGGTACGTCGCGCTCGGCGTCCACCTCAGCGACCGCGACCCGCGAGCCACAGCGCAGGTCCGTGGCTCGATCAGCGACGCGCTCGGTACGACGTCCTGGCGGGTCAGCGCCCGCGAGCTGGCGCACCTGGACGAACGGGTTCGCAAGCTCGGCCGTCAGCTCGGCTCCACGGTCTGGCGCGCGCACACCGCACCCGCCGAGGTGATCTCCTGGCTGATCAGCCGCGAGATGCATCGTGGCGCCGTCGCCGCTCCGCGCCGTGGCCTGATCACCGGCGCCTCGCTGGCCCGGCTGACGTCCGGACGGGTCGTGCCGTACACCGACCACCTGCGCATCTACGACACCCGCGGCCAGATCGCGGCGTACACGTCCGTGCTCGCGATGACCGACTTCCCCGAGGAGCTGGAGACCCCAGGCGCCGGGGAATGGCTGCGGACGCTGAGCGAGATCAAGGCGATCGACGACGACGGCGACGAGATCGACGTGACCGTCGAAGCTTCCGTCCGGTTCCGCGTGCTGACCAAGAAGACCGCGCGGCACCTGGTCGACGAGACCCGCAAGAGCGCCAAGGAGCAGCGCCGCTCCGCCGCGAAGGGTACGGCTGAGGAGACGGCCGACGAGATCGTCGAGACCGAGCGGATCATGCGCGAGGTCAAGCGCGACATCAGCCGTTCCGGCCTGACGCTGGTCGAGGACCACCCGCGACTGCTCGTCAGTGCGGACACCCGTGAAGACCTCGAGACGTACGTCGACGCCGTTGTCGCCCACTACGCCGATCGCGGTATCACCGTGGCGGCCGGCGCTGACGAGCAGCGGGACCTTTGGCTGGAATCGCTGCCAGGAGACCAGCTCCGGGTGCCGGACCTGGGCCACGTCCGCGAGTCGACCGCGTTCTTCGGATCGTGGTTCTGGGGCGGTGCCTCGATCGGTGACGCCACCGGTCCGTCGATCGGCTATCTGACCGGCTCCACGCCTGGCCTGGTGCGCTTCGACGCCGCCGCCGGCTCGGCACTCGGCGACGCGACCACGACTTTGTTCCTCGGCCGCTCGGGTCGAGGCAAGACCACCGCCGCGATGATAGGTGGCCTCGACTCGGCCTTTTCCGGAGCTTGGGTTCCGCTGCTGGACCTCAAGGGCGACGCGGCTGGTGTTTCCGCCGTGGCCGCGGAGTACGGCGTACCGACTGCTGTCATCGAGATCACGGCCCAGTTCTCCGGCGCCGCGGACCTCCTTCGTGTGCTGCCGGTCGACGATGCCTTGCTGCAGGCGCCTTCGCAGTTGATGCTCCTGCTTCCGCCACACCTGCGTGGTGCTGCCGAAGCGCCCGTGATGGCGGCGACCCGCGCCGAGATCCAGTCCCCGGATCCGTCGTCGTGGGGCGTCATCCAACGGCTCTGCGCCTCGGAATCCGAGACCACGCGCACCGTCGGCTTCGCGCTTCGCGACCTGGTCGAGACCGGCCTCGGCTCGGTCGTCGCCGGCCCACCGTCCGGCCTCTCGTCGCTGACCACCAACCCGGGCCTCTGGGTCGTCCAGATGCCAGGCCTCACCCTGCCCTCGCCCGAATCGGCGCCGGAATCCTGGTCCCCGATCGAACGCGTCGGCATGGCTTGCCTCCGCGGCTGCCTGGCCTGGATGGTCCGTACGACGGGTCGCCGCGAATTCCGTGGCCGGTCCAAGGTCGTCATCGTGCCCGAGGTCCACCTGCTCACGAAGACCCCCGACGGCGCTTCGTTCCTCGACTACATCGCCCGTGTCGGCCGTGCCCTCGGCGCCTCGCTCGTCCTGGACACCCAGGACCCGGCGTCGATCCTGAAGCTGCCCGGCCTGGTCGAGCAGATCACCACCCTGTTCGCGTTCAGCCTCCGCTCCCGCGAACAGGTCGACTCCCTGCTAGAGCTCCTCGGGCGCCCACAGACCGCGCCGTACCAAACTCTCGTCCGCGGCATCAACACCGCCGCCAACGGCAAGAGCATCCGCCACGGCCACTGCATCATGCGCGACCGCTGGGACGAAGTAGCCACCGTCCAGATCGACATCCCCAGCCAGCGGGTAGCCGACCTGCTCCGCACCACCCCCGAGTCCGAACACGCCAACGAAGCCACCGTCCCCGTCCTCCCGCCGTACGAAGAGCCAGACCCGTTCGCGGACGACGAAGACGAACTGGACGACGCCCTGGAACCAGCCGCCCAGGCCCACGCCCAAGCAGCCGCCCACACCCAAACCCCGCTCCCTCCCGCAGAACCACCCCACGAGCCCGCCACCCCGGCCCCCGCCACAACCGCCTCAGCCACCCCGGGCCCAGCGACAGCGCCCCCAGCAACCGCGGACCCACCGACCGCGGACCCGCGGACCGCGACCCCAGCGACCGCGGACCCGCGAGCCGCGACTGCGGCCCTCGCCACCCCGCCGCCCGCCGCCACGCCACCCCAAGCTTCTACCCACCCTGCTGACGCCGCGCCACCCGCAGCCCGCGCAACCCACCCCGCGTCCTCGGCCCACCAGCCACCTGCCGGACCACCGCAACCGCAGGTACCCGCCGACGCGCAACCATCACCCGTGAACCAGCAGAACGGCTCGGCCCCCTCCCCGGCGGCCTCCAACGGCCACGACCACACTCACTCCGGCCGCTACGACGAGCCCATCGGCCCCGACGACGTCTACGACCAAGAAGCCGACGAAGCCGCCTACAACGAAGCCATGTACCCCGCCACCCCCGAAGACGACCCCCACCCACCCCGCAACGGCTCCCCGAGGAAGGAGCACGTCGCATGAGGCCACCGCGCAGACTCCGTACTGCGCTGACGACCCTGGCTGTCAGCACGATCCTCTTCTGCCAAACAGCCCTGGCCGCCGACCCCAACACCGGCCCCACCAACCCCACCGGCTTCGCCGACCTCCTCCCCACCCCAGACCTAACCCACGGCGACACCCGAACCCTCTTCGAACAATTCAGCCCCATGGTCTACGGGCTCGATTTCGACACGAGCATTCGGGATCCGCTGCAGGCAGTGTTCAACGGGTATGCGCATCTGGTGATGATGTACATCGTTGCCATCACTAGGGGCGCGATCTCGGTCGGCTGGTGGCTCTTCTCCTTCACAGACGTCAAGCCGCTGACGGATGCGACCGCTACCACCATCGGTGCGACCAGCACCCAGTTGGTTGGGTGGCTACTACCCTCTGCGCTCGCATTCGGTGCAATCGCGGCATATGCGCAACGGCGGAGCAGTGGAAGTGCGCTCGGACAGTTGGTGTGGGTAATGGTCGCGGGCGTGCTGAGCATCAGCTTCGCGCTCGCTCCGGCGACCTGGCTCAAGGGAGTAGACGGCGCCCGGCAACTGGGGGCCGGAGCGGTGATGAGTGCCTCGTCCGACGCGATGGGGCCAACCATGCAAAGCCCGATCGCCTGGCCGGAGCCAGGATTCAGTGGCAACTCGCGCGATAACTTGCTGAGGAAATCCGCAGACGCGAGTTGGCGCGGATTCGCTGTCACGCCGTGGTGCATTGCTGAATTCGGGTCGCTTGCGGCCTGCCAGCGATACGGCAAGGGGATGCTGGAGGCAGGTACAGATTCCGACGCCCGAAATAAGTACATCGACTCGGTCGTGACTCCCGCGGAAGGTGGCGGCGACGCGGCGACCGTGAAATGGACCAAGGGGGACAACGCCTTTGGTCGCGTCGGAGTCGTCATGCTGGCAGCCATTGCTGCCACGCTGTTCGCCTTCCTGAACATCGCGTTGGCGTTTACCGCATTGATGGCGTTCGTGGGATGTCTGCTGTTGCTCGTCGTCGGTGTATTTTTCGCCTGCCTTTGGATCATTCCGGGTCGGCCTCGACAATGGGGATTGAACTGGTTCGAGGCGCTCATCGGCTTGGTCCTACAGTCATTCCTGGCGATGCTTGTGTTCGGTACGGCTCTCACCCTGGTCACGGCGGTCTTCAGTTTGAGCGGCAGCCTCGGATGGTTGCCGGTCAGTGGTCTGGCGATCGCCGTCCTGATCGCGGGATTCAGGCTGCGCCGCCTCTTGGACAACCTGACCTCGATGATGAGGCCCGGTGCGGGCAGCATGATGCTCGGCGGACTTGCTCGTCGGGGAGCTACCGGTGCGGTCCGGCGACTGCTGGGCGCGTTGGGCAGCCGCGGAGCGGCCCCCGCGCTGACGGAACGGAATCGGGACCGCAATACCTCCAGCGAAGCTGGAACACAGCGAGTTTCGTCGGTTCGGGTCTACAGGCAGGCACCTGCAGCGGGCGCTCTAGCTCGTGCGGGCGCTGGTAGTAGTCCTTACGAACTGACTGCTGGACCCGATCGGCGGAAGGCCGACGGTGGCACGGGGACAGTTGGTGGAGCGGCTGCTGGGCAGGGCGCTGCGGGAGGTTCGGGGCGCGGGACCAGCACGAGTCCGACGCGATCGACCTCAGCGCTGAACCTTGCCCGGGCAAGGGGGCAGTCGAGAACTGAAGGTCGCCGGACGATCTCGGTGTCGGCTGCTAGCGCGGCGCCGGCGACCGCCTCCAGTGGTGGCTCGGCGAAGGCAGGATCGGCCGAGGCGAAGGGCCGCCACTCCCGACGTCCGCAACCAAGTACTGGCGGCGACGTTCGGTACGAGCCGCGGATCAGCGCGCCCTCGGCAAGCCTGCGGGAGGGGCCGCCGAAGGCTCCGAGGATCCGGCGTCGGTCGCCTGGTCAGCAGCAGCGTCGCTTCCGTGAGTACTCCGCGTTCACGAAAGACGGCGTGACCGTCCACGTACCTACGCGCAGGTGATTGACGATGCCACGCAAGCGGCGCGATACACCTGATCGTCGGGAGGGATCGAGCAACAGTGCTGGGGACCGGGCCGGCAAGCGTGAGGGATCCGCCGACTACGACCAGTCGTCAGATCGCCCGCAGCCTCAAGCGCCCGACGGTTGGCGATCGTTGATGCGCTCCGACTACGAGTACCCGGACGATCTCGACGAGCTTGACGGGCGTAGTCGCCGCCGGGCCAAGAAGAACTGGCGACGTGATGACCATGCCCAGCGGATGGACTGGCTTCGAAACCAGCGCCAGGCTGAGCCGACGAGCCCGATAGTCGTCGTGGTGGTCGTGGTCCTGCTGGCGATCGTGATCCTCGGGCTTGGTGGAGGCTTGCCGCGGATCCTCGGCGGCGACGACTCATCGGACAAGAAGCCGGTGGGTCTCCTGACTCCTGGCCAGTCTGTGGTGCTCCCAACAGCGCCTACTTCGAGTGAATCTTCCACCGACCTCCCGGTCGGCGGTCCGTCGACGGTTCTGACGACACCACCGCCGCAGACGAACCGACCCGGCGCCGGCGTAACTGCCAAAGCGTCGGAGGTGGTCGGCGCTTGGGCACGCGAGTTCTACACCCGTGATCCGGCCGCCGAGACCTATGCGGCGTTGGTTGCCAAGTGTGCGAAGTACATGACGCCTGAGGTTGCCGCGAGCTTCAGCTCGGCCGGTGACCCTACCTATGAGGCGCTCAAGAACGACGGTGGCAAGTCGACGGTGCTCGCGGCGCCTGTCAGCTCTCCGATGCCGGACGCCGCGCCGGTGGATACGCCGACCAGGATCACCCGCTTCGTCAAGGTCACCATCAACGTCACCGGCAAGGGTGCCCAGCGATTCGACGTTCCTCTTCTCGTCACGGTGATCGGTCAGAACGACCAATGGCTGATCAGCGACGTATCGGGCGGGACCGGCCCATGATCGCCACGCGGGAGGTTTGATGTTCGACGAGCGCGATCTCGGCAGGGCGGTCACCTTTGCGAGCAGAGGCATCTTGCTCAAGGTGGGAGGCGTGCTTGCGCTGGTGGGTGTTGTGAGCCTGCTGATGCTTGCTCCCTTCGGGGGCGGGACCACGTCACAGGCAGCCTGCTCGCCGCTGGCGCCAGGTCAGGCAGGCGATCCGCGGGCAAACGGTCCGTTGCGTGGCATTCAGGTCGGCTTCGCGAAGATCATCGATGAAGTGGCCGTTCGTCGAGGTCTGCCCGGTCAAGCGACCTTGGTGGCGCTGATGACGGCACTTCAGGAATCACAGCTGATGAATCTGACCTACGGCGACAGGGACTCGGTCGGCCTGTTCCAGCAGCGGCCGACGGCCGGCTGGGGCACGGTGACGGAGCTCCTCGACCCTCGATACTCGACCAATGCCTTCTTCGGGGGAGCTGAAGCACCGGACCCGCCTGGGTTGGTCGACATCGACGGGTGGCCTTCGATGTCGTACAACGATGCTGCTCAGGCCGTCCAGGTTTCAGGACATCCGGACTATTACGCCAAGCACGAACAAGATGCCAGAGACATTGCGGCAGCAGCGGGAATCGACCTGAACCGATCAGGGGATCCGTACGCCGGCCGGGCCGGTACTTCGCCAGCGAACGAAGGCAACGAGAACTTCGCCGAGGACAATGATTGTGGGCAGGGACTGGTAGCAGGCAAACCGGTGAACGGTGTCTGGCCCGCACAGGACGCGACTGTGACAGATCCGTCTGGCACAGGCGGCTTGGTCACTCCACGAACTGCTGCCTGGGTGGCGCAGGCCAGGCAGGCACTCGGAACGCTCAGCCTGAGCTGCTGGGACGCGCACGTTTGGAACCCCACGAGTGATCACCCCAAGGGGCGGGCTTGTGACGTGATGGTCGGAGCCGACGCGCGGAAATCTCCGACCGCCAAGGCAAAGGGCGACCAGATCGCCAACTGGGCTGTCCAGACGGCTGGGCAAACAGGCATTCACTACGTGATCTGGTACGGGAAGATCTGGTCTGCGCGCCGCGGTACCTGGATTCCGTACAACGGAGGCGGCGTCTACAACCCCACCGACGCGACCGGCGGACACTTCGACCACGTCCATGTCTCGCTGTGGTGACGAGGGTCGTAGTTTGTTCCATGGTGATCCCCCGCCCGAGGAAGCGAGCGTGCAATGACCGGCCCGCATGATCCGAACGATCAGAACGGCCCGACGGGCCAAGGCCCCTGGCAACCAACCGAACCCCCGTACTTCGGTGGCCCAAGCCCGCTCCCGCCGCCACCACCCCGAGCCCAGTTGCCGCCCAGCGGTGGAACACAGCCGACGGCTCGCGGACGGGTCGAGATCTCCGCTGCGACAGCACTCCTCTCGGCTGTGCCGTGGTTCTTCTGGAGTTTCGTGGTCGTCTCGTGGTTGGCAGGGATTGTCGGCTTCGGGTGGGGCTGGATCCTCGTCGCCCTGTGGGTTCTGTCCGGTGCCGTGGTCTTCCTTCGGTCGGTCGAGGATCTGGTCGCCCGGTATTTGTTCAGACTGCGGAAGCCAACTTTGGTAGAGCAGCAGAGGCTTGTTCCCGTCTGGCAGCAGGCGTCTGTACGCGCTGGTGTCGATACTGCCAAGTACTTTCTATGGATTCAGGAGTCAGACGAGGTCAATGCGAGTCCGACTCCTGGTCACACCGTCGCTGTCACCAGGTGGGCTCTGTACACGTTGCCTGGCTCGCACCTGGAGGCAGTCATCGCGCACGAGTTGAGCCACCATCTAGGCGGTCGAACTTGGTTGAGTCTGCTCAGCTTCTGGTATTCGATCCCAGCGCGGTGCGCCTTGATCGCGGTGCGGGCGATCGTGCGGCTGATGAGGGCGGTTCCGGCCGTCGGATGTGCCATTGGCGGCTTCCTCCTGATCGCGTACCTCGGCATCCTCCTCGCGGTGCTGACCTTCGGCAAAAGCATCACGTTCCCGCTTCTGTTCTTGACTCCGTTCGTCGCTCCGCCGATTCTTGCCTGGCTGAGTCGGCGAGAGGTCAAGCAGGCGGACCGGCGGGCGGCGGTCATGGGGTATGGCGCGACGTTGGTGCAGGTGTTCTATGGATGGCAGATGCAGCATCAGCAGACGTTGGGGCGGGGCGGCAGTCGGCGGTCGCAGTTGATGTCGAGCACGCCGTCAGTGGTGGAGCGCGTTCAGGCGCTGGAGGGCAGCGGCTAGCGCACCTCGGCCGATGCGATGAAGCTTTTCCGATAGTGATTGGTGAGCAGCTCGATTCCTTTGGAGTCGGGCTGTTCTGCGTTAGTTAGGGGTGGTGAGGAATTCGAGGGTGGGGGTGGTGGTGGGGGAGAGGAAGGTGAGGAGGGCGTGGGCTTCTGTTTCTATTTGGGGGTGGGTGGAGTAGGGGATTGGGGTTATGGGGGTGATGGTGAGGTGGGATTTGGTGATGGTGTAGGTGGCGGTGGGGTGGCCGTTTTGGAGGAGGGTGGGCTTGATGATTCCGTTTTTGGTGAAGATGTGGGGGCGGGCGGAGTCGGGGAGGATTCGGGTTCGGTTGGTGTGGGAGAGGTAGAGGTTGTCGAAGGCGGGGAGGAAACGGATGGGGGCGGGGGTGTCCGGGTCGGGGAGGGTGATGGTGGGGAGGTCGTAGAGGGGGCGGGTGGAGTCCTCTTGGTGGTAGGTGCGGAGTTTGGGGCCTAGGCGGTCGAAGATTTCTGTGAGGTGGGTCAGGCCGGACCATTGCTGCATGTCTAGAGGGGTGGCGGGGCCGTAGGCGGCTAGGTAGCGGAGGACCAGGGTCTCGAGGGTGTGTGGGGTGAGGGGGCGGTTCAGCCAGGACTCGAGGGTGGTGATGATGGGGTTGCCGCCTTTGCCCCAGAGGCCTCGGGGTGGGACCTGTACGCCGGCGATTAGGTCGCGGGCTGCGCGGGAGAGGGTGGCTGGGTCGTGGCTGGGGAACTCCTGGGCGAGGGACGTGCCTAGGGAGGCAGCGTCGAGGGGTGAGGTTGAGAGCAGGCGGTGGGCGGTTGCGGCCAGGGCGTCGAGATCGAGGGTGGCTCGGAGCGGGGCGAGGGTTTGGTTCGAGGCCAGTAGCCGCTGGTGCATGTCGCGCAGGAGGGGATAGATGCCTAGGGCATCGGATGCGGTGACCAGGTGGATGGTGCCACGCATCAGGCCGAGGCGGACGACCGATCGGTCGGTCATCAGGTCGACGAGTTCGGCCGGGGTGAAATTGGTGAGGCGGGTCCAGAGGCCGGTGTAGGGGGCGAGGGGGGCCTGGGACTGCATGCCGGTGAGGTGTTCGATCGCTTCCAGGGCGGTTGCGGGGTGGCGTTCGAGGAGCCACTGGCGGTCGAGGGTGGCGCGGTTCAGCGCGCGCCGGGAAAGAGTTGTCACGCTACGAACCTTCCGGTGAGCGGGTGGGTCATCCGAGGAATCTGATCTCGGCGGCGGAGCTCGCAGAAGCGGCGGTGGGCGAAGAGGTGGCGGAGGGCGAAGAAGCGGCGGTGGGCGAGGAGGCGGCGGTGGGCGAAGGCGCGGCGGTGGGTGAAGGCGCGGCGGAGGGCGAAGAGGTGGCGGTGGCCGAAGAAGCAGCGGAGGGCGACGAGGCGGAGGCCGCGGAGGAGCCGGAGGCTGAGGGTGCGGCCGAGCCAGGGGTCGAGGTCGAGCTCGAGGGTGCGGCGAACGACAGTAGGCCGGTGGCTTCGGTTGTGATGGAGGCTCGGGCTTGGGCGGTTAGTTTGGCGAGGGGTTCGATCTCCAGTACGGCGGGCTTCCTGCCGCGCTTGAGGAGTTTCCACATTGCGGTGACGCGACCGTCCCAGAGGACCGAGCCGCGGGTGAGCACCTCGGAGATCTGGAGGCGTTCGCGTTGGGCGTCGGCGATCCAGCGGTTCCGGTCGGCGTGGCCCAGCAGGAGGTTGTCGTACTCCGGGAGGAAGCGGGTGGGGACGGAGAGGTCCTCGGGTGGGAGTTCGATCGTGGGGAGGTCGAAGAGTTCCCGGCCGGTGGATGCGTCCGTGTAGGTGCGGAGGTCCAGGCGTTCGAAAACCTCGGCTAGACGGGTGAGGCCGGACCAGGACTGGGCGTCGGCGACCGAGGCGGGCCCGAAGGCTGCGAGGTAACGCAGTACGAGCTGGTCGATGGAAGGCGAGGGGTTCGGGGGAGAGCCCAGCCAGAGGGAGGCGGTGGACATCGTGGGGTTGCCGCCCTTGCCCCAGACGCCCCGGGGCGGGATCTGGACGGTGGGGAGCAGGCAGCGTACGGCGTGTGCGAGGGACGGGGCGTCGCGATCGGGCCAGAGCGGCTGGAGGTGTTCGCGGAGCTCGGATGCCGTCGCGGGTGAGGTCGCCATCCTGGCTGTGCCGGCGGCCAGCACGGCGTCCAGGTCGAGGCCTTCCAGGCGTTTGCGGCCGTAGGTCTGGTTCGCGAAGACCTCTCGCTCGAGGCGGGGTTGCACGAGCGGCCGGATCGCCAGGAAGTCGCGGCTCGAAATCAGGTGGATCGTTGCCCTCATCATCGAACCGCGGACGGCCTGCCGATCTTCGAGCAGCCCTGCCAGTTCGGACGGTTCGAAGGAGACCAGGCGCGACCACAAGCCGACGTACGGCGAGAGGGGGATCTGGGCCTGCATGCCGACCAGGTGCTCGATCGCCTCCAACGCGGAAGCGCTACGGCGCTCGATCAACCATTGCCGCTCCAGGGTGGCGCGGTTCAGGGCTCGCAGACTCAACTTCGACATGCCTGATCCTCTCCTACGGTCGGGACCAACCTTAGGAAGAGATCAGGCCAGTTCCTGTCCTCCACTCGTGGCGGAACTGGGCCGACGACACCATCGAAGACCAGCCGCGAAAACTAGATGTTTTCCCTTGCCCCGCCGCAATGACGCCAGGTTTTGCTTCCCAGCGGGGTGTTCGGCGAACTAGGGTCGCGACGGATCGTAGTCGTACCACCACGGTCGTCCACCTTGGGAGGGAATGAGTATGACGAAGCACGTGCGCCGCCGCCAGGCGGTCGCGGCCATCACTGCCTCAGCGGCGGTACTGGCACTCGGGATGTCCTTCACCAGCGCAGCGGGGGCGGCGCCGGCGAAGGCCACCAGCACCAACGCGGTACCGGGCAACCTGAAGCTGATCAAGACCAAGACGTCGTTGCTCGGCAAGCACTACTGGTACCAGCAGACCTTCAAGGGCCTGCCGGTCATCAACGGGTACTACGCCCAGCATGTCGACAAGTCGGGCAAGGTCACCCAGGTCTCCGACGGCCGCGACGCCGTACCGGACTCGCTGGACGTGTCTGCGAAGGTGCCTGCGGCAACGGCGACCTCGTCGGCCAACACGGTCGTGACAGCCCGCGCCGCCCGGAACCGGATCGCCGCGCCGAACAAGAGCGGTACGCCGACGCCGACCGCGTCGCAGGGCGCAGCCCAGCTCGCCGTCATCGGCGGCACGAACGCCCGGCTGGTCTGGAACGTCACGTCGCGCTCGAGCGAGGGCGTCAGCCGTTCGCTGGTCGACGCCAAGTCCGGCACCGTCGTGGACTCGAAGGTGATCAGCGACAACGTCGACGGCAAGGGCTCGGTCTTCGACCCGAACCCGGTCGTCACGCTGAAGAACGAGAACCTGACCGACCAGAACGACCAGAACCAGGACGCGTTGTTCCTGGCGCAGAAGAACGTCATCCTGCGCAACCTCGACGGCTCCGGCAAGCTCAACGGCCCCTACGTCAACATCAAGGAAGCCAAGGGTGGCCTCGCGTCGAGCAAGACCAACACGTTCGTCTTCCAGCGGCACAGTGACAAGTTCGAGCAGGTAGAGGCGTACTACCAGGTCAACCAGACCCAGGAGTACATCCACTCGCTCGGCTTCACCGACGTCAACAACGAGTCGCAGGACTTCTCCATCAACACCTTCACCGGGGACAACTCGTTCTACGACCCGTCGACGGACATGATCACGATGGGCGAGGGTGGCGTCGACGACGCCGAGGACGCCGAGGTGATCTGGCACGAGTACGGTCACGCGATCCAGGACGACGTCGTTCCGGGCTTCGGTGAGTCGGAGCAGGGCCGGCGCGATCGGTGAGGGCTTCGGTGACTACTGGGCGGTCCAGCAGTCCATGCCGGTCAGCAAGAACTACGACATCCCGTGCGTGATGGACTGGGACGCCACGTCGTACACCGACGGCCCGAAGCACTGCCTGCGGCGTACCGACACCGGCAAGACCACCGACGACATCGACGGTGAGGTGCACGACGACGGTGAGATCTGGTCGAACGCGCTCTGGGACATCCAGAAGTCGCTCGGCCGGACCAAGGCCAACAAGGTGATCCTGCAGGGCACGTTCTTCTACGCGCCGGACACCTCGTTCGCCGACGCTGCCCGGGTGACCGTGCAGTCCGCTCGCCTGCTCTACGGCAAGGCGGCCGCCGACCAGGTGACCGCCGCCTTCAAGGCGCGCAAGATCCTGTCGTAGCTAAATGCCGAGGCTCATGCGCCCACGACTACTGTGGGCGCATGAGCTGGAGCACTGCGGATATCCCTGACCTGACCGGACGTCGCGCCCTCGTCACCGGCGCGACCAGCGGACTCGGCTACGAGACCGCGCTCGAACTGCTGAAGCACGGCGCCGAGGTGATCCTCGCCGCGCGCAACCCGGAGAAGTCCGCGAGAGCAGCCGACAGCCTCGCGGCCGCCTCCGGTCGCCCCAGACCCGAAGTGCTCGATCTCGACCTCTCGGATCTGCACAGCGTCGCGAAAGCCGCCACCAATCTGACCGAGCCGCTCGACCTGCTGGTGAACAACGCGGGCGTGATGGCGCCGCCGTACCGGCAGACCGTCGATGGGTTCGAGCTGCAGATCGGCACCAACCATCTCGGGCATTTCGCTCTCACCGCGCGCCTGCTGCCGCTCCTTCTGCGGGCCGAGCAACCGCGCGTGGTGACGCTGAGCTCGTTCATGCACAAGACCGTTCGGGGCATCAGCCAGGCCGACTTCAGGGCCGAGAGCAGCTACCGGAAATGGGACGCGTACAGCAAGTCCAAGCTCGCCAACCTGCTCTTCATGCTCGAGCTGGACCGGCGCGCCCGGGCCGCCGGCTCGAACCTGCTGAGCGCGGGAGCACACCCGGGCTTCGCTTCCACCAACCTGCAGGCCGCCGGTGCCTCACTCGGCGGCGCCACCCTTGAATCGCGGCTGGTCGGGTTCGGCACGAAGCTCGTCGCCCAGTCCGCCGCGGCCGGCGCGATGCCGAGCCTGTACGCCGCGACGCTGCCCGACCTCCGACCCGGTTCGTACGTCGGGCCGTCCTTCTTCGAGTACCGCGGCGCGCCGAAGCTCGTCAGCCCGACCAGGACTGCCCAGGACGCCGAGCTGGCGAAACGCCTCTGGTCCTGGTCGGTCGAGGCGACCAAGGTCGACGCGTTCTGACGCAAAGTGCCGAGCTAGTGACACAGCGGTAACTTCGTGGTTACTCTTCGGTAAAACCGCCCAGTAACCAGTCGGAGGTCACCGATGCGCAGACTCGTGATCGCCCTTGCCCTCATCGTCGCGAGCGTCGGTCTCGCCCCGGTCCAGGCCGGAGCCGCGCCAGGATTCAGTACGGCGTACCAGCGCATCCCCGGCGACGGTGGGACGGAGCTCGGGGCCGTTGTGCTCACCCCGACCGGCCAGGGCGGCGGGCCGTTCCCGCTGGTGGTGATGCCGTCGAGCTGGGGCGTGCCGAACCTCGAGTACGTCGGTCAGGGCAGCAAGCTCGCGACGGCCGGCTTCCAGGTCATCTCGTACAGCAGCCGCGGCTTCTGGGACTCGGCGGGCGGGATCGACATCGCGGGTCCGCCGACCGTCGCCGATGTCAGCGACGTGATCGACTGGGCCGGTGAGCACACCCCCGCGGACACTTCGCGGGTCGCGGCGGTCGGCATCTCGTACGGCGCCGGCATCTCGCTACTCGCATCGGCGCAGGATCCCCGGATCAAGGCGGTCGGCGCGATGAGCGGCTGGGCGGACCTGCTCGCGTCGCTGAATCCCAACGATACGGTCAATCTGCAGTCGGTTGCCGCACTCCTTGCTCTGGGCAACATCACTGGCCGGCCGGGTCCGGAGATGCAGTCGTTGCAGACCAAGTTCGTCAGCGGTGACTTCGACGGTGCGATCGCGGAGGCCGAGGCGATCGGTCCGGTGCGGTCCGCCGCCACCATGGTCGACCGGATCAACGCCAACCATCCGGCCGTGTTCCTCGCGAACGCCTTCGAGGACTCGATCTTCCCGCCCACGCAGTACACGGACTTCTTCACGCGGCTGACCGGGCCGAAGCGGCTGCTGTTCGCGCACGGCGATCACG